>CBDULQ010000140.1:0-9644 GCA_965368115.1 uncultured Gammaproteobacteria bacterium | reverse complement strand
GCTATGTGGTGGTGGGCGACAGCCCGGGCTCCAAGGCCGGCAAAGCGGAAGAGTTGGGCGTAACCATGCTGGATGAGGCTGGACTACTGAAATTACTCGACGAATCCTGAGCCGACGAGCTCAGGCGCGGAAGATGCGGGCGCGGTAGGAGGCGTCGGTGGGCGGCTCGCGACGCAGTTCGTCGTCGACGTTATTCTGGTTGAGCAGATCGCGAATGTGCTGGATATTCTGCTTCACTGCCTGCAGGTACAGGTTGTTACCGTTGAAGTGGGTTTCCGCATACCGATGCACGCCCTTGAATATCTGTTCCAGACGCTTTTTCACTTCAAAATCGTAGAAACCGGGGGTCTTGGCGAGCAGGTCTTCCGGCGATTCGAAGACGACCACCCGTTCACCTGCGTCGTTGACGGTTTCGGTCAGGCCGCCGAGTACGAATTCCGGGTACAGCCGGTCGCGGCATTTCTCCAGGTAACAGCGGTCCGCCATCTGTGCAATCAGGTCGGCGGTACCGATCATGTAACCGAGCATGTGGAATTTCTCGTCCGGGAGCTGGATGCGATCGGGGGAGACTTCGTAGCCGGTGTAGTGGACCATGTTGGCGGCGATCGGCGCGTATTCGCCGAGACCGATCAGTTGCAGGTAGTTGCTGAGAAAATCGGCACTGCGGCTGACATGGATGCGGGTGTATTCGGCACCGTTGATATGATCGTGGTCGTCCAGCTTACGGATATAGCCGGAATCGTGATACAGGGCGGTGATCACCGCCAGACCGAACAGCATGGCGCCAAAGGTGTGGTGGCCGTCGCTGCGACGCTCGTGGCCGTCGATGAGGCGGGCCAGCGCCAGGGTCATATCCAGGGTGTGCTGTTTGTCGTGGTAATAGGTATCGCAGGCATGGAAGCCGCGGTAATGACCGTCGAACAGGCGATCGAAATCTTCGAAGGCGCGCTTGATCAGGGAATCGTCGGCATTCAGGTAGCAACTGTGGAAGATGTCGCACACTGCATTGCACACGGCCTGCGAGTCGGCAACATGAACGGAGTTGGTTACATCATATTCTGAGTGTCGTTCTTTCATCGAACCAGTCATTATCTGCGTGACAATAATGCTACAAAGACACCCGGAATTTATTTGTGAGACTTATCACAGATGAATTTTTCCTAAAATCCGCATTCCAGGTTTTTTCATCAAAATGTGCGCCGTCAGGCATTATTGGGGCTTATTTGCTGGTGTGAGTGAATACGCCGTCCCAGTTTTCGCCCGGTGGGTTCTGTCGATAAAACGCGATACGATCCAGATAGAGCTGATAAATCTTGCGCTGCGGGTCCTGCTGATTGAGGGCGAAGATCTCTTTCTCCGCATCGTCCCATTTCTGCTGGCGATACAACTGCAGTGCATGATGAAATTTCTTTATTGCCGTGCGGGTGGATTTGTCCACGGTTTCCACCAGGCCGACCGGTTCGTAGAGCACCACCGGTTTATCCTTGCCCTTGACGCGCACCAGATCGAGTTCGCGATATTCGAATTCGGGCACGGCATGGCGGGTGGCGTCGCCGGTGATGATATCCACGCCGTAGGCCTTGGTCAGGCCTTCCATGCGCGAACCCAGATTGACTGCATCGCCCAGCACGGTGTAATCGACGCGGAACTCGGAACCCTTGTTGCCCACGTTCATGGGACCGGTGTTGACGCCGACCCCGATGCGAATTTCCGGCCAGCCTTTGGCACGAAACTCTTCCTGCATGTCTTTCATCACGCGCAGCATTTCCATCGCCGCGTTGAGTGCGTTGCGAGCATGTTGTTCGTCGCGCAGCGGTGCACCCCAGAATGCCATGATGGCATCACCCATGTATTTGTCGATGGTGCCGCGATTGGTATGAATGACCCGGGTCAGCGGTGTCAGGAAGGAATTGATGAACAGGGTGAGTTCCTTTGGCTCCATGTTTTCCGAAATGGTGGTGAAGTTGCGCACATCGGTGAACAGCACGGTCATGTCGCGGATTTCACCGTCCAGGTTAATTTCTTTCAGGTTCTGACTCATCTCATCGACCAGTTCCGGCGGTACATACTGGCCGAACAGGTGAGTGAGCTGGCGTTTATCGCGGGTTTCCACGAAGAAGCCGTAGGTCATGTTGAGGATGAAGATCAGTGCAATCAACAACAACGGCGAGGCAATCGGCGAGACGATCTGCAAACTGTTCCAGATATAGGTTTCGATCAACAACAGTACGATGACGGAGGCGGCCGAAACCAGACTGCCCCACAGTGGTGACAATGCAGGCAGCAGCAGGGTGAGAGCGATACCGAACACCAGCAGTACCAGGATTTCGTAGCCGACGATGTATTGTGGACGATGCATGACGGTCTGATCGAGAATGCCCTGAATGATGTTGGCGTGTACTTCCACTCCGGGGTAGGCAGACTCCAGCGGTGTGGTTCGCAGATCGAGCAGGCCGGCGGCGCTGGCGCCGAACAGGGCGATTTTGCCTTCCAGTTTAGCGACATCGATCTTGCGCTCGAGCACGTCCACTGCGGGAATATATTCAAAACTTTTCTGACGACCGATGTAAGGCACGATGACGCCGGAGTTTTCGTCGACAGGTATCGCGATTTCACCGACATAAATCCATTCCAGCGATTTGCGACCTGTATCCTCATCCAGCAGCGAATAACCCAGTTTGATGTCGTTGTCTCTCAGAGTGCTGCGCGCCGTCGCCAGAGCCAGAGACTGGTACAGGTGGCCCTGATATTCCTGCAGTAGAGGCACTTTGCGAAAGACGCCGTCCGAATCGATCAGTGGATTATCGAAATAACCGCCTGAGTGGGCGCTGTTTTGCAGGATGTCGACGTTTGCCGTGACGCCGGCGGCAGCTGGAAAATCGAAATCGTCGATGATTTCTTTGCCGATGTGGGGTACTGGTGGCGGTAACTGGCCCTTGCGTAGATTTTTGTCGCGGGGATCGAATACCACACCCATGACGGTATTCCGGTTAGCCAGTGCATCGGCAAAAATACGGTCGCGATGCAGGCTGGATTTTGCCTGCTGATAGATCTTGTTAAATTCCGGATTGTCCGCCAGCGAACTGTTTGCCATGTCTTCAATGAACTGGTCACTGGGATCCTGGTCCGGCTCGGCGAATAGAATATCGAAGCCCAGTACCTTGATGTGATAATAGTCGAACAGATTGTCGACGATGCGGGCGAGTACATTGCGTTCCCAGGGCCAGTGGCCAATCTCACCGAGACTTTTTTCATCGATGTCGATGATGACCACCTGCTTGTCGACTTGCTCGGGTAGCGACAGGCTCAGGCGAAAATCGTAAGACAGGTTTTCCAGTGTGGTTATGAAGGATATGGGTACATGGCCGCTGGCATGTAAAAGGATGATGATGGTAAGTGCAAACCCCAGGCCATATCGCAGGATGCGTTGTTTAAGCACTTAATGCCCTCACTTCGAACTGACTTTTTTATTGTTATTGCAACATCGCCGTCCAGGCGTGTTATGGATGAGGACCTGTTAACAGGTCCTGATAAACCATAGCAGAGATAGCCCTTTATCGCCATAAAAATGGCCCCATGGCGGGCTTACACGTTTCGACAGCAGCGGGTTTTCCTATAGAATAGGCAGGCTTTAAATCATTGTCTTGCGGAGTCCGTACATGTCGATACACAGGGATATACTGCTGGGGGTTAATATCGATCACGTCGCCACCTTGCGTCAGGCGCGTGGCACGCGTTATCCGGACCCGGTTTATGCTGCATTGCAGGCTGAGCAGGCCGGCGCCGATAGCATTACCCTGCATCTGCGCGAAGATCGACGTCATATCCAGGAGCGCGATGTGCTGATGTTGAAAGATATGCTGGTGACGCGCATGAACCTGGAAATGGCGGTGACCGATGACATGCTGGCTTTTGCCGAGAAAGCACAACCGGAAGACTGCTGCCTGGTGCCCGAGCGGCGTGAAGAGCTGACCACAGAAGGCGGGCTCGATGTGGCCGGTCAGGAGGATCGGATTCAACAGGCCTGTCGTCGACTGGCGGAAGCCAATGTACGCGTATCCCTGTTCATCGATGCCGATACTCAGCAGATCGAAGCGGCCAAACGTAGCGGTGCACCGGCGATTGAAATTCATACCGGCCACTACGCCGACGCCCCGACCGCCGAAGCGCGCCGTCGTGAATTCAAGAAGATTGTGCAGGCGGTCGAACTGGGTCAGGAACTGGGCTTGCAGGTGAATGCCGGACATGGTCTCAACTATCACAATGTACAGGATATTGCTGCATTACCGCATGTGCGTGAACTGAATATCGGCCATGCCATCGTTGCCGAGGCGGTGTTTAGCGGTTTGAGTCAGGCGGTATCGAGAATGAAAAACCTGATGATGCAGGCACGCGCACTGGCGCACCTGGATTGACGGGTTACTGCTCGATCAGGCCTGCGCCTGGTCGTCGCGACGGTAATTGAGCAGCTCCCGGATTGCGTTGAGCACCTTGTCGTAACCTGCGTCGATCTGGCCCAGTTGCTGGTTGTCGATGCAGTCTTCCAGGTATTTCGCACGCGCCCGCAGACCGGGTACGCCACAGTAACTGGTGGCGCCGTGCAGTTTATGCACGGCGTATTTCAGATCCCCGATATCGCCCGACGCTTTCGCGGTTTCCATGCGTTGCTGGTGCTCCGGCAGTTCCTTGATCAGCATGCTGAACAGTTCCAGCGCCAGTTGTTCATTGCCGCCGGCCAGTTGAATACCTTCCTGATGATCGTAAACCGGGGGCTCGTTGCGGTTGTTATCGGTTTTCTCGGGATTGCTGACGGGGGGTTGTGCGTCGCTATCGTTCAACCAGCGCTCCATAATGTCGAACAGTTGTTTTTCGTTGATGGGTTTGACCAGGATATCGTTCATACCGATATTGAAGGCCTGCACCTGTTCTTCGGGCATGGCATTGGCGGTGAGGGCGATGATGACCGCGTCGCGACAGGGGCTGTCGGAATTACGTAATTCCTCGGTCGCCTGAAAACCGTCGATGCGCGGCATGTGCAAATCCATCAGAATGATGTCAAAGCGCTGCCGGGAACAGCATGCAATGGCCTGTTCGCCATCCTCCGCGGTAACGACGTCGACGCCCTGTGCCTGCAACAGGGTCTGCGCCAGTTTGAGGTTGATGGCGTTGTCGTCCACCAGCAACACGTGCACATTGCTCCAGTCATGGGATTGTTCGGTATAGGGGTGTTGCTGCGCCGGTTTTCTATCCATGGTCCGCGATTCCCTGTCGATAAGTTGCAGCAGTCGATTGCTGATCAGCTGTTGCCGACTACAGCGATAGATTATGTTATCCAGCCCGGCATCGCGCAATGTGTCAATTTCACTATTTTCGAATGCGCTGGCCAGCACCAGGCTAGGCAGGCCGGTGACTTCCAGCGTGCTGCTCAGCGAGTGGATAAAGGTGGCATTATCGATATTGCTACGGTTGATGCCGGCGATAATGGCGCTGATCGAGCTGTCATCGTGCTCCTCCAGCAGTTCGCAGATCTGGCTGGCACGGCCGGTTTCGATGCTGCGGATGCCCATACCGTCGAGCACGGCGCGCAGGGCCAGGCGGTTGTGCGACAGGGGCTCACAGAGTATGACGCTGGCATCGAGCTGACAGGCCTCGAAAGCAGTTTCCCTGCTGTCGGCGATCAGCGGCAGTGAGAACCAGAAGGTCGAGCCCTTACCCAGTTCGCTGGTAAAACCGATATCGCCCTTCATCAGTTCAGCCAGTTTCTTGGAAATTACCAGGCCCAGTCCGGTGCCGCCGAATTTGCGGCTGATCGACGTATCCGCCTGGGTGAACGCGGTGAACAGACGTTGTTTGCTGATATCGTCCATGCCGATGCCGGTGTCGGTCACGGTAAATTTGATATTCAGTTCATCCTGATCACGATCGACCACAATGACACGAATGATGACGTGACCCTGGGTGGTGAACTTGATGGCATTGCCGATCAGGTTGATGAGGATCTGACGAATCCGGAACGGATCGCCGATCATGTTGCGCGGCAGAATCGAGGAGGGATGATAAATCAGTTCCAGGTTGTTCTGGTAAGCCATGGGAGCAAACATGGCGATGATTTCATCCATGACGTCTGATAGATTGAAACTGACTTTTTCGATATCCAGTTTGCCGGACTCGATTTTCGAAAAGTCCAGAATGTCATTGATAATGGTAAGCAGGTTGCTGGCCGAGCTGCGGATGGTGTTGACGAAATCCATTTGCTGTTCACTGAGGTTGGTTTTCGACAGCAGTTCGGTGAAACCGATGACGCCATTCATGGGCGTACGGATCTCGTGACTCATGTTGGCGAGGAATTCTGATTTGGTCTGGCTGGCGGACAGTGCATGATTCCGTGCCAGGTCCAGTTCCACGTTCTGTATTTCCAGTTCTTCCAGGGTGCGTTTGAGGCGGGCGGTGGATTTTTCGACCTGGGTTTGCAGATCCTGGCGCACCAGCTGTATTTCTTCCGCCATCTTGTTGACGCTTTCTTCCAGCGATCCAATCTCACCGCCTGAATTGATGCTGATTCGGGAGTTCAGGTCACCATGCGCAATCTGTTTTACCGTTGAGGTCAGTTGCTGTAGCGGATCGACCACGCCGCGCGAAATCTTGATCGCAAAGAAAGCGGTAAGTATCAGTCCCAGTACGGTGATCAGAAAGCCTTTCAGAATACTGTCCACCTGTTGCACACGTGTCGATAGCGATGAAAGGGTGACGTAAACATGGCCGATATCCCGGGTTTCCGAATAACTGTCGGGCTGGCTGCCGCTGAGTAACTGTTCAAAGTCGTCGACCACGATCTCCGTGGAAGTGATCGTGGCATGAAAGCGGTATTGCTTGTCGGTGATGAATGAATACAGAATCGATGAGTTAGTGTCCGGGCCGAAGTCTCTGGATGTCCGGCTGAGCAGAACTTCGTCATCGGAATTGGTTACAACCACGCTAACCACATCCTGCTCGAACAGCGTTTTGTTGATCAGTGTTTCGAGAATTTCCATGTTACCGGAAAACACACCGTATTCGCAGGCCGGTGCCAGATGGTTAGCGAGCAGGCGGCCTTTTTCGTGCATCGCATCTTCCAGCGAACTGATGCGGCTGTAATTGAAATAGATCGCTAGCGAAACCGCAATGATCAGAGTCGGTAACAGTGCCAGGAACAGAACCCGTTTCTTGATGCTCCAGTTCTTCATCGTCGCGCCTCATCCGCCTTGATCTTGCGGATCAGTTCGTCTTCGCTGTCGACGGATATCTCGAGCGTGCGGGCTACCTTGCGATTTACGGCAACCGAAAAATCATCCGGATAATAAGTGCTTCTGGGTAATCCGTTGCGTTCGCCGTGTTGCCTGATCAGTCGATAGGCCTGTTCGCTGATCTGTTCCAGGCGAGTGTAGATGGCGGCGATGGCGCCGGCTTTCACATAGGCGCGGGAGAAACCGATCATCGGAATGTTTTCACGGTAGCTTAGCAACAGGATGCCGCGGATCGTGGTTTTATTGAAAACCATAGGATCGGGTATGGCCAGCAATACTGAAGAGTGGTCGGTTAGTGATTTGAGTGACGGGATCAGTTGCTCCTCGTCTGTGATCTCTTCGATGCGGATGCTCTGTCGGTTGCGTCGGGCAATCGACTGCAGCGCTTTGTGTTCGGTTCTCGAATAAGGGCCCAGTAACACGCCGATAGATTGATCGTCCCCCAGCAGGTGTCTGATCAGTGATAGCTGGCGATTCAGGGGCTGGTCGATATACAGTGCACTCCAGCTAACGCCGGCCGGTTTTTCATCAAGCAGTGTTTTATAGGACTGCTTGCTGACCAGCAGGCTGAATACCGGGTTGCGAAAGCTGTGTTGAAACAGGCCATGGGTGGTTTCGCTGCCCAGAGTGACGATCAATGTTTCGGGTTTGATGCTACCCAGGCGCACAGGGTCCAGTGTTTTGTAGGGTATCAGTTCGATGTGCTGCTGATCGGCGCGCAGGCGTTTGGCCAGTTCCCGGGCGATCGAAACCGAAAAGGATTTGTCTTCCTGGTAGATTACCGCGACCGACTGTTCGGCAGCGGTGGCACTGTTGTGCATGACAGACAACAGCATTAACAGCAGCAGGATACCTGCTCTGTGGATAATGCTGACGCTGTTGGTCCTGTTGTACATCTTCATGTCTATCCTGTATTCCCTGGTGCTAGACAATCGTTCCGGTATTATGAACTGGTCAATTAAAACTGATGCTCAGATCAAAATAAAATCGGGTGTCCTGCAGGCTTCCATAGCCCGGTATGCTGAAGCTGGGCGGCACTACGACGGTCTCTGTCGGATCAGCGTAGCGAGTCTTGTTATAGTCGTAATATTCGCCGAGAAGATTCTGAAAACTTAGCGTGTACTTGATATTGTTATTTGCCCAGTGTTCGGTTTTGGAAATATTTAGATCGAGTTTTTCATAAGGTTGCGCTGAACGATCACGGTACAGATCGCCTGATGAACCGGTACGGTCCAGCCAGTCCATGTCGCTAACACGGAAATAACTGATGCCGATGTCCAGGTCATTGTCGAAATGCTTGATCAGCATCAGGCCATAGGTGTCGGAAGGTGCCGAGACTTCCAGGCGACGTTCGTCACGTGTTTCAGCCAGAGGGTTGATGAGTGTGGCGTCGATATCCACGTAAGCATAGTAACCGTATATCCTGAAGCTGCGTGTGGGCCGATAATCAAAACTGATTTCGATACCGTCGGTTTCGGTTTTGTAAGCGTTCTGAAAATCACTGGCTTCACCATCCGCATTGTCTTCGGCTACCGGTACGTCGACAGTAAGTGTGATCAGTTTATCGGTCCGGTCGCGGAACAGCTTGACGTCGATGACCATCTTGTTATTCAGCAACTGAGTAATGTAACCCAGTTCATAACTGGTGATTTCTTCCGACATCAGATCGCCCGACGAAATCAGATAGTAGTCCGTGAGCAAGTCGGTGCCGCCGAAATAGAGATTCTGGATCGCCGGGCTCAGCGGCTGTCCACCGTTCTGTGTGAGCTGTTCGATGAGTCGATAGTTGGCGTATTCCTCGAACAGGATCGGTGTACGGGTGGCTTTCGATACGCCAAGACGCAGGGTGTTGGTGTCGTTGACGTGAGTGATAAACGATAGCCGCGGCGAAACATCGGTGCCGGAAATGTCGTTGTTTTCCACCATGCCGCCGGCGTTGATCAGGAAGTCGTCGGTTACCCGCCATTCAAAATGGGTGAACGCACGTCCCAGATTGTTTCGATGGGGCGCATTGTCATCGAAGACCTGGTTGGCGTAGACCAGGTCCTGGCGATAACTCAGGCCGCTGACCAGGCGAAAATTATCGACGGTATAATAGTGATTGAATTCCAGGTCATGTCGTTGCGACTTGATGTCCAGTTGCAGACTCGGCACAAAGGGATCGATGGGTGCGCCGAGGTTGACTTCCATGGTTTCCAGCAGCGAACTCTCGTCATGCAGGTTGTAGTAGTACTGCAGGGATATACTGTGGCGGCCGGAAATCTGCCGATCCCACTTAAGCCACTGGTAGGCATAGGCAACATCGTCATGCTGTTCCGGACGCTGTTCGTTATCGCACTTGGAGAGTTCCTTTAAACCACG
>CBDULQ010000139.1:0-9657 GCA_965368115.1 uncultured Gammaproteobacteria bacterium | reverse complement strand
CCCTCAAGGGGGAGGGGAAGTGTTTTTTGTCCGTCCCCGTGCAGGAAAAGAAACGGTTTATTCGGCACTTTCCATTTTGTGAAAGTGTTTTGCTGTCTTGTTTTCTCCCTCTCCCTTCACGGGAGAGGGTTGGGGTGAGGGTGGTTTTTACCTGGGGTTTCCCGAGATTTGCACCCACTCCCTGACCCTCTCGGCTTGTGCTCCTGCGTCGCTCTCGATCTCCGTTCCGGACTCGATTCTACCGATGACATCCATGTCATCGTAACTCCTGCATCCATGCAGTCGCCCCCTCAAGGGGGAGGGGAAGTATTATTTGTCCGTCCCCGTGCAGGGGGAGGGAAACTGTATGCTGTGCTGTGTGCCGTTAATTAACTACTGTGCAATCGATGCACGGCTTTTTCCCAGCTGCCTTCCATCAATAACGGCAACGCACGTAATGCATCGTCCATGGCGTTGTCGATGGCGATTTGTTCGTCCTTGCCGGCGCGGTGCAGCACATAGTCCGCCACCAGGTTTTTATTGCCGGGATGGCCGACACCAATGCGCAGGCGATGAAAATCCTTACCGATGTGAGCAATGATATCGCGCAGGCCGTTGTTGCCGCCATGACCGCCACCGGTTTTCAGGCGCGCGGTGCCCGGGTCCAGGTCGATTTCATCGTGGACCACCAGAATCTGTTCGGGGGAAATCTTGTAGAAAGCCGCCAGTTTCTGCACGGCCTGGCCGCTGCGATTCATGAAGGTGCCCGGCTTGAGCAGCCACACGTCGCGGCCCTCCAGGTTCACCTTGCAGACATCGCCGGAAAATTTCGTCTCGGGACGAAATTGCGCGCCCTTGAGGCGCGCAATTTCATCGACGAACCAGAAGCCGGCGTTGTGACGGGTTTGCTCATACTGAGCCCCCGGGTTGCCAAGCCCTGCGATCAGGGCAATGTCGACCGTTTTCGCCGTCATCCGGTGTTACGGTGTGAAACAGGCTTATTCTTCGCCGGCTTCTTCTTCACCGCCCTCTTCTTCTTCAGCTGCAGCCGCGCCACCCTTCGGCGGATGGACTGAGCAGACCGCTGTATCGTGGTCTTCGCCCTGCTTCAGCTGCATCAGTTCGACACCGGCGGGCAGTTTCAGATCGGACAGGTGAATAATGTCGCCCGAGTTCATGGCAGACATGTCCACTTCGATGAATTCCGGGATGTCTTTCGGCAGACATTCCACTTCAACTTCGATCACCAGATGGCTGACCGCACCGCCCTGCAGCTTGACGCCAGGCGATTTTTCTTCGCCCACGAAGTGCAGCGGAACGTGCATGTGCAGCTTGTGCTTGTCGTCGATGCGCTGGAAATCGATGTGCATCATGTCGGCTTTGTAGGGATGATGCTGTACATCACGTACAACCACTTTTTCGCCCTTGCCGTCTACATTCAGGTCGATGATGGAGGTATAGAAGGTTTCGGTGTCCTGCAGCGCACGAATGTCTTTCTGCAGCAGGGTTAGACCCACCGGTTCTTTATCGCCGCCATACAGGATGGCAGGCATTTTTTCTGCGTGACGCAGGCGGCGGCTCGCACCTTTCCCCAGGTCAGTACGCAGTTCAGCGTTTAGTTGGATAGAAGCCATGATATTACTCCGTATAGAGTGCATTCCCCACGCGACCATAGAGAATGCGGAAAAAAGGAGGGCGGATTATACACGATGTACTTCGGGCTGGAAACGCCGATTTACCGGTATCAGTCGGGTTTTTAGCGGTATCCTGCCGCGATCAGTCCATATACATGGAGCTGACCGACTCGTCGAAGTGGATACGGCGTATGGTCTCCGCCAGCATGGTGGCGATGGATAGCTGACGAATTTTGGGGCAGGCCTCGGCTTCCGGAGTCAGCGGAATGGTGTCGGTTACCACCAGTTCGTCCAGCACCGAATTGTTCAGGTTGTCGATCGCCGGACCGGACAGCACCGGGTGGGTACAGTAGGCGGATACGCTCAGTGCGCCGTGCTCCTTGAGCGCCGCCGCAGCCTTGCACAGGGTACCGGCAGTATCGACCAGGTCGTCCACCAGCACACAGTTCTGCCCTTCCACTTCACCGATGATGTTCATCACCTGGGCCACATTCGCCTTGGGACGACGTTTGTCGATGATGGCCAGATCCGCATCGCCGAGTCGTTTGGCCAGGGCGCGGGCGCGTACCACGCCCCCCACGTCCGGAGAGACCACCAGCAGGTTTTCGAAACGCTGGCGCCAGATATCGCCGAGCAGGATCGGCGAAGCGTAGACGTTGTCCACCGGCATATTGAAGAAGCCCTGGATCTGGTCCGCATGCAGGTCCACGGTCAGCACCCGGTCGACGCCCACGGCGCTGAACATATTGGCCACCACCTTGGCGGTAATCGGTACACGGGCAGAACGGGGACGACGATCCTGACGGGAATATCCGTAGTAAGGCACCACGGCGATGATGCGCGCAGCCGATGCACGGCGCAACGCGTCGACCATCACCAGCAGTTCCATAATATTGTCGTTGGCGGGTTTACAGGTGGGCTGAATAATGTAGACGTCTTTTCCGCGCACCGTTTCTTCGATTTCGACGCTGATTTCATCGTCACTGAAGGTCTGCACGGTCGCCTTGCCCAGTGTGATATTCAGGTGATCGGCAATGCGTGATGCCAGCTTCGGGTTGGCGTTGCCCGAGAACACCATCATCTCTGAATTGGATTGACTCACAGCTCGTTTCGCAATGCGGTTGCTCAAGAATTCGGTGTTGCGCCGGGCGAGGGATCAGTGATGAATGACTGATATCATTGGCGATTGGCGACCGGAGTCGCCGGTACTACCTGGCGTGTTCGTGAAAAAACGCGCCTCAAAAATATGGCTGGGCCGGGAGGATTCGAACCTCCGCATGACGGGATCAAAACCCGTTGCCTTACCGCTTGGCGACGGCCCAGTAAACTTGCTTATCCCGCCACCTATAAACCTTGGCAACGGGTTTTGATCCCAAAAAGCATGGGATCGATTGTTTATTTTTGGGCCGTCGCCTTCGACTGCGTGTTCCCGACGCAGTCTACCTCCTCCATCCATGGAGTCGTACCGCTTGGCGACGGCCCAACAAACTGTTTAATCCATTGCAGCGATCATCTCGTGCAATGGCGAAATATTCTTTCCTCGGGCGACGAAACCGGTCCATTTTTCGGGCAACTCTGCGAGTGCCTGTTGCGCTGTTGATCGATCCTCGAAGGATACGAACACACAGGCGCCGGTGCCGGTCATGCGTGCCTGGCCATATCGCTTAAGATAACTGATTAAGTCTGCAATTTCAGGGTAATGCTGCTGGGCAATCGGCTCACACACATTACTCAATTCATCCATTGCAGCAGCGCTGGCTTGAAGGTCGCATATTGTGATGGCTTGGCAGTGACGTGTCAATTGCGGATCATTAAAAATTTCCGCGGTGGAGACGTGCACCGGCGGCTTCACCACCAGGTACCAGGGCTCCGCCGGTTCGATCGGTGTCAGATGTTCGCCGACCCCTTCGGCGAAGGCGGCTGTCCCTTTCACGAACACCGGGACATCGGCACCCAGTTGCAGGCCGAGATCGGCCAGTTGCTGTTCGCTGTAGCCAACATCCCAGAGTCGATTGAGCACCACCAGCGTGGTCGCCGCATCGGAACTGCCGCCGCCGACGCCGCCGCCCATGGGCAGGCGTTTGTCGATGCGGATATCCACACCCTGGCGGACACCCGCGGCCTGTTGCAGTAATTTTGCCGCGCGCACGGTGAGATCATCCTGTTCCGCCACCTCGGGGTGATCGCCCGTCCGGTGCACTTCACCGTCGTCGCGCAGGCTGAAACTGAGTCGATCGCCATAGTCGAGGAACTGGAACACGGTCTGCAGCAGGTGGTAGCCGTCGTCACGACGTCCGGTGATGTGCAGGAACAGATTGAGTTTGGCCGGTGCCGGCCAGTACTCGGGCGAGTTCATTACTGCAGACCCCAGTCGCTGATGACCAGACGCAGGTCCACCTGAGTGTCGTCGGCACGCTTGATGAAAATTTTTCTCGGCAACTGGTAATCACCCGCCGACTGGTAGCCTTTGATACTGATGCGCCAGCCGTCCTGTTCCAGCAGACTGAGCAGGCCCTGTTCGTTCCAGCCCATCAGTTGTGCATCGCGGCCGGGTGTGGGCAGACCGCGAATCCAGTAACGCAAGCCGCTGACCGGCAACTGGATATCGTCCACCCGGGCCATCAGTGCATCGATGTTTTCATCCGCGTACTGTTCACCGGACGAGGTATCCAGTTGCACATAGTTTTCGCGCCCGCGAATCAGGCTGCTACCGCCGCCGAAGGGCGCCACCAGTTTGATGTCGTAATCCTGCGTATTATATTGATTCCAGAACAGGTCGCCCTGGCCGCCGTTGTCCGCGGTCGCCACCGAAAAACGGCCGCGAATGCGCCATTGCTGCAGGCCTTTCATCTGTTGCTGATGCTGTTTCCAGGCGCGGGCGTCGGGCGGCAGCTCGCCGCGAAATTGCGGGCCGACACAGGCACTGACCAGGGCCAGCAGGGGCAGGAGCCAGAATAAAAATCTCATCGCTGATTATTTATTGATTGAATCGTTGCAGGGTATCTTGCAGCACCGGGTGATCTTTCTCCACCTTCAGACCCCGTTGCCAGATTTTTTGCGCTTCCCGGGTCTGGCCGTTCTGCCATAGCACTTCGCCGAGATGGGCGGCGATTTCCGCATCTTCGAGTTTTTCGAAGGCTTTACGCAGCCAGCTGATAGCCTGCTCCAGGTCGCCCAGGCGGTAATGCACCCAGCCCAGACTGTCCAGCACCGCAGGGTCGTCCGGCAGCAGTTCGGCGGCACGCTGGATATACTGCCGGGCTTCCTGCAGGCGATCGGTGCGATCGGCCAGGGTGTAACCCAGGGCATTCAGGGCGTTGGCGTTATCCGGTTCCAGTTCCAGTACCCGACGCAGGTCGGCTTCGGTCTGATCCAGGCGATCCAGTGTTTCCGCAGTGAGTGCGCGGGCGTAGAGCAGATCGACATTGTCCGGCCAGCTTTGCAGGGCCTGGTCATAAATTGTCATGGCCTCCTGTGCACGCCGCTGATTACGCAGCAGCTCGCCGCGAGCCAGGTAGATACGTACCTGGTCTTCGGGCCGGGCGCTGAGACTGAGCTGTTCGAGTTCATATAATGCGTCGTCCATCTCGCCCTGATGGGCCAGAATCGAGGCTTCGCGAATCCGCGCATCGATCACCATATCGCCGCTCAGCACCTGGCGGTAACTCTCCAGCGCATCATCCAGTGCGCCTTCGCTCTGCTGGATGCGGCCGATGTAGTAATAGGCCTGGGATTGCTGAAAACCCCGGTCCACCAGCTGATTCAGGTATTGCATGGCGAGCTGGTTCTTGCCGGTTTCGATGGACAACAGGGCCAGCGCCAGCAATACGTTATTGTTCAGTGGCAGGGTCTGATGCAGCTCCATGTACTGGTCCCAGGCCGGGTCGTACTGACGCGCCTGTACCAGCTTGCGCGCATATTCCAGGCGCAGGCGTTGATCCTCCGGCCGGTATTCGACGGCGCGCCCGAAGGCTTCGACCGCCCCCTGTTGATCACCCAGGGCTTCCAGCACCTGGCCGCGGACCAGGTAGGCATCCGCGTTATCGGGCTCCATATCCAGTACCTGTTGCACCGTATCCAGCGCTTCCTGGTGCTGGCCGGCATTGGCCTGTAAACGCCCCAGCAGCAGGCGCAGGGAAATCGACTCGGGATGACGCTGGTGCAGCTGTTCCAGCAGCAGAATGGCAAACGCCGGTGAAGCCTCCCGTTGCAGGATGTGCGACATGGCGACCGCTGCCCGATCGTCCACCTCACCGTCTTTCTGCAACAACTGATCGGTGGTCTCCAGGGCGCCCTGCAGGTTCTGCTGGCGAATGTAGATCAGCGCCCGCACCCGGGTAATCTCCACGTCGTCGCCACCCAGGGCCTGCCAGCGTCTGGTCGCCGACAGGGCTTCTTCGTACTGCTGCGCATACACCGCCATGTGGACCGCACGCTCGGCGACGCGCGGATCTTCGGTATCTTCCGCGGCCTGTAAATAGTGTTCACCGGACGTTTCGAAATCGCCGCGCATGGCGGCGAATTCACCCACCAGCAGCTCGTATAGCAAATCATGGCTGAGCGGATAGGTTTTGCTTTCGGCGGCAACCGCCGCGGGCTCTGCGGCCGCTTCGGCCAGCGGCGGCTGGATGACGTCGTGATCGGGTTGAACAGACTGGCTGCTGCACCCGGCAATCAGGGCGAACAGGGCATAAGAAAGTGCGAAGGCGCCAGGCCCCAGCGTGCTAGAAATCAGCCGTGTCATAAATAAAACGATACCTTAGGGAACGACCTACATTAATAATGAAAACAACCTGCCGTTCCGCGAAGTTGTGAACAAGCCCGGGAGCCCCGATGATTCAAAGTCGGCAATCGCGCTTCTACCGCACATCGCCAGAGACCCTGGTTTTGCGATCGATCGCTGTTAATTATTATGCTAACTGCTTGTATTAACATAGCCTATAGCTCAAAATTTCGGGTTTCCCTGAGTACGGATGGTTAAGTCTCCCCAGAGAGCAATCATAAACTTTCTCCATGTCGCTGATAACCCTAGGCCTCAATCACAAGACGACACCGATTGAACTGCGTGAAAAACTCGCCTTTACGCCGGACAATCTGTCCACTGCCATGCAGTCGTTGCAACAACTGGATTGTGTTTCCGAGGCGGCTATCCTGTCGACCTGCAATCGCACCGAACTCTACTGCACGATTAAACCCGAAGCCATCTCTAGCAGTGACCAGACCCTGATCGATTGGTTCAGCCAGTTCCACGGCTACGACCCGCAACAACTCAAGGATTACCTCTATCTGCATCCGCATCGCGATACCATCCGCCATGCCCTGCGCGTGGCGTCCGGGCTGGATTCCATGGTACTCGGCGAACCGCAGATTCTCGGCCAGATGAAACAGGCTTACTCCCAGGCGGTGCAACAGGGCACCATGGGCACCCTGCTCGGCAAACTGTTCCAGCATGCATTTTCGGTGGCCAAGCAGGTGCGTACCGATACCGAAATCGGCTCCAGCCCGGTATCCGTCGCCTTTGCCGCGGTCAGCCTGTCGAAACAGATTTTCGGTGAACTCAACCACTCCACCGCGCTGATGATCGGCGCCGGTGAAACCATCGAACTGGCGGCGCGCCACCTGGACGCCCAGGGCATCCAGCACATCATTATCGCTAACCGCAGTGTCGACAAGGCACAACACCTGGCCGAGCAGTATGACGGCGAAGCCATCGCGCTGACCCAGATTCCGGATTTTCTGCATCGCGCCGATATCATCATCTCCTCCACGGCCAGCCCGTTACCGATCCTCGGCAAGGGTGCAGTGGAAAAAGCCCTGAAGAAACGTAAACACAAACCCATGTTCATGGTCGACATCGCGGTGCCCCGCGACGTGGAACAGGAAGTCGGCGACCTCGACGATGTGTATCTATACACCGTCGACGATCTGCAGGACATCATCCAGGAGAACCTGCAGTCACGTCAGCAGGCGGCGGAACAGGCCTCGGAAATCATCGACGTGCAGGTGGAAAACTTCCTCAACTGGGAGCGCACCCTGGAAGCGGTGGATGTGATTCGTGACATCCGCGAACACGCCGAAGCCATGAGCCAGGACATTCTCAACAAGGCGCTGAAGCAGCTGGCCCAGGATAAATCGCCGGAGGAAGCCATGGCCTTCCTGGCGCGTACCCTGACCAACAAGTTTCTGCATCAGCCCAGCATCCAGCTGCGTCAGGCGGGCCAGGACAATCACCACGAACTGATCGACTATGCACGCACCCTGCTGATTGGCGACAAGACGCCGGATAAAAGCTAACCCTTATGAAAGACTCGATTCGATCCAAACTGGAAAACCTCAGCGAACGCTACGAAGAAGTCGGCGTGTTGCTGGGCGACCCGGACATCATCGGCAACCAGAACCAGTTCCGTGAACTGTCCATGGAATATGCCCAGCTGGAACCGGTATCAAAAACCTTCAAGGCTTATCAGTCGGCCCAGGACGACCTGGCCACCGCGCGCGAAATGCTGAAAGAAAACGATGCCGAACTGCGCGAGATGGCGGAAGAAGAACAACAGGATGCGCAACAACGCATCGACACCCTCGAGCTGGAACTGCAGAAACTGCTACTGCCGAAAGACCCGCACGACAACAGCAATATCTTTCTGGAAATCCGTGCCGGTACCGGTGGCGACGAAGCGGCGATCTTCGCCGGCGACCTGTTTCGCATGTACAGTCGTTACGCGGAACAGCAGCGCTGGCAGGTGGAAGTGCTCAGTGAAAACCCCGGCGAGCACGGCGGCTATAAGGAAATCATCGCCCGCCTGGTCGGCACCGGCGCCTATTCCAAACTGAAATTCGAATCCGGCGCCCATCGTGTGCAACGGGTACCGGAAACCGAGTCCCAGGGCCGGGTGCATACTTCGGCGGCGACGGTGGCGATCATTCCCGAACCGGCGGAAACCGAAGCCATCGTCATCAATCCCGCCGACCTGCGCGTGGATACTTTCCGCGCCTCCGGCGCCGGCGGTCAGCACGTCAACAAAACCGATTCCGCCGTGCGCCTCACCCACCTGCCTACCGGTACGGTGGTGGAATGCCAGGACGAACGCTCGCAACACAAGAACCGCGCGCGCGCCATGTCCCTGCTGCAGGCGCGACTGGTGGATGCGGAACAGGAGAAACAGCGCAAGGAACAGGCGCAAACCCGTAAATCACTGGTCGGCAGCGGCGACCGCTCGGAACGCATCCGCACCTACAATTTTCCCCAGGGCCGGGTGACCGACCACCGCATCAACCTTACCCTGTACAAGCTGGACGAATTCATGCAGGGCGAGCTGAACCAGGTCATCGAACCGCTGATCAACGAATACCAGGCGGAACAGCTGGCCGCGTTGTCGGAACAGTGAACATCGCCGCGCTGCTGAAGCAGGCGACCGAACAGCTGCAGCCGATCTCGGACTCACCACGACTGGATGCGGAAGTGCTGCTGGGTTGCGTGCTCGAACAACCACGCAGCTATCTGTTCAGCTGGCCGGAACGGGAACCGGATGCGGCACAGCAACAGGCCTTTCAGCAGCTCATCAAGCAACGCGCCAGCGGCGTTCCGGTCGCCCACCTCACCGGTGAACGCGAATTCTGGTCGCTGCCACTCAAAGTCAGTGCCGACACCCTGATCCCGCGTCCGGACACCGAGCTGCTGGTCGCCTGGGTGCTGGAACATTTTCCTGCCGATAAACCGCTGCGCCTCGCCGACCTGGGTACCGGCAGCGGCGCCATCGCACTGGCCATTGCTTCGGAACGCCCGAAATGGCAAATCCTCGGTGTCGAGATCAGCCGCCCCGCCCTGGCCATTGCCGACCACAATCGCGACCGCCTGAAGCTGCACAATGTGCAACTGATTCAGGGCCGCTGGTGCGATGCATTTTCTGCGCAGGACCGTTTTCAGGTCATCGTCAGCAATCCACCTTACATCGCCAGCGACGATCCCCATTTACAGCAGGGCGATGTGCGCTTCGAACCGGAATCCGCCCTGGTCGCCGGCGCTGACGGCCTGGACGATATCCGC
>CBDULQ010000138.1:0-9657 GCA_965368115.1 uncultured Gammaproteobacteria bacterium | reverse complement strand
CCCACGGCCGGCCGCACCAGCACCAGCCGACGCACCCGCTCTTCTTCCAGTGCAGCCACCGCGCTGGCCACCGCCAGATAGGTCTTGCCGGTACCGGCGGGGCCGATGCCGAGGACCAGGTCGTGTGTCTGCACATCGCGCAGGTAACGGGCCTGGTTGGGGCCGCGGCCCTTGATCACGCCCTTGCGCAAGGTCAGGCTCCATTGCTCCACGTCCACATCGCCGTCCGCCTGTTCGGCGAGCTGTTCGATGCCTGAATCCTGCAGGAAAAGGTTGATACCGGCGGCGGTGAGCTGCTCGTTTTCGGTGGCGCTGTACAACCGCTGCAGCACATCGGCCACCAGACGCACGTCATCCGGATCACCGATGAGCTGGAAATGATGGGCGCGATTGTTGATCTCTACACCGAGCCGCGACTCGATCTGGCGCAGGTGTTCGTTGAGCGGTCCACACAGGTTGGCCAGACGCAGGTTATCTTCGGGATTAAGATCGATTTCCAGACTTTGGGTCATAAATGCAGTATAGCTCAGGCGCTCAGGCGCTCGGCATCGATATCGGACAGGGCAATGAAACGACCCTGCAGGGAATTGGGGTAGGCCTCGGTGATTTCAACATCGACGAAATGACCAATCAACCGCTCCGCGCCGTCGAAATTCACCACCCGGTTGTTCTCGGTGCGACCGGCCATCTGGCCCGGGTCCTTGCGTGACGGACGCTCCACCAGAATACGCTGGGTGCTGCCCACCATGGCCTGTGATATCGCCGCCGCCTGCTCGTTGATGCGTGCCTGCAAGCGGGACAGACGGGATTTTTTCACGTCCATGGGCACATTGTCTTCCAGCGACGCCGCCGGGGTACCGGGACGGGCGCTGTAGATAAAACTGAAGGAATGATCGAAACCCAGCTCGTCGATGAGCTGCATGGTCTGCTCGAAATCCGCATCGCTCTCACCGGGAAAGCCGACGATAAAATCGGAGGAAATGGTGATGCCGGGGCGCGCTTCGCGCAGGCGACGGATCTTCGATTTGTATTCCAGCGCCATGTGGCCGCGTTTCATCGCAGCCAGTACCCGATCGGAGCCACTTTGCACCGGCAGGTGAACGAAGCTGACCAGCTCCGGCACTTCGTGGTAGGCCTCGATAAGCGAGTCGGAAAACTCCACCGGATGGGAGGTGGTGAAACGAATCCGATCGATACCATCCACCGCCGCGACATAGTGAATGAGCAACGCCAGGTCGGCAATATCGCCGTCATGCATCACACCACGGTAGGCATTGACGTTCTGTCCCAGCAGGTTGATTTCGCGTACCCCCTGAGCGGCCAGTTGCGCCACTTCCGCCAGCACGTCATCGAAGGGCCGGGAGATTTCCTCACCGCGGGTGTAGGGCACCACGCAGAATGTACAGTACTTGGAACAGCCTTCCATGATGGAAACGAAAGCCGTCGGACCTTCGGCACGGGGCTCCGGCAGATTGTCGAATTTTTCGATTTCGGGGAAGGATATGTCCACCACCGGCTGGTGTTCATCGCTCACGGATTTGAGCATCTGCGGCAGGCGGTGAATGGTCTGCGGACCGAATACCATGTCCACGTAGGGCGCGCGCTGGCGAATCGCCTCGCCTTCCTGGGACGCCACGCAACCGCCGACACCGATCACCAGATCCGGTTTATGCTGCTTCCAGTCTTTCCACTGGCCGAGCTGGGAAAACACCTTTTCCTGAGCCTTCTCGCGAATCGAGCAGGTGTTGAGCAGCAGGATGTCCGCCTGTTCAGGATCTTCGACCTGCTCCACCTCACCGAACTCGGCCAGCACATCGTGCATCTTGGCCGAATCGTATTCGTTCATCTGGCAACCGTAGGTTTTGATGTAAAGCTTACGTGGCATCACATATTCTAAAAGTGAAAGAACCGCAAATAGTATCATGCCGTGTGCCAAAACACAGCCAGAACCGGCATCTTCGAATCGACACCGTAACCACTTGCCCAGCGTCCGTTGTAACGATTTTTATAAAACACCCGGATGACGCGGCCATGACAGACAGCCGCACTGGAAGATTCATTCTACTGTCAGCTCATCGCGGCCACATTCGGTTATAATCGCGGCAACCGAATCCCGAGATCCGCCACCCGCAACCAGAGCCCGTAGAATTGGTTATGACATCACGCTTGCTAGCCGCCCTCCTGCTCTGCCTGACCTGTAACCGAGCCACCCTGGCACAGGACGCCCCGGAGGATACCGCCGGGGAGCAGGAATTACCGGCCATCAATGAGCTGCTGGAAGGCGAATCGATGACCGAACCCCTGCAACCCGAGTGCATCACCATCGGCGACGACGAGGAGCGTCTCGAGTGCTACGATGAACTGGCTCGACGCAACCAGGTTTCGGTCACCGGCACGCCGCTGGACACGCGCATCATTCAGGAGCAGGAAACCATCGACAACAGTTTCAGCCTGATCGCTCATCAACCGAGTTATTTCCTGCCGTTTGCCTATGCCAAAGAACCCAACGAGGCCCCTTTCGCCGCACTACCCAATGCGGAAGACCTGGAGCTGGATAATCTGGAAGTGAAATTTCAGATCAGTTTCCGGGTGCCACTGAATCGCCAGTTCTTTTTCCGCAACAGTCATCTGTGGTTCGGTTACACCCAGTTGTCACTGTGGCAGTTGTATAACAAAAGTGATTCTGCACCATTCCGTGAAACCAATTACGAACCGGAACTGATCTGGGAGTTTCTGGTCAACAAACCATTCGGGGATTTAAAACTGACCCACCTGGCGCTGGCACTCAACCATCAGTCTAATGGTCGTTCCGAACCTTTGTCGCGCAGCTGGAACCGGATTTACATCAACAGTATCTGGGCCTATGAGAAATGGATCATCAGTTTCCGGCCGTGGTATCGTTTGCCCGAGTCTTCCGCAGACGACGACAACCCGGACATCGAAGACTATATGGGCAACTTCGATATCCGCGTCGGACGCAGGTATGACGATCACACGTTTACCGCCATGTTCCGCAGTAACCTCGACCTGGACAACATGCACAGTTTTTACGAGCTTGGATACAGCTATTCAATCAATCGTAAATTCCGCGGTTACATCCAGTTCGTCAGCGGTTATGGCGAGTCCCTGATCGATTACAACTACCGAACCAGTCGACTGAGTTTCGGCATTATGCTCAACGACTGGTTGTAAAACCCGGTAAAGACGGTTTGATTACGAACAAGCCTGTGAGACATTAACCGGCAGACCGCTGTAATTGATCAGAACGTCCCTAGGTGTGGCCGCACTTATCGGTTAAAATTTGCCACAGCATATCCACTATCGCCGCTTGAGAGTCTGTCAATGAAAGACAAACTGAAAAAAATCGCCCTGTTTAGCCTGGCGCTGCTGATTAGCCAGCCGGTACTCGCGCTGGATTTTCTGCAGGCCTACGAAAAAGCCGCCGCCGGCGACCCGGAAATCCAGGCCGCTCGCTATGAGTTCGAGGCAGCCCTGGACAACAAGCCGCAGGCGCGCGCCGCCCTGCTGCCGAATGTCTCACTGGACCTGTTCAAACAGAAAGTCACTCAGGATTCCAATAGCCCCTCACCTTTATCCGACATCGACTATGATGCCTCGGGCTACAGCCTGTCTCTGGTACAGTCTCTCTACCAGCGCGATCTGTGGCTGAATCTGGAACAGGCGGACCTCGGCGTTGCATCGGCCACCGCCACTTACGATGCGGCGCAGCAGGCATTGATCATTCGCGTCGCCGAAGCCTATTACAACGTGCTGGCGGCGCAGGACAATCTGGCGTTTGCCAAAGCGGAAAAGAAAGCCATCGGCGAGCAACTGGAACAGACCCAGCGTCGTTTCGATGTCGGCCTGATCGCGATCACTGACGTTAAGGAATCCCAGGCCCAGTACGACCTGTCGGTAGCCCAGGAAATTCAGGCCGAAGCCCAGCTCAGCAACAGTATCGAAGCCCTGCAACTGATCATTGGCGAGGTGCCGGGCGACCTGGTGCCGCTGGCGGAAGACATTCCGCTGCTGGTGCCGGAACCGGAAAACATGAGCCAGTGGGTGGACACGGCTAAACAGAGCAACCTGTCGCTGAAAATCGCCCAGTACAATTTCGATATCGCCAGTAACGAAGTCAGCATCGGCCGTTCCGGACATTATCCATCACTGAACCTGAGCGTGACCCATGACGATGTCACCCAGGAACCGGACAATTCCAGTGACATCGAAAGTGAAGATACGACGATCGCAGTCAATCTGTCGATTCCAATCTACAGTGGCGGCCTGACCAGTGCCAGAACACGCGCTGCGATTTCACAAAAAGAACGCGCCCGCGCGCTGCGTGAAAAAGCCATGCGTGACACCGTGCAACTGACACGCACCAGTTATCTCGGCGTCACCACTTCGATTGCCCAGGTGCGCGCGCTGAAACAGGCACTGATTTCGACTCAGACGGCATATGAAGCCACCCAGGCGGGTTTCGAAGTCGGCACCCGTACCGCAGTGGAAGTGCTCTCGGTATTACGCGAACAGTATCGTGCGGAACGGGACTATGCCCAGGCGCGCTATGATTACCTGCTCAATATCCTGCGCCTTAAACAGGCAGCAGGCATTCTAAACAAGCAAGATGTGGTCAGGATCAACGATTGGCTGGTGCAATAAAGCGATCGTTAATCAAACACTGAACAGAACACGAAAAATGCACCTGCGGGTGCATTTTTTATGCACTCATGAATTGCGTTTCAAGTGGTCCATAACGATGTCATGCACCTGCTGACTGTGAGTGAACGGACTCATGTGTCCGGCACCTTTGATCATTTCATGGCGAGCTTCCGGCATCACCCACTTCAACAGTTCGATGATGCAATGTGCCGTAGCTCGAGTACGTGATCCTTCCACCAGGGTAATCGGCCAGGCATTGAGTCGATACTCGTCGAGCTGGGTTAGCGCCGGGCGAATGGTGGAAAATTCGCAGACCACTTTATCCATGGTCGACACGATGCGCTGCTTCATCGCTTTAGACATAAACAGCCAGCGAACGCGACCGATCCAGTAACTCATGTAAATGCCCGCGGCTTTTTCCGCCAGTCCCTCGCGCATGGCGTCAGCCACTCGGTCACCAATGCCGGTAATACGCAACCATTCCTGGTGACAGGCCGAGCCTTTTAACAGATGGAAGGCGACCGGCTCGATCAGGCACAGACTTTTCACCCGGTGCGGGTTCAGTCGCGCCGCTTCCAGTCCCATTTCGGCGCCATAGGAGTGTCCGATGATATGACAGGGCTGACCCGCCATGTCCAGCAAACGCTCGACAACATGAATGTCGGTCAGTACGTCATAGGGTCGATGTGCCGGCCAGCGGTCCGACTGGCCGTAACCGACCAGGTCCGGCGCCATGACGCGATAGCCGTCGTGCAGGTCATCAAACAGAAAACGCCAGGCCTTGTGTGAGGCACTGGAACAATGCAACAGAATAACCGGCTCACCCTT
Organism: uncultured Gammaproteobacteria bacterium; assembly: GCA_965368115.1. GTDB lineage: Bacteria > Pseudomonadota > Gammaproteobacteria > SZUA-229 > SZUA-229 > CBDULQ01. The sequence continues at coordinate 4,167 of CBDULQ010000138.1, read as the reverse complement.
ACCGATATCGTAAAGATGAATACCAAGCTGATCGACTTCGATACTGTTCATGGGGCGCTCCCATTGCGTCTCGATGAAGTCTCCAATCCCCGGGCGGTGGATTGTTGTTCAGCTACAGGATAAATGAATTCGGCGCGCGGATCGAATTAACCGCGCGCCGACGGCAGGCAGGAATTACTCGACGGTAACCGACTTAGCCAGATTACGCGGTTGATCCACGTCAGTACCTTTGTGCACAGCTACATAATAAGCCAGTAACTGCAATGGCACGGCAAAAAAGATCGGTGCGACTTCGGCGTTCACCGCAGGCATCTTCATCACATGACATTGCTCACCCAGGTCGCTCATGTCGAGACGTTCATCGGCGAACAGGTACACCTGACCATTCCGCGCCAGCACTTCCTGCAGATTCGACTTGAGTTTATCTTCCAGGCCATCGCGGGCGGCCACGGCGATGATCGGCATTTCCGGATCGACCAGGGCCAGTGGGCCGTGCTTGAGCTCGCCGGCAGCATAGGCCTCGGCATGGATGTAGGAGATTTCCTTCAACTTCAGCGCCCCTTCCATGGCAATGGGGTATTCGATCCCGCGGCCCAGGAATAGCGCATTGAGCGTATCCTTGAATTCGCCGGACCAGGCCTCGATGTCGTGACTGTTGAGCACCGTTTCGATAGTGGCCGGCAGATGGGTCAGGTCGTTCACTAACCGGGCCTCCAGTTCACCGCTCATTTTATGGCGCCGTCCCAACGCTATGGTTAGCAGCATGAGGCAAACCAGCTGAGTCGTGAATGCCTTGGTAGATGCGACGCCGATTTCCGGGCCGGCTCGAGTCATCATCACCAGTTTGGATTCACGCACCAGGGAACTCTCCGGTACGTTACAGATGGCCAGCGATAAATCCGTATGCTGCTTCAGATTACGTAAAGCCGCCAGGGTATCGGCTGTCTCACCGGACTGGGAAATGGTGACCACCAGCGTATTGTCGGCGACCACCGGCTGGCGATAACGAAACTCGGAAGCGACCTCGACGTTACAGGGCACACCGGCCAGCGACTCCAGCCAGTAACGCGCTACCATACCGGCATGATACGAAGTGCCGCAGGCGATGATCTGTACCTGTTTAACCTGGTCGAGAATCTGCGCAGCTTCGACACCAAAAGCATTGTCCACAACATGGCCATCGAACACTCGGCCTTCCAGCGCCTCAATCAGCACCGAAGGTTGCTCGTGTATTTCCTTCAACATGTAGTGCTTGTAACTACCGCGACTGACGGCATCGACACTCAGCTCGGAAGTGGTGATTTCCCGCTCCACCACTCTCGCATCTCGATCATAGATCGTCAGAGACTCCCGGCTCATGTCCGCCACGTCACCTTCTTCCAGGAAGATAAACCGTTGGGTAACCGGCAACAGGGCCGCAACATCCGAGGCGATAAAATATTCACCGAAGCCGACACCAATCACCAGCGGGCTACCGCTACGTGTGGCGACCAGCCGCCCCGGCTCATCGGTACATACAACACCCAGTGCATAGGCGCCTTCAAAATCGGCAATCGCCTTACGCACCGATTGCAACAGGTCGTTGCCCAGATCCTTGTAATACATGATCTGGTGAGCCACGACTTCGGTATCGGTTTCCGACGTAAAAACGAATCCACGCGCTTTTTGCTGTTCACGCAATTCGGCATGATTTTCGATGATACCGTTGTGTACAACGGCAACCTTTTTGTTGCAGATGTGCGGATGCGCATTGGGTTCGGAGGGTTCGCCATGGGTGGCCCAGCGGGTATGAGCGATGCCCAGAAAACCTTTCAGAGGATGCTGTTCCAGACTCTCGGCAAGCTTTTCCACCTTGCCGACCTTGCGCACCCGGTCCAGTGCCTGCTGTTCGGTGAGTACCGCGATACCGGCCGAATCGTAACCTCGATATTCGAGCCTGCGCAGCCCTTCGAGTAAGATGGGGGTGACATTCCTTTCCGCTACCGCGCCTACTATGCCGCACATATTCCTGATTCCTGATTTGTCCAGTTCATCGATTTATCATTGCAGAGGCCAGGACAATTGTCGAGCCAGCCCCAAATAAAACTATTTAACTTGCTAAGCCTGCTAGTATCTGCTTTATCTTATGAATAAACCATAAAAAAGCCATCCCTCAAACAGGCCATGAATCAAATACTTAGAGAGCAGGTCGCCCAGTTCGAAGAGAATGCCGACAAGGTACTTGCGGGCAATCTGATTTCTTCGCTGATGCTGGTCTCTCTGATTTATCCGGCCGTCAGTGCACGATCCGCGTTGTTCTGGCTGCTTTTACAGGTGATGTTCAACACGGTGCGTCTGTTCATGAGCCTGCATCATCGCCGACGCGTGTTACAGACCGAAGTACAGATTCGCTTTCGCTATCGCCACCACCTGCTGATGACCGTCATATCCGGCCTGATCTGGGGACTCAGCGCTTTCATCATATTCCCGGAGCACTCCAGCGAATACCAGCTGCTGTATCTGCTGGTGATGGTCGGCTATGTGGCCAGTGCGCTCAGCCTGTCGAACCTGTTGCCACTTGCCTACCCACTGCTGATGCTGATTCTGGTGATCTGTATCGCACCGCGCCTGGCCGCCCTTGATCAACCTTATTCGGCACGACTCATCATCATCATTCTACTGTTCGCCATTATGATGCTGATTGTGGTCGCCCGAGCATTTCGTATTCAATACGTGGAAAGCATCAGCCTGAAACTGGAACTGCACCAGCAAGCCTACCAGGATGTGCTAACCAGGTTGTTCAACCGACGCTATTTCATGGAACGCCTCAAGGAAGAGTGGTTCCGCAGCATTCGCAATGAACAGCCAATCAGCATCATTCTGCTGGATCTCGATCACTTCAAACGACTCAACGATCGTTACGGCCATCAGAAAGGCGATGAATGCCTGGTGGAAATCGCCGCCGCCATGGCGCAGACAGTCAACCGCGTCGGTGATTTCGTCGCGCGTATCGGTGGTGAAGAATTCGTTATGGTGCTACCCAGCACTAACCAGCAGGCCGCTGCCGGGCTGGCGGAGAGGGTCCGTGAGCGCATCGCCTCGATTGGTTTCACGCATCAGGGCGAGCGTTTTTCGGTCACGGTGAGCATGGGGATTGCCTCGGTGGTGCCACCGGTGGGCAGCGACTGCGAGCGGCTGTTCAATATGGCCGACCTGGCGCTGTACCAGGCCAAGGAAAATGGCCGCGATCGCTATGAAATCGCCGACCTGAGTGACTGGGTCACCCCCGAAACAAAGCCTGAAACCGCCTGAGCAACACCCGGACACAAAAAAGCCCGCACCGGAAGTGATTCCGGTGCGGGCTGTATATTAAGGTCCTAGAACGGGATATCGTCGTCGAAACTGTCATCCACCGGCGCCATTTGCGGGGCCGAGGAGGAAGACGACGAAGACCGATTATCGTTCATCGATGAGGACGAATAATCGCCACCACCACCGCCGCCGCGACCGCCCAGCATCTGCATTTCGTTAGCGACGATTTCAGTGGTGTAACGGTCCTGGCCGTTCTTGTCCTGCCATTTACGCGTACGCAGGCTGCCTTCCACATAGATCTGCGAACCCTTGCGCAGGTATTCGCCGGCGATTTCCGCCAGACGATTGAAGAACACCACATTGTGCCACTCGGTGCGCTCCTGCTTCTGGCCGGACTGTTTGTCGGTCCATTGTTCGGAGGTGGCGATGGAAATATTGGTGACGGCACTGCCGCTGGGGGTATAACGGGTTTCCGGATCTTTTCCGCAGTTACCGACGAGGATGACTTTATTGATTCCGCGCGCCATATGATTTTCCTACTGAGTTCTGTTTATTGAATACTGTAATAAGGTCTGTTCGTCGAGCGCATGTAGCTCGACCTTCAAATACGCAATGCCTTCGTCGGCAGCCACCGAGGCTTCCGCCACCCCCTGCACTGAAACCAGATTGGCGATCATGGCATTCACGTCACGGGGGTCGATTTTACCAATATTGAGCACATAAGTGCTGACGTATCTGGGATTCTTCATTGTGACGGCTAACAGCAACCATGACAATACAATCCCCGCACAAATCAGGAACACCCCTTCGCCACCCCAGCGTTGATAAGCGGCGCCCCCAACCCAGCCGCCGGCGAAGGCGCCCAGGAACTGGCTG
>CBDULQ010000137.1:0-9696 GCA_965368115.1 uncultured Gammaproteobacteria bacterium | reverse complement strand
GCCTGCGGATCGAAGCGACTTTCCTGATACATCTGGGCGAACAGCAGGCGCCAGTCGAAACCGAATTGGCGGGCATATTTCTTTGCCAGCTCATCGTAAGGTGAAATACTGCCGTCCGGATTCAGGTCGACGCGTTGTTCGCGATGCGACTGAATGGTGTGCGGGTTTTCGAAATATTTTTCATAGGTGATGTTGTAAAACAGACCGCGGTATTCGCGTTTTAGAAAGCGATTGATTTCGTTCAGCAACTGTTTGTTTTCGCTGCGTACCACCCAGGCATGAGCCAGGGGTTCGGTGAGTGCGAAAGCAGCCTTGATGTCATCGCGCCAGGTCAGTTCGGTATCGAGTATATGACTGTCGGCCACGGTGAGGTCGATGCGTTTGTCGGCGACCTGTGCGATGAGTTCCTCGGTTTCGACCGACTCAGGCACTTCCACCAGTTTGAAGTCGATACCCTGGTCCCTGAGCTTACTCAGGGTCTGCCAGTAAGCACTGGAGCGACGTACATGTACACTGCGCCCCTTCAGGTCTTCAGGCTGGGCCAGCGAGTCGTCACCGGCACGGGTAACCAGAATTTCCGAAGCATAGTGATAGGGACGGGAAAATGCGATGCCCTGTTGTTTGCGTTGTTCGGTGACGGTCATGAACGCGGCAATCATATCCGCCTTGCCTTCCTTGAGCTGGGTGATCAGGTCTTCGTGACTGTCGCCGGTTATCATCTCCACGCGCAGACCGTGTTTTTTGGCAAAGGAGCGGGTCAGTTCATATTCGAAACCGAGCAGCTCACCGCGCCAGAGAAAATAACACGCAGCATTGTTGCGAGTGAGTACGCGCAGGGTTTTGCGTTGTTTGATGCCGTCCAGATCGGTGAGGTAAACCGGTTCGAAGGTGCGATTGAGTTGTTGTTGATTGATGAATCGGTTCAGGGCTTCCAGCAACTCCGGGCTGTTCTGGCGAATACCCCAGGCCAGCGGCTGTTCATTGCTGACATCGAAGGCGACATGGAAATCCTGGCGGTACTGTTGCAGTTCTCTCACCAGGTTGCTGTCGAGGATGGTGGCGTCGAAAGCGCCGGACTTGAGCTGATCGAGAATCTGGTCGGTATCCAGATCGCCGCCCAACTCGAGCAGGCTGGCGCCGCGGCGTTTGACCAGTTGTTTGGCGGTGGCCTGGTAGGTTTTTTCCGCCTGCACACCGATGCGCTGTTTTTTAAGGTCGGCCGGTTTTTTGATGCTGGCGTCGACGCGGGTAATCAGCTGCTGGTGGGCGTGACCAATGGGTACGGTGAAATCGATGAGTTGTTTACGTTCATCGGTAATGGTCAGGTTGGCGGCAATCAGGTCGCCCTGGCCGGCACGCAGGGCGGGGATCAGCGCGTCGAAGCCGTCGACGTACACCAGCACCGGTTGCAGTTCGAGCTGGTCGGCGAAGCGTGCGGCCAGGGTCTGTTCCATGTCGATCGGGCTGTCCTGGCGTGGCAGCGCGGGTGAGTTGCGTCGAGTGACCAGGATGCGTAGCTTGCCCCGGACCTCGAGGCTGCTGAGATCACCGGTTTCCTGATAATTGTTATCGAGGACCGGCAGGTCGTCGATACCGCGTTCGGCATTGGGGCTGGAATCGGAACAGGCAACAAGCAGGCTGGCCAGCAATAGCAGGCGTACCAGGGTACAGGTCATTTGCAACATAATTCACCGCTGTTTTGCTAACCATACTAGAGGGAAAACGGCTGCGGGTGAAGCCCGGGTCGGCCGCAATATCCCTTCGCAGCACCCAGGGTTGGGCATATAATGGCCGCCATGTATGAAGAATTCTTCGGGCTGACCGAATCTCCCTTCTCGATTGCGCCGGATCCGCGCTACCTGTACATGAGCGAACGCCATCGCGAAGCGCTGGCTCACCTGATGTACGGGCTGAATTCCAATGGCGCGTTTATTCTGCTCACCGGCGATGTGGGTACCGGCAAGACCACCGTCAGCCGTTGCCTGCTCGACCAGATTCCCGAGCAGACCAAGGTCGCACTGGTGCTCAACCCCAAGGTCAGTGCACTGGAACTGCTGGAAACCATTTGTGATGAGCTCTATGGCCGCCATGGCGCACCCCATACCAGCCTGCCCCCGGGTCGTACCAGCATCAAGGTTTTCATAGATATTATCAATCATTATCTGCTGCAGGCTCATGCTGAAGGCCGTAAAACCGTCTTGCTCATCGAGGAAGCGCAGAACCTGGATCTGGACGTACTCGAGCAGCTGCGCCTGCTCACCAACCTGGAAACCAACGACAGCAAGCTGCTGCAGATTATTCTGCTAGGCCAGCCGGAATTGCTCGAGGTGCTGGATCGGCCGGCATTGTCGCAGCTGGCGCAGCGCATCACCGCCCGTTATCACCTGGGGCCGTTGAACCAGGATGAAATGATCGCCTATGTGCAGCATCGGCTGGCGGTTGCCGGCGGGCGTCAGCCCCTGTTCAGCCGCCAGGCCCTGCAGCGCCTGTATCAGCTCAGCCAGGGTATTCCGCGCCTGATCAACGTACTCTGCGATCGGGCTCTGCTCGGCGCCTATGTGCAGAACAAGCCCCAGGTGGATGCGCGTACCCTGAGTCGCGCGGCCGAAGAAGTGCTCGGGCCGCGAGCGCGCTCCGGTCGGCCTGGCCGACCCGGGCCCGTGCTGGGCGTTGCGGCGGGATTGTTACTGGCGGTCGCAGTGGCTGTGCTGGTGTATTACCGACCGCTGGCAGACGCCCCGTTGCAGGTCGAACAAACGCCGTCGGAGGCGCTTCCAGCAGTGGCTGAGACCGTGGTCGAGACGGTGCCCGAGGTGGTCGAAACGGCGACGGCCGCGGCCGTGGAGTCGATGCCGTCGGAGGAAGCGCTGCCGGTGGTCAGCGATAGCCTGAACTGGCCGGATGAGAGTGGGCGGCTGCGCTCCAACTCGCTGGCCTACCAGTCGGTGTTTCGACAGTGGAAACTGGAATACCGTCCCGAGCAGGACGGTTCGCCGTGTTTTTATGCCCAGACCCGGGGTATGGGGTGCCACGAGGAAACCAGTAACCTGGAAAAGCTGCGCAACCTGAATCGACCTGTGGTACTCAAGTTACATGATGCGCACAATCGTACTTATTACGCGGCACTGACCGGTCTGGGCAGCCAGGTGGCGCGTATCGAGCTGGCCGGAGAAGAGCAGACGGTGGCGGTAAATACCGTCTACCGTCACTGGGATGGTGAATTCACCCTGCTCTGGCAGCAGCCGCCCACGTATCACAAACCGATTACCCCGGGCGCCGAGGGTGAGGACGTGTACTGGTTGTCACAGAAGCTGCGCCAGATCGACAGTCGTGATCCAGTGGCGGAAACACCGGTCTATCAGCCTGCAATGATCGAAAAAATCAAACGCTTCCAGCTCGATCAGGGGCTGATCGCGGACGGTATCGTGGGTGTGCATACCCTGGTGCGACTGAATAACGAGCTGGGCGTCGATGCGCCGCGTTTGCTGAAGGATAAGAGCTGATGTCCTACATACTCGAAGCGCTGAAAAAGTCCGAGCAACAACGCCGCCAGGGCCCGGTGCCGGATCTGCAAACCGTCCACCTGGCGACGCCGGATGCGTCCGGGCAGCAGAGCTGGCCCTATGTGGTGATTGTGCTGTTACTGGTGAGCCTGGCTTTTATACTGGGCTGGCTACAGCCCTGGAAGACACCGCCTGCACAGGATATGACCGGTGAAACAGCCGCCGCGATGGTGCCGCCGCCGGCGGATAGTCTGGCGGCGCGCACTGCACCGCCGGTACAGGCTGTGCCCGAAGCGGAATCCACAGCGGTCCGTGAAACCGTTTCCGCCTCAGCAACTGCGCGTGTAGTCGCCGAGCCGGTAAGCGAGCCACCGTCACTGGAGATTCAGGCCGTGCCCCACCTCAGTGAACTGCCTGATCTGGTGCAGCAGGCGATCCCGGATATGAGCTTCGCCGGTCATGTCTATTCCAGCAGCGCAGAGCAACGTTCAGTGATTATCAACGGACGCAGCATGGCGGAAGGTGATACGGTCATCCGAGACCTGTCGATTGAGCAGATCACCAGCGACGGCATTATTTTCAATTACAAGGGCCAGCTGTTTCGGATGGAGATTCTACAGGACTGGTCTTTCGAGTACTGAGCAGCCGCTGTTTGTAATCGATTCTTCAGTCACTACTTTCCGTCTGTTAAACGCATCCTTTCAGCGGTATTCGCCCCTCCTGTATTCTGGTTTTTGCAGTAATTTGTACTATTCTCAATTTAGCCCTGTGGCATGATTTGTAACAGGCGCTGGCTGAATTTTCGTCGATGTTCGACAGGAATAATCGTTAACTAAACAGGGCAGTGTGTAGCAAGGGTATTCGTATATGGCTCGTATTCTGGTCGTTGATGACTCTGCAACTCAAATGCAGGGCATAATCAAGATATTAAAAAAACATGGTCACGAAACCCTGACCGCGGAAAACGGCGAGTCCGCCATTGATTCTGCTCGTTCCGAGTTACCTGATCTCATTTTAATGGATGTGGTGATGCCGGGACTAAACGGGTTTCAGGCGACGCGTCATATCACCAAGCATGAATCCACCAGTCATATTCCGGTAATCATGCTGACCAGTAAGGATCAGGAAACCGATCGTGTGTGGGCGCAGCGTCAGGGTGCCAAGGATACATCGTCAAACCTGCAGAAGAAAAAGAACTGATCGGTAAAATCGACACCTGGTTAGCTTCCTGATTGCCTGGCGGCGCAGGTCCGCCGCTGGTTTCTACATCTTTTAATCAATATTCATTTATAATGGTTTGTCAGGGCTGTGCCGTGTGGCACAGCTCGATCATGCATATTAAGGAGGCGCATTATGTCGACAGGAACCATTGTTGTACTGGTCGTTGTTGTTCTGTTTGTTCTTTATCTTATTGCCATCTTCAACAAACTGGTTTCCCTGCGTAACCGTTTCAAGAATGCATTTGCACAAATCGACGTCCAGTTGCAACGTCGTCATGAACTGATTCCCAATCTGGTGGAAACAGCCAAGGGTTACATGGCACATGAAAAGGAAACCCTGACCGCGGTGATCGAGGCACGTAACCAGGCGGTGAACGCAACCCAGTCGGCGGCGGCCCACCCGGACAATGCGAATGCCATCAAGGACCTTATGGCGGCCGAAACAGTGCTGACCGGCACCCTGGGCAAACTGTTTGCACTGTCGGAAAATTATCCTGATATCAAGGCCAATCAGACCATGCAGCAGTTGATGGAAGAGTTATCGTCAACTGAGAACAAGGTATCGTTCGCACGCCAGGCGTTTAATGACGCTGTAATGACTTACAACACCTATCGCGAACAGTTTCCCAATATGCTGATTGCCAATCCAGGCGGCTTTCAGGCGGCGGAACTTTTCGAAATCGAAAGCGAAGACTACAAGAAGCCAGTCACCGTTAACTTCTGATGGACTTTTTTTCTCATCAGGACCAGGCCCGTCGCAAGACGGGTATCCTGGTGTTTTATTTTATGCTGGCCGTCGCGCTGATCGTGCTGGCGGTCAACGGTGTGGTGTACTTCTTTATCGATTACTTTGCCACTGCGCAAATCTCTTCCATTCCCAATGAAACCCGGCTTGATTCTTCGATCTGGATTTATCTGACTCTCGGAACCCTGGCTGTTATTCTGTCCGGTAGCCTGTTCAGGTTTTTCGCGCTGGCCGGTGGCGGCGAAGCGGTTGCCAATATGGTTTCCGCGCGTGAAGTGGATCTGGATACGCGCGATCTGGAAGAAAGAAAATACATCAACGTCGTCGAAGAAATGTCCATCGCTTCAGGCGTGCCGATGCCGCGCCTCTATGTAATGGACGAAGAAGAAGGGATTAATGCTTTTGTCGCCGGTTATCAACCGACACAGGCAGTTATGGTCGTCACCCGGGGCACGCTGGAAACGCTCAGTCGTGATGAGTTGCAGGGTGTTGTCGCTCACGAATACAGTCACATATTGAATGGCGATATGCGTATCAATGTGCGATTGATCGCAGTGCTGGCCGGTATATTGCTGATCGGTAAAATCGGTGAGGTTCTGATGCGTAGCGGTCGCCACAGCCGACGTCGAAACGATGGTATGGCCATTGGTATTGCACTGTTTGTCGTTGGTTATATTGGGCTGTTTTTCGGGCGTCTGATCAAGGCGGCAATTTCCCGTCAACGTGAATTTCTCGCCGATGCGTCATCGGTGCAGTTCACGCGGAATACCGATGGTATCGCCGGTGCCCTGTATAAAATTCAGCAAAGTATCAACGGTACACTGATTCACAACAGTCATGCCGAAGATATGAGTCATATGTGTTTTGGTCAGGCGGTTAAATTACACTTCAGTGGATTACTGGCAACCCACCCGCCACTCGATGTGCGCATCAACGCTATCGATCCGTTATTTCTCAGGAAACATCAGCAACAGGACTGGTCACCAGCTACCGGCAGTGCGCAGGATACCGAACAGCCGGTGGCCGGGTTCGCGGCTGGTGCTGTCGCTGCTACACCGAGCGAAGTGGCCGATAGTATTGGCAACCCGACGCCGGCGCATCTGTTGTATGCCGAGCAGATGTTTCAGCAGCTCGATCCTCAGTTGCTCGACACCGTCCATCAACCGCAGGGTGCACAGGCGTTTTTGTTCGGACTGGTTGCGGCGCGTACCCGGGGCGGTCAGGTCGATGCATTTTTACAGCAGCATGTGCCCGGAGACATCGTTGCGCGGCTACAGGAACAGAGCGGTTTTATCGAAAAAATGGAACGACAACTGCGGTTGCCGCTGATCGATATCGCCATAGCTTCGATCAAGCGTTTACCACAGGAAAAAATTGACGGCTTCGTCGATACTCTGGAGCAGCTGATCAAGCTGGACGGAAAATTCACTCTGCTCGAATTTGTACTGCTGACGCTGGTGAAGAAACAACTGAGTGGACGTTCGTCTTATGTCACCCGTGTACATTATCGCTCATTCAGGCCCCTGCTCGGCGATATTCAGTTGATACTTTCGGTGCTGGCGCAGACCGCTCAACAGTCTGCACAGAGAACAGAGGATGCACTGCAAAGGAATATGCGTGCGTTCACCACGGAAAATATGCCGTTGATTCCGGCGGCTCAGGTCAATATTGCCATGATCAACGAAGCGCTGGGGCGCATAAACCGGCTACCGGCCATGATGAAGAAATCCTTTCTCACCAGTTGCGCGGACCTGGTCATCGACGATGGCATTATTATGCCGCTGGAAACCGAGTTGTTGCGCGCGATAGCGGAAACCCTGGATTGTCCCATGCCACCGCTGCTAGTCGACTCCCAGCGCCGCTGATACCCGCAATTCGTCCACTGATCCGCTGCTCTGTGAGGTCACTCACAGGCTGGTCTGCGATCGATTCAATCATCCTGCTCGTTTACTCATACTGTAATTGAGGGCGGGCACCGGACATCTCCGAATAGTGTCAACAGGCCCTGATAGTGGATTAACAGAGGTCATTGGTCATGCAGACAGCACATTATGTGGTGCTGGGTGCGACACTACTGGTTTTAATGATGGCGGGCATTGTAAGCCTGCTATAATGGCGGCATGAACAGGCCGTCGACCAGCGTACCCACACAGCGACATTTTTCAGCATCTTTGCATGCACATCGAGCACGGAGACGCGTTCGATGAAGCATCGGTTTTGCGTGGCGCCTATGCTCGACTGGACCGATCGCCACGAACGTTATTTTCTCCGGCTAATTTCACGCCACGCACTCCTGTACACCGAAATGGTCACTACCGGCGCCATCATCTTCGGCAATCGCGAGCGTTTTCTCGACTATCATGCGGCGGAACATCCGCTGGCCCTGCAACTGGGGGGCAGTGACCCGGAAGCGTTGCAGCAATGTGCTCGCATTGGTGAAGACTTCGGCTACGATGAAATCAATCTGAATATCGGTTGCCCCAGCGAACGGGTTCAGAACGGCAGTTTCGGTGCCTGCCTGATGGCCGAGCCACAGCTGGTGGCCGATTGTGTCGCGGCCATGTGTGACGCGGTCAGGGTACCGGTCACCGTGAAGCATCGTATCGGTATCGACGATCAGGATTCTTACCAGGCACTGGCGCATTTTGTCGAAACCATTGCCGCCGCGGGTTGTGAAACTTTTATCGTGCATGCCCGTAAAGCCTGGTTGAAAGGATTAAGCCCTAAAGAAAATCGCGAAGTACCCCCGCTGCAATACGATGCGGTTTATCAACTGAAAAAAGATTTCCCGCAACTCAATATCGTGATCAACGGCGGTTTACTCGATCTGCAACAGGCGCAACAGCAGCTGGCGCAGGTCGATGGCGTGATGCTCGGACGTGCGATTTATCAGAATCCTTATTTGCTGGCCGAAGTGGATGGTCTTTTCTATGATGACGACCATGACATACCCGGACCGCGCGATATTCTTGAAGCCTATCTGCCCTACGTGTCCGAACAGCTGGCCCAGGGTGTACGCCTGCATGCCATGACACGTCATATCCTGGGGCTGTTCCAGGGCATGCCCGGTGCCAAAGCCTGGCGTCGGCATATCAGCGAGCAGGCGCCGCGTGCCGATGCGGATCTACAGGTGTTGATCAATGCCGCAAACAAAGTCCGAGACGTCTGAAACCGCGCGCAAAATTATTCACATCGACATGGATGCGTTTTTCGCGGCGGTCGAACAACGTGAACAGCCGGAGTTGCGCGGTAAACCCGTGGTGGTCGGTGGTAATCCGCAGGGGCGCGGAGTGGTGGCGACCTGCAGTTATGAGGCGCGGCGCTACGGTATTCATTCCGCCATGCCGAGTGGGCGCGCTTATCAGTTGTGTCCGCAAGCAATTTTTGTACGCCCCCGCATTGCTTTGTATCGTGAAGTGTCACAACAGATTCAACAGATCTTTCGTCAATACACTGATCTGATCGAACCTCTGTCGCTGGACGAAGCTTACCTTGATGTCAGTCACAGTGATTTGTGTCAGGGATCGGCGAGTCTGATTGCGCAACAGATTCGTCAGCAGATCAAAACGATAACCGGACTGACGGCCTCAGCCGGTGTTTCCTACAACAAGTTTCTCGCCAAGATCGCATCCGATATCAACAAGCCGGACGGCCAGTTCGTGATCACGCCGCAGCAGGGTGAAGCATTTGTGCGGCAGTTGCCGATCGGTAAATTCTACGGTGTGGGCAAGGTGACCGAAGCACGCATGCACAAACTGGGTATCTATAATGGAGAGGATTTGCGACGCTGGTCGCTGGAAGAACTGGGGCGTGCCTTCGGTAAGGCGAGTCAATATTATTTTGATATTGCTCGCGGTCGGGATACGCGACCGGTGAACAGTCATCGCATTCGCAAGTCGTTCGGTTCGGAAACCACTTTTTCGACGGATTTGCATGCGCCGCAGGACATGCTCGAGTGTGTGTTGCAACAGGCGGAAGGTCTGATCGACAAGATGCAGGCGCGTCAGGTGCAGGCTTACACGCTGACCCTGAAGGTGAAGTATCATGATTTCCGCCAGGTCACGCGTAGTATCAGTCGCGACTATCCATTGAATACCCGGGCGGCGGTGGGCGAGTGGTTGCCGCGCTTGCTGGAGCGTACCGATGTCGCCACGCGTCCGGTACGTTTGCTCGGAGTTGCGTTTTCAGGATTCAATCGGGTGCCGGAACAGGCTCAGGAGTTACAGCC
>CBDULQ010000136.1:0-9709 GCA_965368115.1 uncultured Gammaproteobacteria bacterium | reverse complement strand
AAATCCCTCGGTAGAAATACCGTGCCGGTTCGATTCCGGCCCTGGGCACCACCTTTCAATCTTTTCTTTCATCATATTTCGTCATCTATTGATGCGCTTTGCGTTGGCTGCAGGCGTTGTTCTTTGCCGACGTTGTCCTGAAATAAATCCGTTCATCAATTTCATCAAAATCAAAGCATTTGTGTTGGCTTAACCCCGGTTGGTCAATTCAGGCCGTGGTCAGCCGTTTTTTTGCTTGCATAATCGAGCGGCCCGGGTATTATTAAGGATAATATTTATCCTTAATAAGGAATGGAGGCAGACTATGAGACTCGATTACGTGTCACTGAATCAAACATTGTTTTCCAGGCTGATGGCGCTAGAAACCGCATTGCGGGAATCTGATCTGGATTCTAGCCTGGTCAATTTATTGAAGGTGAGAGCGTCCCAGATCAACGGTTGTCTGTTTTGTACCGATATGCATCTGAAGGAAGCGGTTTTGTCCGGAGAAGAAAAACTAAAGCTGTTTCATCTCAACCACTGGCATGAATCGAAACTGTTTTCAGATCGAGAAAAATCAGCGTTGTACTGGCTGGAAGCTTTGACGGAAGCGGGTAAAAGCGGTGCGAGTGACGAAGCGTTCGATAATCTCAAACAGTATTTCGATGATGAGGAAATCGTCGATATGACCTACGTTATATCGATGATCAATTTCTGGAACCGACTGGGTCTCGCGTTTAAACCCGATCCCGGTTCGCTGGATGAAATGTATGGACTGAACAAAGCGGTAATATGAGTATCGGTAATCAGGTCGAATGGGTTCTTCATTGCATGGCGGTCATTGCCAGAGTACCGGAAGGTACATACATCCCGACCAAGGTACTGGCTGAATTCCATGGCATACCCAAGGAATATCTGTCCAAAGGGCTGCAGCAACTGGCGAAAAGACAGCTTATCGAAGGTACGCTGGGTCCTAAAGGCGGGTACAGGCTGTTAAAGAAGCCTGAAGATATTACGTTTCTTGATATCGTGCAGGCGATTGAAAACGATAGTCACCGCTTTGTATGCAAAAACATCCGCCTCAATAATCCATGCCTGAAAAAAACTGAAAAGAAAGCGACCGATATATGCACCATAGCCCGAATCATGAATGATGCGGATGAAGTCTGGAGACAGGCTTTGAAAAAAGTCACTCTTGCTGATCTAGAGAAGCAGCTGGAGATCGATGTGGCGAGGGATATTCTGAGCCGCTCGGAAAACTGGTTCGCCGAACGTTTCTGAATTCTGAAGGAATATTTAGATCATGAACAAACCCATTGATATATTCGACATCGAAGCCGATTCCGAAAACAGTCTTCCAGAGCCGTTTAAATCTAAAATGGGGCATTCCGAATGGCGAGGACTGGGTGATCATTTTGGTCTGACCCAATATGGCGTGAATCTGGAAGTTCTGCACCCGGGGTCTCGGTCGTCGATCAAACACTGGCACTCCGGTTCGGATGAGTTTGTTTATATCATAGAAGGTGATGCCGACATTATTGTCGGAGATCGCCAGTATCAGGTGTGTGGAGGCATGTGCATCGGTTTTAAGGCGGGTGTCGAAGAAGGGCATTGCATCGTCAATCGATCATCGGATCTGGTCAAGTTTATGGTGATTGGTAGCCGTGTTCAGGACGATAGAGTATGTTATCCGGACGATGATCTGCAGTGGCAGAAAGACTGTGATGGTGCAGTGCGTGCGGCCAGGAAAGACGGCTCATTCTATTAATATGATCGATGCACAGCCGAACCAGGAAACTAAGACTTGAAGATCAGGCTACGAATCAGGCCTTCAAAAGTCGACCATGAGTTTGATTCCAGGATGTTTCCCGGTCTTCTGCTCGCATACATTTCAAGTATGGTTCACAGTGGGCTTCCTGTAAGTGCGAATTTTTACCTTAGTATCCACGCAAAGGCAACACCACCTCGACCCTAAACCCACCCAGTTTATCCGAGCGTTCAAAGCGATAATCACCGCCATAATCACGAACGATATCAGCGGCTATCGCCAGGCCGAAGCCGTGGCCTTCGGTTGCTTCGTCCAGGCGCACCCCACGTGCAGCCAGGGCCTGTAACTGCCCTTCTTTTGCACCGGGGCCGTCGTCTTCGATAATGATTTTCAGTTGATTATCCATACTGATGGTTAGCGCGACGTTTTTGTTCGCCCACTTGTAGGCGTTATCCAGCAGGTTACCCAGCAGTTCGAGCAGGTCTTCGCGGTCCAGCGGGCAACTACTGTCGTTCGGTTGCTGCGTGGTCAGTTCTATATCCTTATCCGCATACATCATCTCCAGTGTCTTGATGAGCCCGGGGAGGTCGTCGTTGAACGAAAAATGCTGACCGCTGTGGCTGTGCCCTGCCAGGCGTGCGCGCTTGAGGATACGGTCGCTGAGCTGGTAGATATCCCGTGTCTGTTGAGCCAGAGTACTGCGCGTGGTGTCCGGCATATCGTCGCGGTCGACACTGTGCTGGATTACAGTGAGCGGTTTCTTGATGGCATGGGCCAGGTCGCCGAGGGCATCGCGCGAACGGCGCAGACGTTGCATCATGACCGTCAGTAAATGATTCACTTCGTCGATCAGCGGTCGCAGTTCGCCGGGTACTTCAGTGCTGAGTTTGTCCTGATAACCTTTTTCCAGCGCTTCCAGTTCTGACTGGATACGGTCCAGGGGCCTCAGGCTGTAACGGAGGATAAGCGCCTGCAATAGCACCAGTAATAGCAGAATGCCACCGGCGATCAGGGTGAAGGTGCGTAAGAGCAGGTCGATATTCTCAATGATCGGATTGAGATCTTCGGCAATGGCAATGACGACGTCCTGCTGCTGGCGGGTATAACCAATGGATAGCACCAGCAGAGATTGCGACACCGGTCCGGCCTGAACATGACGTTGCTGTTCGCCGCTGGCGACATTCTCGAATTGCAGGTTCTGGTCCCAGAGGGAACGCGAGTATAGTTGCTGGCCATGGCTGCTGATGACATAGTAATGTCCGGAAAAAGGTTGCCGGTAAATTTGATCGATCCGCTCGCTATCCAGGATGGGTTGATGATTATCGTCAAAACTCAGGGCGGTAAGCAGGGTTTGCGCATCATGTTCCAGGCGCGAGGCAATATAATCCTCCGCTAGCTGACGTACATTCAGGCTGACGACGATCCACAATGCCGTCACCGCTGCGATGAGGCTGAGTAGCAGGCCGATGCCGAGTCGTGACTGCAGCGAACGCATTAACCTGAATCCCTGAACACATAACCCTGACCGCGCCGGGTCTCGATGCGCTCTTTGCCGAGTAGCTGACGCAGGCGTTTGACATAGACTTCGATAACATTGCTATCTTTGTCCGAATCAAAATCATACAGGTGTTCGGTCAATCGTGACTTGGACAATATCTTGCCCGGGTTGAGCAGAAAATACCGCAATAGACGAAATTCGATACCGGTCAGTTGATGGATTTTACCGTCTTCGGTCGTTACGCTTTGTTTATCTTCATCCAGAATGAGTCCACAGGCCTGCAGGTCGCCACCCGGCTGCTGGCTGGAACGATGTAACAGGGCGGTGAGGCGGGCGAGTAATTCTTCTACGTGGAACGGTTTGCCCAGGTAATCGTCGGCGCCGGCCTTAAAGCCATCGACGCGTTCGTGCCAGGCATTGCGTGCGGTGAGCACGATAACCGGGAGGCGGTTGCCGGCCGCACGCCAGTGCTGCAAGACTTCAATGCCGTTGCGTTGCGGTAAACCCAGGTCGAGCACGGCAATGTCGTAAATCATTTCATTGCCCAGGTATTCCGCATCCACGCCATTGTCGGCCACATCCACTGCGTATCCGGCAGATTCCAGGTCTTTTTTCAGGCTGGCGACCAGCTCGGCGTCATCTTCGGCCAGCAACAGGCGCATGTTCAGTCTTCCTTTTTAGCTCGGATAATCTCGCCGCTTCGAGCATCGACCAGAACTTCGCGCACCACACCCTGGTCGTCGAGAATCTCCACTTCGTAATACACCCGGTGATGCTTGTGTTCCAGTTCCACTTCCAGCACCTTGCCTGGATAATCGTCACGCAAGCCGTCGAGAATGGTTTGCAGGGGCAGAATGTCACCAGCTTCTTTCAGTCGTCGCGCCTCCATGTGATCGTCACTGGCCCACGTCGGGTAAGACGGGGCCCAGGCCAGTGACACTAACAGTAACAGGAGCGGGATGCGTTTCCGATTCATGCTGAAAGTATACCCTAAACAGCGTTCAGTCGTCCCAGCGGCCAAGGCCGGGAATGTTAATATCGTGTTCGTTGAATGAGCCTTTTTCAGCACCCGTATGGCAGGCGTTGCATTCACTGAAACTTCTGACCCTGGCATTCGGGCCGACCAGACGAGCAGGAATTTCATCATGCTCATGCTTGAAATAGGGCGCTTGTGTAATACGCAGAGGCGCATCATTATCCGCGATAGAGCGGGCAAATTTTTTCGAGCGTCGATAGTTCGAGTGGTCCGCACTGTTGGCCTGCAGAAAGTCGCTGATGTGCTGCCGGGTTTTATTATCGAGTTCGGCGTTATCGCCGAAATGATCGTCGAGTCCGGTCATCAGTTTCTCCCAGGAGCGAGCCGGTAACAGTCCGGCCGGGTAGGCCATGTGACAGCTACCGCATTCTTCGGTATAAACCGCATCCTCAACGATGGCGACACCGGTGGAACGATGCTCGTAATCTTCGAGCGAACGCCAGCCGCGATCAGTATCGCTGAATACCACCGGTAGCGTGACGATGCCCAGTGTAAAAATAATTGCAGTGATGGCAACTGTGCTTTTCATCTTATATCTCCTGGATAGTACGTGCCGAATTGATGTATAGCAGGAAGTCGGCTTTTTCCTGAGGCGTGCATTCGCGGCCCAGGGTCCATTTGCAATTGCGCTTGAACCATTTTTCGACCTTGCTGCTGTCACTCAGGCGTTCGGCATTGACTTCGGGTGACATGGGTTCGATGGCCTTGCCGGTACGCACATGCTCACCTGACTGGCTAATATCCCGGCTGTGACAGCTACTGCAACTGCGTTCATTGAAAGGCTCTTTTCCAGAAAACGCCTTGTTCCACATCTGTTCGCCGCTATTTGCGTCAGGCCTGGCCGCGCCCTGCTGGGCATAAACATCAAGCATACGATCGACGACCGCCTGGTCGGCATGAATGACTGGCGCCGCGAGCACGGCGCCGGTAAATAAAACAATCTGCGTTAGTTTCATGTTTGAACTCCTGTCTGTTATTCGGGTTTGCGCTGTTTAAATCCGCTCAACATGGCGGACACCAGGTTTTCCCGATGAATCAGGCTTTCGACGATCACGCCGATAATATGGACGACGACCAGCAGCATGCTGAAGTTAGCGAAAAACTCGTGCACTTCTTCCAGTATGTCGCCCCAGATACCGCCGCCCTGTGCGAACCAGTTAGCTACCGGACCGGCATGTTCGGCAGCACCGAATAACAGGATGCCGCTGACGGTGGTCATCAACAGGCTGATCATTAATAGTATGACCATGGCGCCACCCGCCGGGTTATGACCGATGTAACGCCTGGCGCGTAGTCTTAAGGTGTCTTTAAGAAAGCCGACGACCTCCACGGGGCGATAAACGAAATCGGAAAAACGTGCGTGCCGGCTGCCAATGAAACCCCAGAAAAAGCGAATCACCAGCAAACTGAATATCAGGTAACCCGCCCAGCTATGGATGCTGAGAATCTCTTCCCCGGTAGCAAAGGCGACCAGGAAAGCGGTGGCCAGGGACCAGTGGAAAAAACGTACCAGTGGGTCCCAGACCTTGATCTGATTGGTATCGGACATGGGATGTGCTCCTCCTGTTGTTGATGGTGCCCAAGGTAACAGGTGAAGCTGAAATGAAACTGAAAGTGCGGTATCGAGTGGTGAGATGGCCTCGGACGTCTGCATGGAAGGCGGAGGTGTTTATGGTGCTGATTTTGAGTGAACGGCGGTATGAAAAGTTTCAACCGGGTATAGTCAGTTCATTGTTTATCCCTGCTGTTGTCGATGCTTGAGATAGGGGATAAACGCTTCAAGATCCCAGGGGCGCATCGCCATCATCAAACCGATGTTGTGACGTTTTGTGAGCGGCAGGTGAGCATCCTGTCGACTCAGTTCGGCAATCTCTCTGTTCATAGCCTGAATTTTTCTAAGCAGGATCTGAATCGATGCATCGCTCAGCAAGCCGTATAGAAACAGACGTTCCGACATCTCACCATTGAATCTTGATTTCAGAAACTGGCGTTCGATCTGCTGCTCGTAAAAACGTTCGATCGGGCCATCCGGTAGCCAGTGAAAATGTTCATCGATGCGCAGCTTGATCCGGTTGTTAGGGAGCAGGTCGATGATTTTCAGTTTATCCAGTCGTGCCAGATGGCGGATGCATTCGCTTGCCGATAGATCGTATTGTTCCAGCATATCTTCGAAACTGAGACGATTACGCACGCTCACCGCGACCAGCAATAACTTGATGTCGCTGACCAGTTCTTTCTCCTGGGCCAGGGTGAGGGTGGTAATGCGTTGCCGAGAAGTTTCGTAGAGTTCGAACAGGTCACTGAGCTGCAAATCGATCAGTGCACAGATCTGTTCCAGGCGTTGCAGGCTGAAGCGTTTGCTGGCGAACAGGCGCTTGATATTGGCTTCGCTCATATCGAGGCGGTGGGCGATGTCGGCGTAGGTAACACGGTGCGTCTTCAGCGCCTGCTTCAGGGTGTCGATAAGGGCTTCAGTCTGGGCCATGAGTTTTCTCGAAAAGGTATAGTATTAATATACTAATAGGTTAGCATATCAAAACAAACGTCAAAATAGTTTATTTATAATTGGCCCGGGACGAGACTGGCGGCGTCATTCCACGAAGGAGAAAAATCATGAATGTCGCCAGAATGTCTATCCGTAATTCGTTTTTCGCCGGTCTGGTGTTGAGCCTCGGCCTGGCCTGCACGCCCGGTGCTCAGGCAGCCGGTTTACTGACTCCCGCCGATGGTCGCTTTCCGGCGCTGCAAATCAAGCAGCATCACGTCAATGTCGTCATCGAAGATGGCTATGCCGTCACCCAGGTGGAGCAGGTCTTTCATAATCCGAACCCTCAGGATCTAGAGGCTATTTATTCCTTTCCGGTTCCCGACAAAGCCGCAGTGGCTGAATTCACTGTGTGGATCGATGGCAAACCGGTCACCGGCGAAGTGCTCGAAAAACAACAGGCACGCCAGGTCTACGAGCAGGAAAAGCAGGCCGGTCGGGAAGCCGGTCTGACCGAGAAAGATGAATACAGGACCTTCGATATCAGCTTCTCGCCGGTTCGTGCCAACCAGGACGCGAAAATCAAACTGGTGTATCTGCAACCGGCCCATGTGGATACCGGAATCGGCCGCTATGTTTATCCGCTGGAAGAGGGCGGTGTCGATGAACAGAAACTCGCATTCTGGACCGCCAACGAAGCGGTGCAGGAACAGTTTTCATTCAACGTGCAGTTAAAGTCATCTTATCCGATCGATGCGCTGCGTTTGCCCAATAATCCCCAGGCGGTGATTAGCAAACAGTCATCCGGTGAGTGGAACGCGCGCATCGATGCCGGTGCTGCAGCAGCACAGGAAGGTCAGTCGCAACAGGGCCAGTCGACTCAGCCGGCGTATACACTGGATAAAGATCTGGTCGTCTACTGGCGCCATCAGGCCGGTCTGCCCGGCAGCGTCGATATGTTGACTTACAAACCACAGGGTAGCGACAAGGGTACTTTCATGCTGACCGTTACACCGGGTGATGACCTGAAACCGGTCTCTGAAGGTGTGGACTGGGTTTTCGTGCTGGATATTTCAGGTTCCATGCAGGGTAAGTACGCGACCCTTGCCGACGGCGTGCAGAAAGCGCTGGGCAAGATGCGCCCCGATGATCGTTTTCGTATCATCCTGTTCAACTCGTCAACCCGGGAACTGACACCGGGTTACGTCAACGCATCGCCTGCTCACATCAGTTACTACAGCCAGGCGGTTGCTGCAATTCAACCCAATAACGGCACCAATCTGTTTGCCGGTCTTAAAACCGGCCTGGGTTCCATCGATGCGGATCGTACCAGTGCCATCGTACTGGTCACCGACGGTGTTGCGAATGTGGGTGAAACCGAGCAGCGCAAGTTCATTGAATTGCTAGAGCAGAAGGATATTCGTTTATTCACCTTCGTGATGGGCAACAGCGCTAACCGTCCATTGCTCAACGCCTTAACAAAATCATCGAACGGATTTTCCGCCAGCATTTCCAACAGCGACGATATCGTCGGTAAAATTCTCGAAGCGACAGCCAAAGTGACCCACGAGAGCCTGCACGGTGTAGAGGTCGATATCAGCGGCGTGCGCGTTGCCGATCTGACACCGAACACCATCGGCAGTCTGTATCGTGGCCAGCAACTCGTGCTGTTCGGTCACTACTGGGGCGACGGTATGGCAGACATCGAACTGCGCGGTAAAATATCCGGGCAGAAAAAAGTCTATCGCACCCGTGTTGCCTTCCCCGAACGTGAAAGCCTCAATCCTGAACTGGAACGTTTGTGGGCTTACGCGTCGATCGAAGATATGATGGAAGAGATCCATAACTTCGGAGAAGACGCGGATATCAAGCAGGCCGTGACCGATCTGGCGGTGCAGTACGGCCTGGTCACCGATTACACGTCCATGCTGGTAGTGCGTGACGAAGTGTTCGATGCTATGGGCATCAAACGCGGCAACAAACAACGCCTGAGCATCGAGCATGCCGCCCAGCAACAACGGGCGCAGCAGGCACCGGTTTCGCATCGAGTCGATACCCAGCAACCTATGTACAGCAGCAAGCAGCCCAGTTATTCCGGCGGCGGTGGTGGCGGTTCAATGAGCCCCTGGATGCTGCTGGCATTGATTCCATTAGTCTACTCGATGATGCAACGTCGTCGTGAGTCTGAATCAGGTCACTGAGACTGAGTGTCCCGCCCGATCGATATCGTATCGACCGGGCGGGAGTATGGAGTTGATCATGAACAAAGCCACAATACCCGTCATCACCATCGTCATTGGGTTATTTCTCTTCGCCTTGAGTTTGCCACCGATCGCCCAGGATCTCGGCTATCATGAATTCGCAGACCAGAGCAGGCTGCTTGGGATTCCTCATGCGTTGAATGTGTTATCCAACCTGCCGTATCTGCTGGTGGCCGTGCTGGCCTGGCGAAGTTTTGCTCTACAACGTTTTCCACCCATGTCGTCGTATCGACGTAGACTGTTGATGACCTTTTTCGTCTCGACAGGCTTACTCGCATTCGGTTCCTCGATTTATCATCTTTATCCCGATAACACAGGACTGCTACTGGATCGATTATGCATGGCGCTTGCGTTCGGTAGTTATCTGCTGGTGCTTCTGGCGGATTATCAGAGCGAGAAAATATCGGCCATGTTGGCACCTGCTGTGCTGCTGTTTGCCCTGGGCTCGGTGGTGTACTGGTATGTCGGCGAACAGAACGGGCAGGGGGATTTGCGATTTTACGTCATCGTTCAGTTGTTGCCGGTGCTGTTAACGCCGACGCTCGCCGGTTTGAGTGAACGACAAGACTCGGTGCGCCGGCGGTACTGGTTGATTACCCTGTGTTATCTGCTGGCCAAGGGGTTTGAGTATTATGATGTCGAGGTTTTTAATTTTCTTGGTTTGATTTCCGGACATTCGTCG
>CBDULQ010000135.1:0-9816 GCA_965368115.1 uncultured Gammaproteobacteria bacterium | reverse complement strand
ACTGGGTTATGTGTTTCAGGAAGCGAGTCTGTTTCCGCACATGAATGTATATAAAAACCTGACCTATGGCTGGCAACGCATTCCAGCGGCACAACGTCGGATCAAACTGGATGACGTTGTGTCGTTACTGGGTATCGACGACAAGCTGGATCGAACACCGGATCGGTTGTCCGGCGGGGAGCGCCAGCGGGTCGGTATCGCCCGGGCCCTGCTTACCAGTCCTGACGTGTTATTGATGGACGAACCCCTGTCGGCACTGGATCATGGTGCCAAGCAGGCGATACTGCCTTACCTGGAAAACCTGCACGATGAATTCGGTATTCCTTCACTGTATGTGTCGCATGATCCGAACGAAGTCGCACGTCTGGCTGATCACATGGTCTTGCTGGAACACGGTAAGGTGGTGGCCGAAGGCGAGGCGGCCAGCCTGTTGACGCGTCTGGACCTACCGCTGGCCAGCTACGACGATGCCGCTTCCTTGCTGGAAGGTGTGGTGTCGTCGCACGATGAAACCTATCACCTGACCTGGGTATCCATGCACGGTGGGCGCATTGCGGTCGGTCGTGAAGACCTGCCGGTTGGTCGTCGTGCCCGGGTACAGATCCAGGCGCGCGATGTCAGTCTGTCGCGGCGTGCACACGCCGATACCAGTATCATCAATATTCTGCCGGCGCGGGTGATCGATACTCATGACATCAATCCGACGCAGATGATCGTGCGCCTGGAACTCGGTGACGGACAGACCCTGCTGTCGCGCATTACCCGGAGGTCGGCTATGGGCATGGGTTTACAGGAAGGCATGTATCTGTATGCTCAGGTAAAAAGTGTAGCTCTGGTATCCTGAATATAAAACGTATGATCGATATTAAGAACATCACCGTGTATCGACATTCCAGTCAAGTACTGGACGGGTTTTCCCTGCGTGTCGATCAGGGTGAAAAAATGGCCGTACTTGGACCTAACGGAGCCGGCAAAAGTACATTATTGAAAATTCTCGCGCGTGATATCTATCCACGAGTCAGCGACGACAGCTATGTGAAAATGTTCGGTAAAGAGAATATCGATGTCGTCGAATTGCGTAAACACATGGGTATCATCTCCCAGGATTTGCAAGAGGACTACACGCCGTATACCAGTGGTTTGCAGGTGGTGTTGTCGGGTTTCTTCGGCGCCATCGGCGCACATGGCCATTTGCAGACCAGTGCTGAACAGGACAACAGGGCGCAGGCGATTCTGCAACAACTCGGCATGGGTGAGTTTGCAGATACCATGTATCAACGCCTTTCCACCGGGCAGAAGCGCCGCCTGCTGGTCGCGCGGGCATTGATCAACGAACCTGATACACTGATTTTCGATGAACCCTGCACCGGTCTGGATGTGCAGGCTGCATATCAGTTATTAGGTTTGATGCGAACGCTTTGTAACGCCTCACGCACACTGGTACTGACGACCCATCATGTGGAAGAAAT
The DNA here is from genome assembly GCA_965368115.1 of uncultured Gammaproteobacteria bacterium. Classification (GTDB taxonomy): domain Bacteria; phylum Pseudomonadota; class Gammaproteobacteria; order SZUA-229; family SZUA-229; genus CBDULQ01. The sequence goes on along the minus strand of CBDULQ010000135.1, from coordinate 8,347 downwards.
CATTCCGGAAATCGAGCGTGTGGTATTGCTCAAGCAGGGGCGTGTACTTGCGGACGGTAATAAACGGGACATCATGGTAGATGATATCCTCAGCGAACTGTATGACATGCCGATAGGTGTCGAAAATGAGTCGGGCTGGTATCGCTTGCATGTTACTGCACATCGCGCGTAATAAAAAAACCTGTCGAACCGTTTGGTCCGACAGGTTCAGCTGATTACACCTTGTCCAGAGCCTGGCTGATATCCGCGATGATGTCGTCGATGTTTTCGATGCCGACGGAAATCCTGACCAGATCACTGCTGACGCCGGCGGAAGCCAACTCGTCTTCGTTGAGCTGACGATGGGTGGTTGAAGCTGGATGGCAGGCCAGCGATTTGGCGTCGCCGATGTTGACTAGACGCAGAATCATCTGCAATGCATCGATGAAACGCGCGCCTGCGGCAGAGCCACCCTTGATACCGAAACTCAGAATGCCCGAAGCCTTGCCGCCGGTGATCTTCTGGCAGGTATCGTAATAGGGGCTATCCTTCATCGCCGCATATTTAACCCATTCCACCTTGTCGTGCTTGCTGAGATAGTCGGCCAGTTGCTCCGCATTCTCGCAATGCCGTTCGATGCGCAGACCCAGTGTCTCCAGTCCCTGCATGATCAGGAATGAGTTCAGCGGTGAAATAGCCGCGCCGGTGTTGCGTAAGGGGGCAACGCGGCAACGGCCGATGTAGGCGGCGGGTCCCAGTGCTTCGGTGTACACCACGCCATGATAGGACGGGTCCGGTTCATTAAGTACCGGGAAGCGTTCCTTGTTGGCGACCCAGTCGAACTGCCCGGAATCGATAATGATACCACCGATGGAATTGCCATGGCCGCCGATGTATTTGGTCAACGAATGAATCACGATATGGGCGCCCAGTTCGAACGGACGGCACAGATACGGTGTAGCGACGGTGTTGTCGACGATCAGGGGTACCCCATGCTTGTTGGCAATTTCCGCAAGCCGTGCGATATCGACCACATTGCCTGCCGGATTACCGATGGATTCACAGAAGATGGCTTTTGTATTCGCGTCGATGGCGTTTTCGAAACCGGCATAGTCGTCGAAGGATACCATGCGTACTTCGATGCCCTGGTGTGGAAAAGAATGTGCAAACAGGTTGTAGGTGCCGCCATACAGCTGGCTGGTGCTGACAATATTATCGCCCACCTGGCAAATGGTCTGGATGGCATAAGTGATGGCTGCCATGCCGGAAGCCAGGGCCAGTGCACCCACGCCGCCTTCCATCGTCGCCAGCCGTTGTTCCAGCACGTCGGTGGTGGGGTTCATGATGCGGGTGTAAATGTTGCCTGCGACTTTCAGGTCGAACAGGTCGGCGCCATGTTGAGTGTCGTTAAAGGTGTAAGACGTGGTCTGGTAAATAGGGACCGCGGCTGCGTTGGTGGTGGCTTCGGCCGTGTAGCCGTGATGCAGGGCGAGTGATTCAAGCTTCATAGTTTCTCCTTTCTCCGATTTTATATTTTTATTATGTTTGTGACCCTGCTGCGCACAGTGCTTCCGCTCACTGGTCGACGCAGAGAGCCTGTTGAATGACTTAAAAATTTACATCGAGACGATCAGTCAGGCGGATGGCGACCGGGCATTTACTGCGCGCGCCGGTTTACTGATTCGTACTATATACCAGCTTGCCCTTGACCACAGTGTATCGAGCGCGGCCGGTGAAGTGCCAGCCGTTGAACGGCGTATTCTTGCCGCGACTCTTCATTTGCTGGGTATCCAGTGTCCATTCTACCTGCGGATCGAGAATACAGACATCGGCGACGGCGCCTTTGCCAAGACTGCCCAGGTTGACGCCGAGTATGCGCGCCGGTTCGCAGGTGAGTTTGGCGATGGCGCGATTGAGTTCCAGTTCACCGGCCTGTACCAGTCGAAGCGTCAGCGGTAGCAGGGTTTCCAGGGCGGAGATGCCGGGTTCGGTGGAAGGGAAGGGGGCCAGTTTGGCATCGATTTCATGTGGCTGGTGATCGGAACAGATCGCACTGATGCTGTCAGCGTTGACTCCGCGGCGCAGTGCATCCATATCGCGTTGTGTGCGCAGCGGCGGCAGTACATGGCAGTTGGAATTGAAGCTGTTGATGTCCATCTCGGTCAGGTGCAGTTGATGTGCGGCAACATCTGCAGTCACCAGCAGTCCGGCGGCTCGTGCCTGCTCAATCATCTCGACACTCCGTGAACAGGACAGGCGACAGAAATGAACCCGCACACCGGTTTCGCGCATCAGTTCCAGGGAATGGGCTATGGCGGCGGTTTCCGCTGCATAGGGAATCGGCGGCAGGCCGAGTCGTGTAGCGATGGCGCCGTCGTGGGCGCAGCCCTCATTGCTGAGTGCACCGTCATTGGGTTCGATAAAGACGGTAATGTCCTGGCTGGCGGCATATTCCAGCGAACGACGCAGCACCAGGGAATTGCTGATCGGGTGTTGACCGTTGCTGACGCCGACGCAACCGGCGCGTTCCAGTGCGCCCATTTCACTCAGGTGTTCGCCAAGTAAACCGGCGGTCAGCGCGCCCAGTGCGACGACGCGGGCGTGACCGACACGGGCCACCTTACGGTGAATCAGATCGACCACTGCCGGTTCGTCGATGACCGGATCGGTGTCCGGCGGTACGCACAGGGTGGTGATACCGGCTGCGGTGGCTGCAACCGTTTCTGAAGCAATGTCTGCCTTGTATTCCAGACCCGGTTCGCGCAGTCGCGCACTCAGATCGACGATGCCCGGAATGACCCAGAGATCGCTGGCATCGATGTCCTGTTGCGCGGTGAAACCGTCCGGAGCCTGATCCACGGCGACGATACGGCCGTCGGCGATGTACAGGTCGCCGATTCGATCGACATCGTTGGCGGGGTCGATAATGCGACCGTTACGAATGAGCAATGTATTCATTCATCCGCCTCCGACTGATCATCCTTGCCCTGGCGACCCAGCGTCATGGACATTACCGCCATGCGTACTGCGATGCCGTAAGAGACCTGGCTGAGAATGACCGAGCGCGGTCCGTCGGCAACTCGTGAGTCGATTTCGACGCCGCGATTGATCGGTCCCGGGTGCATGACGATGGCGTCCGGTTTCGCTTTGGCCAGGCGTTCTTCGGTGAGGCCGTAGAGCTGAAAGTATTCCTGTTCGCTGGGTAACAGTGCGCCCTGCATGCGTTCTTTCTGTAACCGCAACATGATCACCACGTCGGCGTCGCGAATGCCCTTGTTCATATCGTTGTATACCTTCACGCCCATCTGCTCGATATCTCTGGGCAACAGGGTGGAGGGTGCGACCACGCGGACATCGCCGGTATTCAGCGTATTCAGTGCATGAATCTGTGAGCGGGCGACGCGGGAATGCAGGATGTCGCCGACGATGGCGACGCGCAGTTTGCCGAAGTCAGCGCCCTTGTTGCGCCGGATGGTGAACATGTCCAGCATGGCCTGGGTCGGATGGGCGTGGCGTCCGTCGCCGGCATTGAGCACGCTGATGTGTGGAGCGACATGGTTGGCGATAAAGTGGGCGCTGCCGGAATCCTGATGGCGCACCACGAACATGTCGCACTGCATGGCTTCCAGGTTGCGCAGGGTATCGAGCAGGGACTCGCCCTTACTGGTGGCGGAAGTGCTGATGTTGATGTTGAGCACATCGGCAGACAGGCGTTTGGCGGCCAGTTCGAAGGTGGTACGGGTGCGGGTGCTGGCTTCGAAGAACAGATTGACGATGGTCTTACCGCGCAGCAGCGGGACTTTTTTCACCGACTCGTTCACACCGGCGAAGCTTTCCGCGGTATCCAGAATCTGGTTCAGTATCTGTGTGCCCAGGCCTTCAATGGTGAGGAAATGTTTGAGTCGGCCCTTACTGTCGAGCTGGATATTCCACAGGTCCTGGGCCAGGAGATCGTTAGCGGGTCGCGTTGCCTTGTTCACCATTTTTATTTGTTCTCGATGATTTTAATCTCCCAGGCCAGCGGCTCGGGACCGGTGAGTTTTATCTGCTCATGGGTATTCAGTTCCAGTGCCTGACCGACCACGTCGGCCTGGATCGGCAATTCACGTCCCGAGCGCTCCACCAGGCAGGCCAGGGTGATGGACGCGGGGCGACCGTAATCGAAGAGTTCGTTCATGGCGGCACGAATGGTGCGACCGGTCTGCAGGACGTCGTCGACCAGAATAATATGGCAATCTTCGACCTGGGCCGGCAGGGAAGAGGTTTTAACCTGGGGATTCATGCCGATGCGAGAGAAATCGTCACGATAGAAGCTGATGTCCAGTGTCGCCAGCGGCTGTTTCAGACCCAGTATCTTGTGCAGGCGTTCCGCCAGCCAGGCGCCGCCGGTATGTATGCCGACCATCAGGGGATCGCTGATGCCGCGATGCTCCAGGTGGTTTTCCAGGTCGGTCGCCAGTTTTTCCAGCAGTTTGTCGGGTTGTGCCGCATGGGTCATGTATTCTGCTCCAGCCACCTCTGAACAATGATGGCCGCAGACATTTTATCAATCTCCTGTTTATTGTGCTGGCCTAATTTTTTATTTTTTTTCAGTTGCTGCTCCGCTTCGACCGAACTCAGGTTTTCGTCGATCTGATGCACAGGGAGTTGAAAGCGCCCTTCAAGCTGGCGAGCAAAACGCTGGGCACGTTGAGTAGCCGGGGTTTCGGTGCCGTCGAGCAGGGTCGGGATGCCGACGACCAGAGCATCCGGCTGCCATTCGCGGATCAGTTGTTCGATGTGGGTCCAGTCCGGCTGCTGGTTGACGGCATTGAGGGTGGTGAGTGGGGTGGCGCTGCCGGTGATGGTCTGACCGCTGGCAACGCCGATGCGTTGTTCGCCATAGTCGAATCCCAGCACCCGGCTGGTCATGCGTGCCCTGTATCGCTGCTCAATAACTGCAGGTCGATACCGAGTAACCGGGCTGCGGATTCCCAGCGTTTTTCAACCGGTGTGTGGAACAGGATGTCCTTGCTGGATGGACAGCTCAGCCAGGCGTTCTCCGACATCTCGTATTCCAGCTGGCCACCGCCCCAGCCGGCATAACCCAGGGCGATGATGACGTCTTCCGGTCCTTCGCCGCTCGCGATGGCCTGCAGAATATCCCGCGATGTGGTGACGCAGATATCATCGGTGACCTGCAGGCTGGATTCCCAGTTGCCGGGCGGTGAATGCAGCAGAAAACCGCGATCCTGTTGTACCGGCCCGCCGACATAAACCAGTTGGTCGCGAATGGCCGGGTCGTCACATTCGATGTCCAGTTGCTGAAAAATCTCGCCAAGCTGGATATCGGACAGGCGATTGACGGTGATACCCAGCGCGCCGTTGTCATTGTGTTCGCAGATGTAGGTCACCGACTGGGAAAAATTACCGTCTTCCAGACTGGGCATGGCGATGAGAAAGTGGTTGGTGAGATTGGTGTCTTCCATTAGTAACTTCTCAAACGGTGATCACTGAGAAATTCCCAGCTACGGGTTATATGAATGATATCCGCTTGTGCCTGCAGTTTTTCCGGAAACGGATCAAAAGGTGACGCCATAGCGACGATGCGTTTTGCAGCGTCGTCGAGAATCTGATGACCGGATGAGCGTCGCAGGTCGATTCTGTGCAGACTGCCGTCAGCGCGAATGACGACGTCGAGAATCAGTGTACCACTGAGTTTATTGCGAATCGCCTCATCGGGGTAGTCGGCGTTACCAAGACGTTCGACCTTGTCTACCCAGTCGCGCATGTATGTTGCAGCGACGAATTCACGGGTGCGTGAATTGATAAATTTTTCTTTCGGCTTCTGTGAATATTCCTGGAAGGTCAGACTCAGCTCTTCCACCAGTCGCGCAGGCAGTTGATTTTGCTGTTTGGCCTCGGTGAGTAGCTGGTCCGGTTGCTGCTCGCTGGTTTGCTGCTGACTGTCGACATGATGATCCGATTTTTCCTGGGTGAGTAGTTCCTGTTGTGATTGCTGTTTTACGCGCGGTTGCATAGTGATCGTCTGCATTTGCGCAATGCCCGGCTGATTGGACAGAGTGGGTGCGGAAAACAGATCGGTGGGTCGTACCTTGCTCTCGCTGGTGCCACCGCCGTCCTGTGTTACCTGGGCCAGATATTCCGCATCTTCGGTTTCCGAAGGATGGGTGGTGTTGACCAGGATGACATCCAGCGATGGCGGGATCTTCTGTTTAGCGGATGGTTCAGATACGAAAGTGAGGCCGAGTATGAAAATACCATGGAACAGAATGGCGAAAAACACGGTCATCCCGAGACGGTCGCTTGCAGTAACAGGTGCTGGGTGAGCATTTTTCTGCATGGCTGAATTATAGTTCCGGACTTACGATAAGTGTAGTCTCGATATCCGGGTTGAATTTGAGACGTTGCTTCATTTGCGGCGTAATGTGAATTTTGCCTTCATCGTCCACCAGCATGACCATTTTCAGGCCGATTTTCTTTGCCACCTCGAACCAGTGATCCGGGCCGGCGACGAACAACGCTGTGGCGGAAGCGTCGGCAAGACCGGAGTCCTGATGAATGACCGTCACCGACTGGGTGCCCATGGCCGGGTAGCCGGTGCGCGGGTCGAGAATGTGGTGATAGCGTTTGCCTTCATACATGTAATAGCGTTCGTAATCGCCGGAGGTAAATACCGCTTCTTCACCTTCGGTGGTGACGCTGGCGAGTACTGCATCCTTGCGCGGATGCCGAATGGCGATATTCCACGGTCGGTCACCGTGTTGCCCCATGGCTTTGAGGTCGCCGCCGGTGTTGATAATGGCGTTTTTGATGCCCAGCTCGCGCAGATGCGCCATGCTCAGATCGATACCGTAACCCTTGGCGTAGGCACCGAAGTTGAGTTCAACCGCCGGGTTGTCGGAATACATGCGAATTCCATCCAGATGCAGGTCGCTGAGTCTGGGGTTCTGTTTGACCAGTTCGGCGATTTTCTCCGGCGCCGGTGGATGAATGTCGGGTTCTTCGCTGCGATGCATCTGCCAGAGTTTGATCAGCTTGCCGATGGTCGGGTTATAGAGATCATCTGTGGCTTCAGCCAGCGGCATGGAGTTGGTAATCAACGGTAACACCGAGGGCCCAACAGAGAAAGGTTTGCCGGTGGGAATCAACAGATTGATACGGCTCAGCGAACTCGCTTCGTAAGGCGTCCAGGCAGCATGATAATAGGCAAAATCGTGATCCAGGTCGTCGAATGCGCGTTGCGCAAGATCGGCGTCTACATCGTACAGGGTGATGTCGATGATGGTGCCGAATTTTAAAATGCTGTGCTTGAACTCCTGCGGTTGTTTTTCACAGCCGTACAATGACAGTACGAGAATGCATATGTAGCCGAAATGTTTAATCATGATTTCAAAATTTCAATACAGTCCATGAGCTGACCGCCGATATCGATACCGAATTGTGCGTCCAGCTCTCTGATACAGGTGGGACTGGTGACATTGATTTCGGTCAGGTAGTCACCGATCACATCCAGGCCTACGAATATAAGGCCCATGGCCTTTAAAGTAGGTCCGACCTGTTCACAGATCCATCGTTCCCGATCATTCAATTCCATGCCGACGCCCTGCCCACCTGCGGCCAGGTTGCCGCGCGTTTCACCGGGTGCGGGAATGCGTGCCAGAGCATAGGGTACCGGTTCGCCATTGATCAGCAGAATGCGTTTGTCGCCCTTGTTGATCTCGGGAATAAATGTTTGTCCCATGATGGTTTTACGACCGCGCTGCGTCATGTTTTCAATGATTACGGAAAGGTTGGCGTCGTTCGGTGTAACACGAAAGATTGATTCGCCCCCCATGCCATCCAGCGGTTTTAAAATGACGTCGTGATGTTTGCTGATGAACTGGCGTAACTGTTCCGGTTTGCGTGTAACGATTGTATCGGTGCAGCATTGAGGAAATACGGTTGCGAAAAGTTTTTCATTGGCGTCGCGCAGGCTGGATGGTTTGTTGACGATCAGCGTGCCCTGCTTTTCGACCTGTTCCAGCAGGTAAGTGGTGTAGATGTATTCCATGTCGAAAGGTGGGTCCTTGCGCATCAGGATGACATCGAGTTCGTCCAGTGGGATGGTGCCCGTATCAATGTGTTTAAACCAGCCTTCGGGGTTGTCTTCGAGCGTGATGTTATGCACGTCCGCATACACTTTTGTATCGCGCAGGTAAATGTCCTGTTGCTGCATATAATAGATTGGCCAGCCTCTGGCCTGTGCCGCCAGCAACATGGCGAAACTGCTATCTTTTTTGATGTTGATGGATTCGATCGGATCCATCACTATGCCCAGTTTCAATTTCATCTCCGGATTCTACCGCTCGATACATTATATATATGC
>CBDULQ010000134.1:0-9832 GCA_965368115.1 uncultured Gammaproteobacteria bacterium | reverse complement strand
GCACCCACCCAATTTAACCTCCCCCCTCATCAATGCTAAACTGCCCCCAATCAACCAGAGAAAAAACCATGGACACCACCCCTGCCCCAAGCCTCAACGTCTTCGGCGAACCCCTGGAACCCTGCAACCTGCATCCATCCACTGGTTTCTACCGCGACGGCCACTGCAACACCTGCGAACAGGACATCGGTTCACACACAGTGTGCGTGGAAATGACACAACAGTTTCTGGATTACTCGAAATCAGCAGGAAATGATTTGTCGACCCCGATGCCGGAATACGGTTTTCCAGGTCTCAAACCGGGTGATGCCTGGTGCCTCTGTGCTGCGCGCTGGTTGCAGGCTTATCAGGATGATATGGCGCCGCGGGTGTATCTGATGCGCACTCACCAGAAAGCGCTGGACACGGTGCCGCTGCAAATACTTAAACGCTTTGCAGCCGATCTGAGTTAAAAACGCCCTGTGTTAATCCAGTTGGAGCTGAGCTCTGATGCTGTTCAGCAATCGATTACGTGCTGCCCGAATCAAGCGACGAATGTCGTGTTCATTGACGTGCATGACATAGGCGATGTCACGGTAACTCAGTTCAGCGATATCGATCAGAGTCAACACCACCCGCTCCTCTGCCGACAACATAGCCAGCTGGCTTACAACCGCCAGTGATTCGTCGAGATCACCAAGAGAACCGCTGGCCTGTCCACCGTAGGTTTCCCAGAGATCAAGCAGGCATGAACAACACCAGAGTTCGAACAGATGCGGATTACCATAGGATGAGGAATTACACTCGGCGATGAGCCTAGATACCAGTTCGTCCGCCATTTCACGCTCCAGTGTCCAGCACAGAGCAAGCTGGCGTAGCATAGCTTCCAGCTCGACATCGAGTTGCCGTTGCAGCAGACGATTTTTCAGGTAGTTGATCACCATAATGAAAACATCATCGTCAGTTCCGGTCAGCCGACTGAAACTGACGATGATTGATTCATCCCTATTTTGCGGAAGGAATCGGTTTGAGTTTTAACTCCTCTGCACTGGCTTTGACGAAGCCGTAACCGGCATAAATATTCTGTGCTTCCTCTGTACCCAGATAGGACAGGTAGCGCATGGCATTGTAAGGGTTACGTCCGTTACTCAATGTACCAATGGCATAGCCGACCTTGTGCGACATGTTATAGGGTTCCGGAATAGCCACCCCTTCGATATTGCGACCTTCTTTCTGGGCATGTTGTACTTCGGTGGTCCAGACAATACCCACATCGGCTTCACCACTCTCGATCCGTGCCGGTGTTTCGCGATGATGACGTTGAGTAAACCAGGTCTTACCCGGTTTGGCCCAGCAGCCCTTGCATTTCTTGTCGGCAGTCACCTGACTGTAGAGCCCCAGATCTTTCAGCATCTGCGAACCGTAGAACTTAAATATACCCTCGGTCAGCGGATTCGGATGGGACTGCACAATATCGTCGCGTCCCAGGTCTTTGGGACCGCGAATGTTTTTCGGGTTGCCTTTGGCGACCATCAGCTCAAGCCGGTTACGTGTATACAACTGGTAATCGTTCATCAAGCCTTTGGACTTAAGCTTCTTCAGATGCCCCAGGTTGACACTGGCAAACAGGTCCGGGTTACGCGCGGTGTCCTTGCCGTTAATCTGGCCCTGCTTGAGGATCTGGCCTTTCAGTATCTGACCCGGAGGAATGGTTTCCACGTAAATGGTTTTTATGTCCGGGTTGCGTTTCTGGAAATCCTTGATCAGTTCTTCCATCGCCATGAACTGGTTACCCGCCAGATACATGACCAGGTCCGCTTTGTAGGAATCATCGATATGTCCGTAATCGATTTTTCCGTTACTGTGAAACGTGCGGTAATCATTACTATGGCCAGCATCTTTAACTGCCATGACACTGGATGACAGGGCCAGCAGACCGCCCATCATGACACCGGCAACGGCGCCGTGTCGTTTCGAATCGGTTAGAAACATGATTCTCTCCCCTCACTCTTCTGGTTATTTGAGCGCATCATCTTAATAACCCGGGGCACGAGAGATAACTGCGTGTTACCCGCGCTCCACCTGGGGTTTACCCTGGGTTTTGCCACCGCCCGTCATTCGATACCGGCAATCAATGCCAGCCTCACCAGTTCGGTCGATGAGGTCGCCTGCATCTTGTTCATCAGATTGGCACGATGCAGCTCCACCGTCTTGATACTGATACCCAACTCGGCTGCAATCATCTTGTTGGAACGCGCCTGCAACACGCCATGCATGACCTGCAACTCGCGCGGTGTCAGACTGAGCAGGCGTTGACGAATATCCTGTACCCGTTGTTGATTTCGACGATTGTCCTGATCGTAAGCCATGGCGCTCTGGATGCGTTCCAGCATCAATGAGTCTTTGTAGGGTTTTTCGATGAAGTCATAGACGCCGGCCTTCATCGCCCGGACAGCCATCGACACATCCGCATGACCGGTCACGATAATCACCGGAATGGTCGCCGAGCACTGTTTGAGACGCGCGTGCAATTCCATGCCGTTGATATCCGGCATGCGCACATCGAGCACCACGCAACCACTGATGTCATCGTGCAGATAATCGAGAAAGTCGGTACCCCGGGCAAATGTCGTCGCGGAAAGATGTGCTGACTCGATCAGCCACTGTAACGATTCACGCGCCAGTCGATCGTCGTCAACCACGTATACCTGCGGCGTCATGCGGCACCTGCCGGAATGAACACACTGAATTCGGCGCCACCCTGTTCGCGGTTGGCGGCATAGATACGACCCTGGTGCGACTCGACAATCGAACGACTGATGGATAGCCCCATACCCATGCCGTCGACCTTGGTGGTATAAAACGCGTCAAACATCTGTGTGATGGTGTCGGTCCTGAGACCTTCGCCGTGATCTTCTACACGGATCACCAGATACCGATCTTCACGCAAAGTACTGATCATCATCTGGCGTATGCCATGCCCGGTGGACTCCATCGCATCAATGGCATTACGCACCAGGTTGAGCACAACCTGTTCCAGCTGAATCATATTGGCCATCACCGGCGGCAGATCAGGCGTGAGCACCAGGGCCAGCTTAATGTCATGGCGACGCAATTCGTAATTCATTAACGACACCACGCTGTTCACCACATGATTGACATCGACATGCTGCAAACACCGGTCACCCTTATGCACGAACTCGCGGATGTGACGAATGATATCGGCCGCGAGATTCGCGCCCTCCACGGCACGCTCCATCCCCTGCACCAGTTTCTGCCGATCCTGTTCGCCCTCATGCAACAAACGCAAACAGGCACTGCTGTAATTGATGGCACCGGTCAACGGCTGGTTCAATTCATGCGCCAGGCTGGCAGCCATTTCGCCGATTGTGCTCATGCGCGACACATGGGCCAGTTCCGCCTGGTGTTTGAGCTGTGCTTCGTATGCCTGATGACGTTCGATTTCATCACCGATCCATTGCGCCATAACCTTAAGGATATCCAGGTCCCATGAACTGAGCCGGTGCCGGCGAATCTGTTTGCCGACAAATTCCAGTGTGCAGCAAACCCGACCGTCGACCATCACGGTGGTGCCCAGATAGGTTTTCCAGCCGTACTTCAGGCAGACCGAATCATCGCCGAGCTCGCGCCGCAGATCCGGAACATCCAACGGCTCACCGGCCTGTTGAATAATTTGCGACACGCAACGTTGATTCAACGGACCTACCGATTCCGGTAACAACGATCGATCGCCGGAGATGGTGCAGATCGTCGTGTCGATCGCATCGTTGTCAGCCAGCACCGCCACCGGCAATTCGAAATACTCGCGTCCGGTATCCAGCAGGCGCATCATTTTCTGTTCATGACTGAGTTCGTGGGCACTGGTAATTTCCACCAGTGTGCGCAGTGCACGACGACTTTTTTCCAGCGCCTGGTTGGTGTCACGTAAATCCTGGGTACGTAACACCACCTGTTGTTCCAGACTGTCGCGGTAATTTGCCAGCGCACGTTGCGACTGTTTGCGCTGCTTGATTTCTTCGCGCAGGAAGCGCTCGGTTTCGCGCAGCCGATGATTGGTGCGTGAAATATAAACCGTCAGTCCGATCAGGCACAACAAGGCAAAGCAACCGGCAATCACCCAGTGCAGATTTTGCCGAATCATGCCGGCCAGCGAATGCTGGCGCAGGACTTCATAGGGACCGATTTGCAGAACCTGCATCAGTTCGCGCACCGAGGAATAATCCAGCGGCACCGTCCAGCCCGCAATGCGCGCGCTCTGTGCTGCCGGATGTTCCGGGCGCAGACTCAACAGCGCACGGGTCACCTGGGTCGCCAGCGTTCGGGGCGTATGTTTGAGTGTCGCCACCGGCCATTCCGGATACTGTCGAGTACTTAATTGATAACCGCTGTCATCGGTGGCACGTGGATTAAGGATTCGGAAATCCTGCAGACTGACCTGGCCGTTCTCGACCATCCGCGCCAGGGTTTCGGCGCGTACCGTACCGGCGTCGACCTGGCCGTTGACCAGGGCATGAATGATGCGATCCTGCGGAAAACCGACAAAGTCGAGACGACTGAAATCAGTGAATGGATTGATACCGGCTTCATTGAGTTCGCGCCAGGCCATTTGAAAACCGCCGAAAGCTTCCGGACTCACCGCCATGAAAGAACGATGTTTAAGCTGCTGCAGATTTTGAATCGCGCTTTGATCTCGACGCACCAGGATCACCGCGCCATAACGGACACTGGGCTGACCATTGCTCAGCGTCTGCATGGTGGCCATGCGCGAAACGCCGAATCGGTTTTCCAGGTCGACATAGTTGCCCGGATTGGTGATGATGAAATTGACGTCCCGGTTATTCACCGCCGCGGCGATTTCGTCCAGGTCCAGGGGAACGATTTCGAAACGCTGCTCCAGTCGTCGACTCAGGTAACCGGCGGTCTGCGCCCAGCGCGCCACGGCATGTGACTTGCCCCGATAGGCGAGCACGCCGATACGCACCGGCTCTGCATCGGCAAAACCGATATCCGCCCAGCCACCGCCGAGCAGTACCACCAGCAATCCCAGCACCGAAGCGGGCCGGCGTGCTGGTCTCATACCCCGGGGCCCACAGCGTTGTGGTCGACTATACGCAGCATAGATGAACTCCACCCGTCGCAGGAGAAGCACGGGCACATCTAACAAACGATGCAGGGTGAAGCGGATTTATTCGATTTTTCTGACCGGAGGGTCAAACCCGGGAGAAATCGAAGCTCATCACGGCGGCCAGGCTGTCGGCATTGGTGAGCAACATGAGCAGCCGGTCCAGCCCCAGGGCGATCCCGGCGCAGTCCGGCAAACCGCTGGCCAGCGCTTGCAGGAGTAACTCGTCTACCGGCATCTCGGCCACACCGAGCTCACGGCGGCGCTGATTTTCCGCCGCGAAGCGCGCCGCCTGCTGTGGCGCATCGCCCAGTTCGTAAAAACCGTTAGCCAGTTCAAGAGGGCCGACGAACACCTCGAAGCGATGGGCCAGCCGTGGGTCCTCCTCGTTGATCCGCGCCAGCGCCGCCTGGCTGGCGGGATAATCGTAGAGAAAGGTGATGGCATCGATGGGAAATGTGCTGATCACATAACGACTGAGCAACCAGTCCAGCCACATGTCCAGATCCTCCTCATCCATGCCCTGGGGAATCTCCAGCCGGCGCTTTTTCATGACGGTACGCAACCTGGCCACGTCTGTCTGCAAGGGGTCGATGCCCAGTGCATCGATAAAGGCCTGCCGGTAACTGATGCGTCGGCTGGCCTGCAGGGCCTTCTGCGGCGCCAGTTCGGCAAACAGTTGTTGCAGTAGCTGCTCGGTTTCATCCATCAAGCGGCGGTCGTCGAAACCGATGCGGTACCACTCCAGCATACTGAATTCGGGGCTGTGGTAGCGGCCCAGTTCATCGTCCCGAAACACCTTGCAGATCTGGTAGATATCCCGGCCATGGGCAGCCAGCATGCGCTTCATGAAAAATTCCGGCGAGGTTTGCAGGTAAAGGTCCTCGCTGTTGAAGCCGGTCCTGAAGCTATGCAGATGCGGATCGGTAATGGCGGCGCGCGACATCAGGGGGGTCTCCACCTCCAGCACATCCCGCGCAGCAAAAAAAGCCCGCAGGTTCTGCAACATGCGGGCTCGGGTCTGCAGCTGTTCGACTGCGGCTGAAGGCGACCAGTTATTCTTTGACACGCGACACGTATTCGCCGGTACGGGTGTCGACTTTCAGCACTTCACCCTCTTCGATAAACAGGGGTACCTTGACCACGGCACCGGTTTCCAGGGTGGCGGGCTTGTTGCCGCCCTGGGCGGTATCGCCCCGCACGCCGGGATCGGTTTCGGTAATGGTCAGCTCGACGAAATTCGGCGGCGACACTGCCAGCGGCTCGCCGTTCCACAGGGTGACGGTGCACAGTTCCTGGCCCTTGATCCATTTCGCGGTCTCGCCCACCGCGGTATCGCTGGCGCCGATCTGCTCGAAGGTATTGGGGTCCATGAAATACCAGAATTCACCGTCGTTGTAGGAGAATTCCATATCCACATCCACCACGTCGGCGGCTTCCACGGATTCACCGGACTTGAAGGTTTTTTCCAGCACACGACCGGTTTTCAGATTGCGCAGCTTGACGCGATTGAAGGCCTGGCCCTTGCCCGGCTTGACCAGCTCATTCTCGATAATGGAACAGGGATCACCGTCGAGTAAAAGTTTGAGGCCGCCACGAAATTCGTTTGTACTGTATGATGCCATCGTAAAATCCTGAGATAATTAGCCTAGCGCTGAAAAAGAGCGCATATGATACGCGGAACCCTGTAAAAATGCCAAAACCAGCCCTCCGTTCCCAGCCTGCGGCAAGCCTGTCCTGGCAACAGCAACTGGCGCAGGCCATCGTCGATCCCGACACCCTGCTGCAGGCGCTGCAGATTCCCACCGAGCGGTTTCCCGAGCGCCGGGCGGCGGCGGATGATTTCCGCATTCGGGTGCCCTGGAGCTATGTCCGGAAAATGCGCATCGGCGATGCCGACGATCCACTGCTACGCCAGGTCATGGCGGATGGCGAAGAATTGCTGCCGGCTTCCGGTTTCGTCACCGACCCGGTCGGCGATCTGGCGGCCAGCGCGGTTCCCGGGCTGTTGCATAAATACGCCGGGCGGGTCCTGCTGATCACCACCGGTGCCTGCGCGGTACACTGCCGCTACTGTTTCCGCCGTCATTTTCCCTACGCTGATCAGCATGCCGGACAGCAGCAATGGTCGGCGACACTGGATTACATTCGTGCTGACCGGGACATTCGGGAAGTTATCCTCAGTGGCGGTGACCCGCTGGTACTCAGTGACCAGCGTCTACATGAACTGTTCGATGCGCTGCAGCAGATTCCGCATTTGCAACGCCTGCGCATTCACTCCCGGCTGCCCGTGGTGTTACCGGATCGCATCACCGGGGCACTGCTCGAAATGCTCGCCACCAGCCGCCTGCAATGCAGCCTGGTTATCCATGCCAACCACGCCAACGAGATCGGCACGGACGATGAACCGCGTTACGCGGAACTGCGCCGCGCCGGCGTGACCCTGCTCAACCAGGCGGTGCTACTGCGCGCCGTGAATGACCGGCCGGATGCCCAGATCGAACTCAGTGAACGGCTGTTCGCCGCCGGCATTCTGCCCTACTACCTGCACCTGCTGGACCCGGTCAGGGGTGCCGCCCATTTTCATGTCGAGGATACCCGGGCCGTCGAATTACTGGATGCTATGCGGGAAAAACTGCCCGGTTACCTGGTGCCTCGACTGGTCCGCGAAAATGCCGGCGAAAAAAGCAAAACACCGGTATTTGGGCTATAACATCAGAACATGCACGAACTGGACGAGAAACCGCTGCCATCTGTCTGTTTTTATTAAAAATGTTAAGGTTTTTACAGAAATACGATAGACTAACCCGGTAATCCGCGCGTCTAACATAAGTGAGCGGGCGAAATCCCAGCAAGGACGACCAGGTCAAGCGACGACAGATAGCTTATGAAACTGTACATACCAGAGCAAACACCGCCGGGAAAGGATGACTTCCCGAATCATCCACGGAAGGTCAAAAAATGGCTGGATGGCCTGAAAAAGGCCAATATGGGCGATTACACCCGTGAGATTTATAACGGTATTCTGCACCTGAATCGCCAGGCCATGCCAGCCAAATACCGCATCGAGAACATGGAGCTCATGCGTGACGCTGCGCGTTACATTTTCAGTCAGCTTCACAAGCATTTCATCAATCGCACCCTGCCGTTGCCGGAAAAGAGCATGAAGATCGTCAGCCTCAACCAGGCGCTGCTCACTGAAATGGCCAACGGTTATAAAATCATCGTCTTCGAAGCCTCCAACGATCTCGGCAAGGTCGACGGCAAAACCCTGCTCATCGCCGCGGAACGTGCCCTGCATTATCTATCCGAGCTGGCCCTGCGCTGCAGCCAGGTATACAGTGAATATCCGAAAGGCACCTGGTGGGACATTCACCATATTTACAGCTATGCGGAAAAGAAAAAACTGCATCAGAAAAGTATCAGGGATCCCGAAGCCCTGACCCGGACCGTATCCATCGAAAACCTGTACAAGCAGATCCTGCTGTTTTCCCTGTCGCGCCCCAACGCGCTTCGCCAGAGTGATGCAGAACGCGTGTATCGGGCCATGCCGGAATGGGCAGCCCACACCCATCTAACGACTCGGCCGGCCAACGACAAGAATAATCGTTATTACTGCGCCATGCTGGATAGCGACTCGCCGCCGAACTGCATTTCCGAAGACGACCTGAAGAAGATCAGTAATTTTCGCTGTATCGAAACCGGCAAACTGGTCGCCCATTTACGCCAACAGATCGTCGAGGACGACTCGATCGAATCCGCCGTCACCATCGGCGACCAGGTCTCCCAGGAAACGTTGCGTACGCTGGTTGCATCCTGGAACCTGTGTGCCAAGCGACGCTTCTCGCGTGCCGAACGTCATGACGACATCAAGGTGGCCATCGGCCTGAGTCCCATATTCGAAGCTATCCAGAGTGACGCTACACCGCCGAAGAGCAAGGCGAAGAAACGTCCGGCCAGCATGTTCTCGCTGGAAGCCATCCCGGATTCATCGCGCGCGGAAAAGGAAATTTTCGATCGCAAGCAAAACACCTTCTTCATTACCGAACCGAATATGAAAGCGGAACCGGAAAAATCCGCAACCGCCTGGGACATGGTCGCCAAGGGCCGTACCCTGACCGAGAGTTATGCCCAGGAACTGGCCGCCCGCGACGCCGAGTTCGGCGAGCTGAACAAGGAAGCACCCGATCTACACTGGAAAATTTCCAATGTCAGTGCCGGCGGTTACTGCCTGCACTGGGCTTCGACCAGCACCTCACGCGCCCAGGTCGGCGAATTAATCGGCATACGTGAACTGGAGCCGGACCATACTTATCACTGGCGCATTGGCGTCATTCGCTGGATGCAGTTCAGCAATGATCATGGTCTGGAAATCGGTGTACAGGTTCTGTCGCCGAAAGTCATCCCATGCAAGGTACAACGCAAAGAGCGCAAGAACGAACCGCCCTTTAACTGCCTGATGCTGCCGGGCATCAAACCCATACAACAACCATCTACACTGTTACTACCGGCTTATGCTTTCCGCCGCGGCAACAAACTGAACATTCAGGTCTACGATCGGGACATGGAAATTAAACTGGGGACTATTCGTGAACATACCGGATCCTTTACCCAGTTCCAGTTCGCGCAGATGGACGGTGACGATATCAACGAAAAAGAAAAGAACGATAAAGATTCAAAGAACCCGGATAACTTCGATTCCATCTGGTC
>CBDULQ010000133.1:0-9879 GCA_965368115.1 uncultured Gammaproteobacteria bacterium | reverse complement strand
GTGCCTGATCCGGTGACTGATCGCCGGAATTAACCTCATCACTCATCAGAAATACATCCCTCAGAAATTTGCCGTAACACCATACAGCGGCTCGCCGACTGATGAACAGTGTGGATATCAAAACGGGATTGGGTGAATTTACAGATCATGGTCATCGTCCAGGTCCATCACGATAAAGGCGACACCAATACCGTCCTGCGCACGATGCACAACGACAGCTTCGCCACTGGGCAGCGTCTCCGGTGAATCCGGACCGGCGACCTGGCTGAGGCCGATGACCTCGCCCAGTACCGGCTGAGCCGCTTCACTGAGCAGCAGGAACAGGCCACCTTCGCTGATATCCCGGGTATGCGCCAGTTCGGTCTGGCCCGACGGGTATTTAATCTCGATTTTCAGATCGATGGGTCGACGCGGGTACTTTCGTTTTTCCTGTGTCATCTTTTCATTTACCTGCGAGAAAGATCATCTCGCACAACCGGCTCCGCTGCTGTATAGAATATTCAATGTAATCAACTAATAATAGTCTCAATACCCGAATTTCCCAATGCCTCGACCGAGGCAGGACAAACAAAACCGAAGAATATCCACAAATTAGTCACCCATCGACCCGCCCCTCGGCGAGGGGCCAGGCTGTAGATAACGGATTTCGGCTAACCCAGGACGATGTCGAGGATCTCCCGGTGCTGCTCGGCGTTCAGTCGCGGGCCAAACTGACTGACGACCCTGGACGCCGCCAGGCTGGCGATGTTCCCGGCTTCAAAATACGAGTGTCCCTGGGTAATACCATACAGGAACGCGCCCGCGAACATATCCCCGGCGCCGTTGCTATCGACCGCAGTCACCGAATGCGGCGAAATCTCGAAATGCTGGTGACCGTCATATACCAGCGCACCTTTGCTGCCCAGGGTAATCGCAAAAGTATCCGCAACCTGCTTCAGTGCATCCACGGCCTGGTTCAGATCATCACTACCGGCCCAGCTGCAGGCTTCGGCTTCGTTACAGAATAACAGGTTGACCCGTTCACCGATCATTTCTTTCAGTCCGTCGCGGAAATATTCCACCATGGCCGGATCGGAGAACGTCAGTGCGGTTTTAACGCCGGCCTGTTCGGCGATCTTGCGCGCCTCGATCGCAGCGTGGCGACCGGTGTTGGACGTCACCAGATAACCTTCCATGTACAGGTATTCGGAATCCAGCAACGCATCCTGGTGCAGCTCGTCCACCGAGAAGGTTTCGGTAATGCCCAGGTAGGTATTCATGGTGCGCTCTGCATCAGGGGTAACCATAACCAGACATTTACCGGTGATACCGTCCTTGCGGCCATCACCGACATTGGAATCGACACCGGCGGCGGCCAGATCCCTGACGTAGAAATCACCCAGTTCGTCGTTGGCCACCTTGCAGGAGTAAAAGGCCTTACCGCCGAAGTAACTCACCGCGATGATGGTGTTGGCGGCCGATCCGCCGCTGGCTTTTTTGCCGTCGAAAGCGTCCAGGTGACCGATCAGTTCATGCTGACGTTCTTCGTCCACCAGTGTCATCAATCCCTTTTCGATATCGTTCTGCTTGAAGAACTGATCCTCGACTTCGAATTCCATATCCACCAGTGCATTACCTACGCCATATACATGATATTTCTTCATTGATCTCTCACCTTTAATTCATTCAGTTTTAATTTCGGGCGACCTGCATGCTCAGCGCCAGCAACTCATCCCAGGGCCGGCCGGCTTCCACACCTTTGATCACCTTGTCGATACGCGCACAACGGCGCAGAAACTGTTGCCAGCGCAACAGTGGATGACGGGACAGCGCCTTACGCACCAGTGCCTTGCGATTTTCCCAGACACCGGCTTTTGCCAGCGCCGCATCCTGCGGCATATTGGCCTGAGCGATATCGGTCAGCATGCGTAATTCACGGCTCAGGGCCCACAATGCGAGCACCGGCTCCACGCCTTCGCTTTTCAGGCCGCCGACGATGCGTGAGGTACGCACCGAATCACCGATCAACGCGCTGTCTACCAGATCATAAATACTGTAACGGGCACTGTCGGCAACTGCCGCAGTAACCTGCTGCAAATCAACACGACCCGCACCATAGAGCAGAAATAATTTGTCGATTTCCTGTGCCGCCGCCAGCAGGTTGCCTTCGACACGCTCGACAATCAGCATGATGGCGTCCTGCGACGCCTGCATGCCCTTGCTCGCCATTCGCTGGGCAACCCAACGCGGCAATTCATGGGGTGCTACCGGCCAGCACTGCACAACCACACCCGTCTGTTCCAGCGACTTGAACCACTTGCTGTTGCGGGAGCCGCCTTCGAGCTTACCCGCGGTGATGATCAGCACCGCATCGTCGGCCGGCCGTTGTGCGTAATCCTGCAACGCCTGACCACCCTGTTTGCCCGGTTTGGCGCTGGGTAGACGCAATTCAAGAATGCGTTGTTCAGCGAACAGCGACATGCTGTTCGCCGCATCCAGCAACAGACTCCAGTCAAAGCTGTTGTCCACGTCCATCACTTCGCGTTCGCTAAAACCCAGTTCGCGGGCTCGCGCACGCACCGCATCCGCACACTCCATTACCTGCAAGGGCTCGTCGCCGCTGATGAAGTACAGCGGTGCAAAATTTTTCTGCAAGGCTTGTGGCAACTGATCGGGACGTACTTTCATGATAACTTCATCTGCACTCAGGGTGCCGTCCCGGATGACTCTGCAGCAGGGTCGGTGCTGTGCGCTGCCTGTAACCGTAACATAATCAGCCGCACCATATCCTGTTGCATGTCGCTGATCAGTGTCGCCTCCTCACGGCCCTTGCCAAGCACATCTTCGGTATCGAACAGAAAATCGCGCTGCAAGGTCAGCGTCTGTTCTTCGATCAAACTGTTTTTCCGTGCGTCTTCAACGCTGAAACTGATCCGATAAGTCAGTTCATATTCGCGCGCTCGACCGCGGCTGTCCACGGAGATGACGCGCCGACTCTGACCCTCACCATAAAGTCTGAGAACCGCAGTAGCCTGCGCCACATCGCTGGTCAACTGCACGTCGTTGACGCGCAACTGCCGACGCAGCGAACGCACCATCTCCGAATCTTCATTACCGGCCCGAATATAAGTCACCTGCATCGCTTCGGGTAACTGGTAGGCATCACGCAAATGAAAACCGCAGCCCGTAAACAGCATCATAGCCAGCAGCAGTACAGCGTGAGCCGTCAGGCGCACACCCGGATAACCCTGTCTGCGCCGTAAGTTCATCAACCCACCACCAGGTTCACCAGTCGACCGGGCACGACAATCACCTTGCGAATGGTTTTACCTTCGGTATGGGCAACCACGTTTTCATGCTGCAAGGCCATCTGCTCGATGCTGTCCTTGTCCGCTTCAGCCGGCACCTGGATCTTGGCTCGCAGTTTACCGTTCACCTGCACCACCAGTTCGATGCTGTCCTGCACCAACGCCGATTCATCCACCTGCGGCCAGTCCGCATCGAGAATGTCTTCGCCCAGTTCCAGTTCGCGCCACAGGGTGTGTGCGATGTGTGGCGCTACCGGCGACAACAGGCGTAATAGAATCGAAACGCCTTCAGCCATGATCACGTCACGTGCAACAGCGGCTTCGCCGTTCACCTGGGCCGGCACGTCATTCAGGGTATTCAGCATTTTCATGCAGGCGGCAATCACCGTGTTGAACTGGTACTTGTCGAAATCATTCAACGCCTGCTGCAACTGACTGTGAATCTCGCGGCGCGCATTTTTCTGTGGCTCGTCCGCCTGGTTGAAATCCGCGTCCAGTTGCGCACCGGTTTTGATTTCATCGGCGTGATCACGGCAGAAACCCCACAGCCGTTTCAGGAAACGATGCGCGCCTTCGACACCGGAGTCGTTCCACTCCAGAGACTGCTCCGGCGGTGCCGCGAACATCATGAACACGCGCGCCGTATCAGCACCGTACTGATCGATCAGGGCTTGAGGATCGACACCGTTGTTCTTCGACTTGGCCATCTTCTCGATACCGCCGATCACCACCGGCTGGCCGTCGGATTTCAATACCGCTGACACCGGACGACCCTTGTCGTCCGTGGTGACGTCCACATCCGCCGGATTAATCCATTGCTTGCGACCATCGTCGCCATCGCGATAAAACGTCGGCGCCACCACCATGCCCTGGGTCAACAGTTTCCTGAACGGCTCATCGACGGCACACAAACCCATGTCGCGCATCAGTTTGATCCAGAAGCGGGAATACAGCAGATGCAGGATGGCATGCTCGATACCGCCCACATACTGATCCACCGGCATCCAGTGATTGACGCGCTCATCCACCATGACACTGGCGTCAGGACAGGTGTAACGGGCGAAGTACCAGGACGAATCCACGAAGGTATCCATGGTATCGGTTTCCCGTTGCGCATCGCTGCCGCATTTCGGGCAGCTGACGTTCAGGAAATCTTCATGTTTGTGCAGCGGATTACCGGAACCGTCCGGCACACAGTCTTCCGGCAGCACCACCGGCAACTGATCGTCCGGCACCGGCACATCGCCGCAGCGGGCACACTTGATCATCGGGATCGGCGTACCCCAGTAACGCTGGCGGGAGATGCCCCAGTCGCGCAGGCGCCAGGTGATTTTTTTCTCACCCAGATCTTTCGCCGACAGGTCAGCGGCAACGGCATCGACGGCGGCATCGAAATCCAGGCCGTCGTACTTGCCGGAGTTGATACACACCCCGTGCTCGGCATACGCATCCTGCCAGGGCGCCGGTGTCTCGTCACCCGCCGAGGTCCGAATCACGGCCTTGATGGGCAGATCATATTTTGTCGCAAAGGCGAAATCGCGCTCGTCGTGCGCCGGCACCGCCATCACCGCCCCTTCGCCGTAAGTCATCAGCACATAGTTGGCGACCCACAGCGGCAATGCTTCACCGGTTAACGGATGGGTCACGGTCAGGCCGGTGGCCATGCCTTTCTTTTCCTGGGTAGCCAGTTCCGCTTCCGACACGCCACCCTGTTTGCATTCTTCGATGAAGGCGGCCAGCTCGGGATTGTTCTGTGCGGCATGGGTGGCCAGCGGGTGCTCGGCGGCCACCGCGACGTAGGTGGCGCCCATCAGGGTGTCGGCGCGGGTGGTGAAGACCCAGAGGGTACCGCCTCCATCGACCTCGTGGGGAAAGCCCACGCGCACGCCGAAGCTCTTGCCGATCCAGTTGCGCTGCATGGTGCGCACCTGCTCCGGCCAGCCGTCGAGCAGGTCCAGGTCGTCCAGCAGTTGATCCGCATACTGGGTGATCGCCATGTAGTACATGGGAATCTCGCGTTTTTCCACCAGCGCGCCGGTGCGCCAGCCGCGACCGTCGATGACCTGCTCATTGGCGAGCACGGTCTGGTCCACCGGGTCCCAGTTCACGGTGCCGGTTTTCTGGTAGATGATGCCTTTCTCCAGCAGGCGCAGGAACATCCACTGGTTCCAGTGGTAATAATCGGGATTACAGGTCGCCAGCTCGCGGGACCAGTCGATGCCAAAACCCAGCGACTGCAGCTGTTTGCGCATGTAATCGATATTGTCCCGGGTCCATTGCCCCGGCGCTACGCTGTTGTTCATAGCGGCGTTTTCCGCCGGCAGCCCGAAGGCATCCCAGCCCATGGGCTGCAGCACATTCTTGCCCAGCATACGCTGGTAGCGGGCGATCACGTCGCCGATGGTATAATTACGCACATGCCCCATGTGCAGGCGGCCGCTGGGATAGGGGAACATGGACAGGCAGTAGAACGCCTGTTTTTCCGCCTGCTCGGTGACATTAAATGTCTGATTCTGTTGCCAGTAGGCCTGGGTTTGTTGTTCAATCTGCTGGGGCTGATAAGTGTCTTGCATGTTAATGACTTCGATGTGACCGGAATACCGGAAGTTTGATAGAGACTGAGCTATAAAAAGACAGAAGGATACATGACTAGCCTGCAATTCTCATCAGGTTTTGTCGCGAGACTGTTCACGATGTAGCCAGCAGCGGTTTTCGCCAGACCCGGCCCGGCAGGCTTTGCAGCAACCCCCAACCCCGGTTGCCGCGCCGACAACAGCGTTCGTTCAGTCTCGCCAGTTTTGTTCAATTTGCAGGGAAGACCATAAAAAACTAAGAGGTAATACTAGAATGTCCGCCCCCAATAATCATGACGATAACAGCCTGGTCGACGCCTATAACCGTATGATGGCCCGCATTCGGGACAGCATCGAGAGCGCCGAATCCAACGCCGTACCCACCCTGCAGAAAGCGATCGACAGCGCGCGCAAGGAAGCGGTACGACTGGGCGAAATCTCCCTGGAAGAAGCCGAGGAAATCGGCAATTACATCAAGCGCGACATCAACGACGCCGCCGAATACCTGATGGAAACCAGCCACGAATTCAGCGAATGGCTGATGCTGGACATCGACATCATCGAACAGAAAGTGCTGGAACTGTTTTTATCCGTGGCCGATAAAACCCGGGTGGAACTGGCCCAGTTGTCACACCCGGCCTGCGAAATTTTCGAGTACCGTACCGGTGAAGTGACCGGTCCCGGTTCCCTGGTCTGCGTCGACTGCGGCCAGATGGTGCACTTCAACACCACCAGTCACATCCCGCCCTGCCCCAAATGTCACCACACCGTCTTTAAACGCGCGGATAAATAAATCCGCACTCGGGCCACCCGACCTGCTGCTCAGGCAGTGGGTCGGGTTTTAAACCACAGAACCGCCAGCAGCAGAATCAACCCACCCACCAGCGGAAAATTACGCCACACTGCATACGGCGTACTGCCCTGATAAGCCTGCACCTGGGCCTTTAACACAGATTCCTCGAACTGCGGCGCAATCGCCTCCACGACACCTTGCGGATCGATCACCGAAGACACGCCGGTGTTGGTGGCACGCAACAGGTATCGACCGCTTTCCATGGCGCGCATGCGGGCGATCTGGTGATGCTGCCAGGCTTCAGGTGAATCTTCGAACCAGGCGTCGTTGCTGACATTGACCAGGATGTCTGCCTCGGGCAGGTCGCGCATCACGTCACGGTCGAATGCATCTTCGAAACAGATATTCACGCCCAGTTTGATCCCCTCGACTTCAAGCAGGGGCTGATCTTCCGGTCCCTCGGCGATATCGGACATGGGAATGCGAATCCACTGGCGGAAAAAATTCAGCACACTGCGCAACGGGAAATATTCACCCAACGGCACCAGGTGACGTTTGCGATACACACCGCCACGAATATTCAGCACACTGTTGTAATACAGGGCCGCGTCGGGTTCGCGCACAAAGATGCCCAGCAACAGATGCTGGTCGCGAAATTCCATATCCTTCTTCAGCCGGTTCAGATAGAAGGGCACCCGATGCTGGAAATCCGGCACCGCCGTTTCCGGCCAGATGATCAGGTCGGCATGGGTCTGTTGCATGGTCAGGCGGTGATAGAGGGCCAGGGTCGGATCATGCATTTCAAATTTCCATTTCTCGCTCTGCGGTATATTGCCCTGCAACAGGCTGACCCGGAGACTGCGCCCGTTGGGCTCGGTCCATTGCACCTGCTGCAGGCCAAAACCAATCAGCCACAACATCAGCACCGTAAGCGGCAGGCGATAGCGTTTATGTTGCAGTGACCAGGCGGCGAGCAGACCGGACACCAGCGCCAGCAGACCACTGATACCCAGCCCGCCGAACAGCGGCGCATAACCGGATAACCAGGTGTCGGTTTGCGTGTAACCGATCTGCAGCCAGGGAAAGCCGGTGAACAACCAGCCGCGCAACCATTCGCTCAACAACCACAGTGCTGGAAACACAACGGCCAGCTTGAGCAAGGGTCGCAGTGGTTTGAACAGTTTCTGTCCCAGGTACATGGCCAGGCCCGGAAACAGGGCCAGGTAAGCGGCCAGTAGAATGACGATGATATAGGCGAGAAAACTCGGCGTTCCTCCGTGATAGTGCAGGCTGTAAAACACCCAGTGCACGCCATGCACAAACCAGCCCAGGCCGAACAGCCAGCCGCGTCGAAACGCGCGTCCCGGAGTCTGCTGTACGCACACCAGGAACAACCATGCGAGCAACGGAAAACTCAGCCACCAGACATCATAAGGTGCATAAGCAAAGGGCAGTATCAGGCCGGCAATCAGGGCACTGATATCAAGCAGGAATTGTTTCGATTTTTTACGCCGGTCAATCAGTTGACTGAGCATCATCATCCCTGTCAGATTTAGGCAGCAGAATGACCTGCACGTGTTTGATGCGACGACTGTCGGCGCTCATGATCTTGAACAGGAAACGGTCGATCATCACTGACTCACCGCGTTTCGGTAGATGCCCCAGGCTCTTGGTAATCATCCCTGCCAGGGTATCGTAATCGTCAGTGGGAAAATCACTGTTGAAGAATTCATTGAACTCATCGATTTCGATCAACGCCTTGACCGAGTAACGGTTCACACCCAGGCGTCGAATATTGCCCACGTCTTCGACATCATGTTCGTCATCGATGTCGCCAACGATCTGTTCCAGCACGTCCTCGATGGTGACCAGGCCGGCCACACCACCGTATTCGTCCACTACCAGCGCCATGTGATTGCGGCTGGCGCGAAACTCCTTGAGCAATACATTGAGGCGTTTACTTTCCGGCACGAACACCGGCGAACGCAATATATCCCGGATGTCGAATTCCTTGCGCGTTTCTTCTTCGCAGTAACGCAACAGGTCCTTGGCCAGCAGGATACCGACGATTTCATCCCGGTCGTCACCGATCACCGGAAAACGCGAGTGTCCGGAGTTGATCACCACCGGCAGCATGTCGCTGTATTCGGTATCTTCATCGATCACCACCATGTGCGAACGGGGCACCATGATGTCACGGACCTGGATGTCAGCGACCTGAAACACGCCTTCGATCATGGTGAGTGCATCCATGTCGAGCAGGTCGCGCTTGTGTGCACTTTGCAGCACGTCGAACAGCTCGTCGCGATTGTTGGGCACGTCCAGGAAAATACGACTGAGTTTATCCAGCAGGGTCAACTGCGCCGTGTCGTTGCTATCGTTCATGATGGGGACTCGTATGGATTGGCAAATCCAAGTTGTTGCAGTAATTCGATTTCCAGACGCTCCATGTGTTGCGCCTCGTCGTCTTCGATGTGATCGTAGCCCTGCAGATGCAGCATGCCGTGAATCACCATGTGTGCCCAGTGCGCACGTGAAGTTTTGTGTTGTTCGCGCGCCTCACGTTCGACTACGGGCGCACAGATCACCAGATCGCCCTGCATGGGCAGATCGAGTTCTTCGGGAAGTTGCATGGGAAAAGAAAGGACATTGGTGGGCCGGTCCTTGCCGCGATAGCTGCTGTTGAGCTGCTGGCTTTCCGCTTCGTCGACGATGCGTATACTCACCTGGGCCGGAACATCGTCGCACAATGCCAGATCCGCCCAGCGTTGTAATTCACTTTCCGACGGAGGTTCTTCGCCGGCTTCCGCGTTTTGTTGCGCGTACTGCACACTCAGCTCAACGGACATCACTGTCGTTCTCATGTTTGTCATAAGCATTGACGATACGCTGCACCAGCGGGTGACGCACCACGTCGCGGGCGCTGAAAAAAGTCATCGCCACACCGTCCACGTCTTTCAGCACTTCGATGGCATGACGCAGACCGGACTGGGTACCGCGCGGTAGATCCACCTGAGTCACATCACCGGTGACCACCGCGGTGGAACCGAAACCGATGCGCGTCAGAAACATCTTCATCTGTTCGCGGGTGGTGTTCTGCGCTTCATCAAGAATGATGAACGCATCGTTGAGGGTACGGCCTCGCATGTAGGCTAGCGGTGCCACTTCGATGATGTTGCGTTCCATCAGTTTGTCCACACGTTCGAAGCCGAGCATCTCGTACAGA
>CBDULQ010000132.1:0-9932 GCA_965368115.1 uncultured Gammaproteobacteria bacterium | reverse complement strand
ACATACCCGACTCACCAGACAAATTAATTGCATTGTTTATTTTTTGAACAATTTCAACAAATCTCTTTACCAAGTCGGGCGATAGCAAACCAACACTTTTCCGATATTGTGCGTTATTTAGTTCCTTAACTAGTTTCTCTATAATTTCAGAGGTAATCATTATTTACATATAACGATTTGTTAGCATATTAACCCCAAACATAAGCTGTGCTTGAATCATAGAATGAGACCTTTAAAGCTCTTTTTTCACCCCTATTGTCAATCATTCTTGATGCCCTTGATTTTATCGCCTTGTTGCTTGAGTCATTTTCATCACCGTATAAACCGATGTAAAGATGACTTATTTTTCCTTTTTCTATAACTTTCAAAAAATGTTCGTCATTTTCTGCTAAGGAATGACCATGTATAAATAAAGCACCTTGTATACTAGAGAAGCTTCTTTTTCCTTTAGCTAAATATTCGCTATGCATTATACGGTCTAGCTTTTCATCACTTGTTCCCTCTGCAACAAATAGAGGGAAGTAACTTCTACTTAGAGCATCACGAATTTGATCTATCAGGCGCTGCCCTGTATTTATCCACGTGTATTTTTGAATTTCTGTCCCAGCATCGAAGACGTGAAGCGCCCCATGTAAATACCATATATTCTGGCTTCTGCTGGTTTCGGGCTCCCAAATGACATATTCGGAATCATAGTCATCTTCTGGTGTTCTGAAACCATCATCAGATTTTATTTTTTTCCCATCTTCATCGTGCATAATTGCCCAATAAAGGAGCAAATCGTAATTCAAAGTATAAACATTATTAAAATTTTCTAGAAATGCTCTACATGATGAATATTCATCATCTGTAATATCTCCAGGCCAATCTGGATGGCTCGCTGCTATTGCTTGAACAAGCACTTCTTTAAGACCATCTGCATCTTTCTGAAGCTGATCTATCAGCCCGCTTTTCACGCCGCTATATGCCTCAAGTACGTTGCTCGCATCACGCAAAACTTTGATTACTTTTTCAAAGTCCTGAGTATCCAATGCATCAAAGGCTGACTTTGCAGATGGTGATAATTTACTAAAATCGGCTCTTTCAAATAGTTTGTCATAAACAAAAATATCTGGCCTGCACGAAATACTGAAACCGTTGCCTAGGAGCGCATGTCTTTTATTGTATTCATGTGAATCTGATATTGCTTGTTTGAAAGTAAGCATCCTTTCCTCTCTGTAGTGCTAACAGTGCACTAGACGACACATCTGTATGTTGTAAACATGCCCATATTTACCCATAAATGCTAAGACATAGCAACAACCCCCTAAATCCAGACATACGTGAGTAAAAACTGAATAGCAACCCAACGAATACCAAAATGAAGCACCCTCACCCCACCACATAATAAGCCCACCGCCGCTCCCCAACCTTATGCAACCGCCCGTCCTTATGCAGTTTCTTAAGCAAGTAAGACGCCCGCCCATGATCCACCCCCAACAGACTCTGCACCATGGTGTTATCAATCCGCCCCTGGGCCTGTGCATGTTCAATCAACACATCTTCATCAGTACCCGCTGATGAAGACGATGAAATAATTTCGTTTTGTGGATTTGTTACAGAACCGTTTAATGCTCCGGATTCGGAAACCGCTACAATCCCCGGCACTGTCTCCAGAAAATGCAGATGCTGCACACCGATGCTCTGCCCCCGGCTGGCGATCAACGCATACTCGATCAGGTTCCGCAGTTCACGCACGTTACCGGGATAGTGATAACGCCCGAGTGCGTTCATGGCGTCGCGGGTGATGTTGGGTTTATCTCGGCCCATCTGGCTGCCGAGTCTTGTGAGGAAGTGTTCGGTGAGGACGGGGATGTCGCCGGCGCGTTCTCTTAACGGCGGTAGTGAAATCTGGTAACCGGCAAGGCGGAAGAACAGGTCCTGGCGGAACTGTTTGCCCTGCACTCTTGCGGGCAGATTCACGTTGGTGGCGGCGACGATGCGGACGTCGACTTTTTTGTTGTGTTTGCCGCCGATGGGTGTGACTAAACCGTCTTCGAGTACGCGCAGTAGTTTGGCCTGTAGTGTTAACGGCATGTCGCCGATTTCGTCGAGGAACAATGTGCCGCCGTCGGCTTTTTCGAAGTAGCCGTGGCGGTCGCCGGTGGCGCCGGTGTAGGCGCCTTTGACGTGGCCGAAGAATTCGGCGTCGGCGAGTTCATTTGGAATGGCGGAACAGTTGACGGCGACGAAGGGTTTGTTCTGTCTTGCGCTGCCGTAATGAATGGCGCGGGAGATGAGTTCCTTGCCGGTGCCGCTTTCACCCAGCACCAGTACGTTGGTGTTGGGGGCCTGTTGTAGGCTGCGCACTTCGTCGAGCAGTTGTCGGGTGGCGTGGCTCTGGCCGATGAAGCTGTCGATGTTCCAGTGTTGCGCGTCCTGGCGTGTCAGTGCGGTGAGTTTTTCATCGGCGAGATGTAATGCATCTTCCGCCTGCTGGCGACGATCGATCTGTTCCTGCAGTTCGCGATTCAAGCCTTCGAGCTGGCGGTTTTTCTGTTGCAATTCCTGTTGCTGACGGCGGATGGTGAGATGGGCCTGGATACGGGCCAGCACTTCTTCCCGCTGCAAGGGCTTGTTGATGAAATCGATACCGCCGACATCGAAGCCTTTTACCTTGCTGTCGGTGTCGGTGAGTGCGCTCATGAAGATCACCGGTACGTCGCCGGTGGCGGCATCTGCTTTCAAACGTCGGCAGACTTCGTAACCGTCGATGCCCGGCATCATCACATCCAGCAACACCAGTTCCGGCACCTGTTCGGCGGCCAGTTGCAGGGCCTGCTCACCGTCGGTGGCGACGCGCAGTTCCAGGCCGCCGGCGGACAGATAATTCACCAGCACGTCCAGGTTGTCCGGTTTGTCGTCGACGATGAGGATCAGGGGGGTGGCTTGCATGGGATTCCTTTATATAGGTGTCGTTCTTGTTAATCAGTATAGACTATAAGCGACTATAAGAACCTCTGTCCAGCTATAAGCGTTTAATCCCATGCAATAAGTAGCAGAGAAGCTAAACTATTGAAATATATACACTCGCCCGACTGGCCTGGATCTTGTATTTCATGTATCCAGTGATACACATATATAAGGAGTAATCCCATGATGAGTCTGCCGCTGAGTAACCAGCACCGCCCTGCCACGGTGCTGGTGGTGGACGACGTGCCCAGCAACCTGGACGTGCTGGTGAGTCACCTGGAGCAGGAAAACGTGGAGCTGGTGGTGGCCCTGTCCGGCGAGGAAGGTCTGGCGCTGGCGCGGGAAACCCATCCCGATCTGATCCTGCTGGATATCATGATGCCGGGCATCGACGGTTACGAAACCTGTCGCCGCCTGAAACAGGACCCGGATACCGCGGATATCCCGGTGGTGTTCCTGAGCGCGCGCAACGATGAAGTGGATATCGAAAAAGGCCTGTCGCTGGGTGCCGTGGATTACATCAACAAGCCGTTTTCCATGCCGATTCTGCGCGCCCGCCTGCGCAATCACCTGGCGCTCAAATACAAAAACGACATGCTTACCGAAATGGCCTGCACCGACGCCCTCACCGGTGTCGCCAACCGACGTCATTTCGATTTGATTCTGGAACGGGAATGGGCGCGCCGGCAACGCGAACCGCGGCCTTTTTCCGTCATCATGATCGACGTGGATCATTTCAAAACCTTTAACGACGACTATGGGCACGGCGAAGGCGATCGTTGTCTGCGCCTGGTGGCACGCACCCTGGTGGAAGTGCTGCATCGACCGGCGGATCTGCTGGCCCGTTACGGCGGCGAAGAATTCATCGCCCTGTTGCCGGAAACCGAGCATGACGACGCCCTCACCCTGGCCGAACACATGCGCCAGTCGGTGTTCGATCTCGGCGTGCCGCATCAACAATCGTCCTGCGCCGGTCAGGTCAGCATCAGCCTGGGCATATCCAGTGTCGATGCCGAGCAGCACATCGACCTGGACGAATTATTGAAACGGGCGGACGATGCCCTGTATCGGGCGAAACGTTCCGGACGCAACAGGGTGTGCAGCACTAAAACACCCGATGCGCCCGGCATCGAATAAAACAAATATTTGTCAGCGAGTTCGCCAGGCTTTAGGCTGCGGACCCACACCTTTAACCACGATAAAGAATCAGGAGTCCGAGCGCATGCCCCCGTCCATAAAAATGACGCTGTTATCCCTGCTGGCCATTCCCACCACCCTGTTCGCTGCCGACGATGATATGGAACTGGCCGCGTTGATGACCATGCTCGACGAAGAAACCGAACTGGCGACGCAGAGTAAAATGAATGCCGACTATGTGCCCGGCATGGTCACGGTTCTGCATGGGGAAGAATTACAGGCTTACGGTGCTACGACGGTTGCCGATGCACTGGATCAGGTGGCGGGCTTTTACATGACCACCAACACCAGCGGCGACCCGGCCGCTATCGTGCGTGGTGTCGGTGCGAGTTTGAACGGTAGTAATTTAAAAATTCTCATCGACGGGGTGGCGGTGAATCGTCCGGTGGATGCAACCGCCGACTGGGCCATGCGCATGCCGGTGACCCAGATCGATCGCATCGAAGTGATTCGCGGGCCGGGTTCTGCATTGTACGGCGAGTTCGCATTTTCCGGTGTGGTCAACATCATCACCCGTAAAGCGAACAGCGTGGATACACGACTGGGCAGCGACCAGCATCGCCAGGCGGATGGTCTGGTCAATCACACCTTTGCCAGTGGTGCACAGATGTCGGTGAATGTATCCGCCTGGAAACGTGACGACAGCGGACTGCAAAGTAACCCGGACAACTTCGCATGGAGTAACCTGGGTTATTCACCAGGCGATATTTACGATAACGAACAGGGCCAGATGTTGCTGGCCGATCTCAGCCATCACGGTTACCAGTTACAGGTACAACTGGCCAAAGTGGAACGCGGCGGCTGGGACGGACGCAATGCGGTGATGCCCCAGGACCTGGAACCGCGCGAAGAAACCGTACACAACATCCGCCTGAATAAAATCTGGCAACTGAGCACCGACCTCAGCATCGGCGCATCCCTGAGCAGCCAGGCGACGAAAGTCGATACCGCCACGTATCTCACCATTCCCGCCGGCATCGATCCGCCGGGGCCGTTTCCACTGGTACTCGTCGACATTTATCGGCAGGACGGTAACGAAGATACCGCGCAACGCGCCAGCGCCAACCTGCACTGGTCGCCGGCCGACAGCCATGAAATCTTCCTTGAACTGGAGCATGTGCAGAGCAAGGTGGAAAGCGCCTTCGTCAAATTTTACGAACTCGGGACACCCCCGGTTTACGGTTCTCCGGACCAGACCCAGGTCAGCGCCGGTTCCAGCCGTCACCTGAGCAGTGCCACCCTGCAGGATCAATGGCAGGTCACCGATGCGCTGGAGATTACCTTCGGCGCGCGCTACGACCGCTACAGTGACTGGGGTAGCAACACCTCGCCGCGTATTGCCGCCGTATGGCGCGCCGGTGAACGACATATATTCAAGGCGCAATATGCCGAGGCGTTCCGTCCGCCAACGCTACTCGAACAATACACCAGCCCTAACTTCACGCCGAACTTTCAGGCCAGTGATCTGGAGGCCGAACAACTGGAATCCACCGAACTGGCCTACATCTATCGTCATGCCGGTGTGCGTTTTCGCAGCACCCTGTTCAACACGCGCGTAAAAGACCTGATCGTGTTTTCTCAAAGCGTCAACACACCAACCACCTGGCGCAATCACGGTGACATCGATACTGTGGGACTGGAACTGGAATGGCATCAAACCGTCAATCGTAACTGGGACTGGTTTGCCAATGCATCTTATGTCGATGCCGAGGACAAGTTCGACCCGGATCAGGTGTTACTGGGCTCGGTCGACTGGCTGGGTAACCTGGGCGCCACCTGGCACGCCAGCGACCGCTATCGTCACAGCCTGCTGTTGCACTATGTCGGCGAACAGGAAGGCTGGCAAACACCGCCCAATCGAACCGGCCTGACTGAATTCGATGCTTACACGACGCTCGATTACACCGTATCTGTCAAACGTTTACTGAATATCGATGACCTGGACCTGATCATCAGTATCAACAACCTCACCGATAAAGACTACGCAGTCGTACCTACACCCAACCAGTACCCCTATGGACTGGCACGAGGCGAGCGCACGGCCTGGTTACAATTGAGTTATGATTTTTGATTAATCGGGTTTTATGAAACATACCAGCGGTACATTGAAAGCAGTCGTTCTGTTGCTGGTGCTGATCCTGTTGTCGGCACCCAGCAAAGGATTACTGTTGGCCGATACCTTTACCGACAGTCGCATCCAGGTCGGCCTCAAACTGTTCCGTACCCTGGTCAGCGCTGATCTCGATATTGTCGACAAAGCCAATACCGATCGGGAACTGCCGATTACTCTGGTCTACGTCAGTAATAGCAGCGAAGCGCATGATTTCCAGCAGACTTTGCAGGCGAGCTTCAAATCCGTGAAAGACATTCAGGTGCGTATCAATGTGCAGGCGCTGTCGCAACTGGTGCAAAACACGGACCGCAAACCCGCTGCAATTTTCATTACCCAACCCCTTAACGAAACCGAACTGACCGCGTTGGTCAAATACAGCATCGAACAGCATGTCATTCTGTTTTCACCCTTCGAGGGTGATGTGGAAAAAGGCGTGCTTGGTGGTTTATCCGTGCAGGCGACTGTGCGTCCGCTCATCAACATGCGCACGCTGCGCAGCAGCCGCATACAGATCAAACCCTTCTACCTCAAGGTAGCCCGTCAATATGAATAAAGCGGCCTGGATGAATTATTTACAGAAACACAGCCTGTGGGTCAGCCAGGGTGTGATTAGCCTGATTTTCATTGCACTGATCGGGGTGTTTGTCGGATCGTTGAATCATTACTGGAAAAACACCCTGGAACCGCGCCTGTACAAAGCCGCGGAAACCCAGGCCAAAGTGCTGGCTCAGTCCCAGTCCACGTCGCTGGTGGAAACCCTCACCTACACGAAAACTGCCGACCTGCACCAGGCCCTCAAGGACAAGGTACAGGAAATGCTGATCGTTGAAGACCCCTCTATTGGCGAACGCTTCATCCGTCGCCTGCGCCTGCAAATCGATTACTCCAGCGTACCGGTCGAAGAAAATTCCCTGGATATGGATGAAGGCGACCGGGAATGTGTCAATTGTTTTCAGGCGGAGATTCCGCTGATAAGTCGCCGCGGTGATATCCTCGGTCTCGCTGATTTTGCCATCAGCGACGGTTACTTCAGCGCCCTCAGCGCGGAAATGAAATCCAAACTGTTCGCCGAGTCGGGCATCACCCTGGGACTGCTTAGTGCGGTATGGGTCGTCATGCTGGTCATGTTCTATCGCCTGCATGCCGCCAAACAAATCGTCGAAGCCTCGGACCAGGCGAAAACCCGATTTATGGCCAACGTCACCCATGAGTTGCGCACACCGCTCAATGCCATCCTCGGCTATACCCAGTTGTACAAGCGCGATGCAGAGCTAATGAAACAATACGGCCAGGGCATCAATACCATCGACCGCAGCGCCGAACATTTACTGTTGATGATCAACGACATTCTTGAATTCTCGCGCGCCAATGAAGAGAACCTGATTCTCTATCCCACAGAAATCAACCTGGCCAATTTTCTTAACACGCTGGTCGAAATGTCTCTGGTACGTGCCCGATTGAAGAACCTGAGCTTCAAATATGAAGCCGATGAAAACCTGCCCGTTGCGATCATGGTCGACGACAAACGTCTGCGCCAGGTGCTGCTCAATTTACTAAGCAATGCCGTCAAGTTTACCGAACAGGGAGAAGTCCTGTTCAGGGTCAACCTGATGAAACCACCTCATCATGATATGGCGCGCATACGTTTTACCGTAAAAGACAGTGGCATCGGTATCCCCCGTGATCAGCTAAAAACCATTTTTATTCCGTTCCAGCAACTGGATAACGACATCACGCGAGCGGAAGGTTCGGGCCTGGGACTTACCATCAGTCAACGGCTGGTCAAGTTGATGGGCTCGAGACTTAAGGTCGGCAGTTCGCCAGGCGAAGGAAGCGAATTCAGTTTTGATCTGGATCTTACCGTGTTATCCGGCAGCTCAATGGATATATCCCCGGCACAGAAAACAGAATCAGCGGCTTTCGTCCAGCCACGCCTGCATCTACCCGACGCAGCGGTGCTCGACGAATTGAAAGAACAGTCGAGGCGTCACAATATACTCGGCATCCGGGAACTGGTGGAGGCCCTGGATCAGGATGGTCGTTATGAGGTTTTTCTGGATCAGGTACGCCCGTTTATTCAGCATTATCGGTTCAAACCGTTACTGGAGTGGCTGGAACAACTGGAAACGCGTGATCGTTGAGTTCGAGCCTGTTGTCCGGTGCGGTCTCCGATTAAGCATTATTCGGGTTTAAGAAGATCCCCGACAGAAGCATTCGGGGATGACGAATTATAGGAGACTTACACACTGCGATTCCTCGCAAGTTGCAGCGCACTCAAAATACCGTCATTCCCGAATGCTTCTGTCGGGAATCTCCTGACGACAGCCGCCCTGCTTTAAATAAAGACCCGCAACACCTCAATCCCCAATCAACAACTCATACGCCTTACGTAACAGCAACAGCTCCGTATCCGTCAGGTCCCGCGCATCGGGCAGATCTATGAAGCGTCCCTGCAATCGCTCCGCCAGATCGAACGGCGGATCGATACTGGTAAACCGCGCCAGCAGAATATTGATCGGTCCTCCGGCCACATCGACCAGTTCCTGGTACTCGCCCTCCGCTTCCAGGTCACCGGGATTCAGGCCAAGTTGCTGTTCCGTATCCCGAATAATCGGCGCCGGGTGCAGCACGAGCGACTGTTCCGGCACATCGTCCATCAACATGGACAACTTAGGCAAAGGTTCAAAAGCACAAACGCTGTGATTGGCGAAACGTAAAAATCGCAACCAGGCACTGGTGGCCTGTTTATGATACAGAATGACACGGCATGGGTTCATGTCCAGCAGCCTCTGGGGTCAGTATTTTTAGATTCGGGCTCTTTTCTGCTGGGGGGTTTAAAGAAAAAGAAAACGCCAAACACGCGAATGAACGCAAATGGTTTTGTATCAGATCTTATTATTCTGATCGAAACCGGGCCTCGCTTACAAATGACATAATGAGCAGTTAGACCAGATCCCCGACAGAAGCATTCGGGGATGACGGCTTAAAAAATAGCCACCAATATCAGGCAGATCCCATTTCACATATTTTGAGAGTTAATTCAGAAAGCAGCGCCATGACACGATTAAATTAAGCGCATAACAAACTGACACGGGCTGTTTACAAGAAAACATTAGCGTCCATTTGCGTTGTTAGCGTTTTCTTTTTATCAATCATTCCACCAACGGCAACAAGCGAGGTTCCGCTTTCACATTATTATCCCGGCCCCAGGCGGTCACCGCTTCGACAAACCAGCGCGATTTCTTCGGATGTTCGCTAATCACATCGTATTCGGCAAAAAAACTGCCATCCGCATGAAACAGGATTTCACCCTGCTTCTGCCCCTTGGGGTCGCGCCAGACGCCAATCAACGAGTCTTCACCACTGGCCGGATCCTTGCTGAGAGAATACTCGGCACGTTGAAAATCCGGGTCTATAAAATCGAGAGGCAGCCCCATATCAAAAACCTGCTTGCGCAGTGCCTCGCAGACCTGTTCGCCCAGCGTTCTAAATTGTTCAAGTTTCTGTTCAGTACTCATGATTACAATGCCTCTGCCAGTTCCATAATCACCGAACCGCCGACCAGATCATTAACATCGAGCTGCTTGAGTTTGGCCAGACTGGCTCTCGCCTGTTCATGTTGTCCCTGCCGCAGGCGAATAAAAGACAGGGCTTTTAAGCTGTATAGATA
>CBDULQ010000131.1:0-9944 GCA_965368115.1 uncultured Gammaproteobacteria bacterium | reverse complement strand
ATGCACCATCACCACGTTGGGACGATACTCGATGAACTGCAACCACTGGGTATTGTTGTAGGCACCGACCGGACCGATCATCAGCACATCGCCCACCTTCACCGGCGGCAACATGATGCTGCCGCGCACCAGATCGATGTTCATACACAACGGCCCGTAGAGCACGGTTTCTTCAGCGCGGCCTTCCAGCTGGCGTGTTGGCGTCACCTGGTGGTTGTACCAGAAGGCGGTGAACAGCAGGTTGACGCCGGCATCCAGAATCAGTGCCTTGCGGCCGTCCGGCAGGTTCTTGTGAGCAAACACCGAACTCAACAGCACTTCAGTGTCGTCGACAATGGCGCGACCGGTTTCCAGCACCAGCTGCGGTCGCGACCGACCGCGGGCAACCCGTTCTTCGGTCTGTTCGCGCAACACGTCGCAGATCGCATCCGCATACTGCTCCAGACTGGGCACCACCTGTTCCGGCGGCAGGTAAATGCCCTGCAGCGCATTCAAGGATGCGAAGCCGCCGCCGATGTCGATGAACTTGATGTCGCAGCCGGTTTTATCTTCCACCTGATTCATAAAGTCGCACATGATGCGGGTCTGGGTGGCGTAGGCCAGGGGTTCCAGTACGAAGGTGCCGATGTGGCTGTGCAGGCCACTCAGGGTGAGGTATTCGCTTGAGCAGATGCGCCAGGCGGCATTCATCGCCTGACCCGATTCCACGTTGAAACCGAAACGACTCCAGGGTTCGGTGTAGCCGGTATCGAAGTTGAGTCGGATAGCGACTTCAGTGTGCATCTTCAGTTCGCCGGTAATCTGTTCGAGCAGATAAAGTTCATCCAGATGATCGATATGAATGCGGGCTTTTTCCTGCACCGCACGGGTTAGAATATCGCGGGACTTATAGGGCCCGTTAAAAATAATCCTGTCACCGGGTACACCCAGGCTGCGAGCTTTTTCATATTCGAAATTGGATACCACTTCCGCCCAGGCACCTTCCTGGTGTAACACATTGCACACCGCGCCCAGGTAGTTGGTTTTGTAGGACCAGCCGAACAGCACATCGGGATAGCGTGCATTGAATACGCGTTTGATGCGGCGCATGTTGTCGCGCAGTTTTTTCTCAGACACCACGTACAACGGCGAGCCATGGTCCTCGATCAGTTTGCTCACCGGCACCTGGTCGATATGATCGCGCCAGCGCATTTGTTGCGACTGGCCGTACTTGGCGGGCAGGCCCGAACGCACCGGTGTCAGGCTGGGTTTGATCCAGGGTTTACGCGTATCCTGTGCGGATGGGGTGTTGTCGTCAGTCATGAAGCAGGTCCTTTTTCATGGCCGGCACCGTCGACCACGAAGCGTTCGAATTCACTGATCGGCACAATCGCTTCCTGGGCATAGCGAATGAACATGATGCCGGTATTGAGTGCGGCGTCCGGATCTTGCGGATAACCCTGCATCAGCTTCACCAGTGCCGCCGGGCTGTTACGTCCGGCGCCATGACTCAGGTAAATCCAGGCCGGAAAACGTGGATTGATTTCCAGTAACTGATAACGGCCGTTGTGATCTTTCAGGACCTCGACTTCCAGTGGTCCACGCCAGTTGATGCGATTGATCAGTCGTTCGCTGGCCTGGTACAGCACCGGGTCGTCGATGGTGACGCCGGCCCAGGCCTTGCCCTTGTCGGTGAGCGCCATTTTTTTCATCATCACCGCCGACAGCATCCGCCCCTGACCGTCGCCGAGCGCGGTGAGGTTGTATTCCTGTCCTTTCACGAATGCCTGCACCAGCACCGGAAATCCCCATTCCGCGGCAATGGCGCGAAACGCCTGTTTTGCCTGTTCGATGCTGTAGACGATTCTGGCATCGTAGAACAGGCCTTTGACCACTAGCGGGAAATGCCAGTCGTCATCCTGGCAATCGTCGAAAAAATCGCTGCGTGTGATGCTGATGATGCGTGGACAATGCAGGCCGGCATGGGCGGCGAGTTCCGGCAGCTTGTCCTTGTTACGCAATTTGAGCTGATCTGCGGCGGGTAAAAAGG
Organism: uncultured Gammaproteobacteria bacterium; assembly: GCA_965368115.1. Classification (GTDB taxonomy): domain Bacteria; phylum Pseudomonadota; class Gammaproteobacteria; order SZUA-229; family SZUA-229; genus CBDULQ01. The sequence goes on along the minus strand of CBDULQ010000131.1, from coordinate 7,915 downwards.
TGCGGATGCCGAGCTGGTTGATCTGCGCCTCGGCGCGAATGATGCCGGGCAGTTCCGCATCCAGGCAGGGAATCAGGATATCGATCTGTTCCCGTTGCTGAATATTTTCCAGCCGTGCCATGAATGCCTCTTCACCAGCGGAAGGATAGGGCAGCAGATAACCCGCATCACAGTAATCATCCAGATACAGACCCGGGTCCAGGGCATCATAACTGAGGCCGATGATCCGGCATTCGAAATCGCGGGTTTCCTTCAGGCAACGGGCCACCGCCAGCCCCGGGCCCGGATTGTCCGGCCGTGCATTCATGCCGGTAACCGCGATGGTGATCGGTGCGCTCATTGCAGGCCCAGTTGTTCGCTGAGGCTGGCGACGAATTCCTCGACATCACGGCCGATTTCTTCCCGTTCACCCTGATAGCGCTGATCCAGGTCAGTAAGAATATCCTCCAGCTTGCTGGTTTTCTGCAACAGTCTGAGCAGCTCCAGGCCGGTTTCATTGACTGTGAAGCTCTGGCCGCTGGCCGGATCGAAGACGAATCCGCTTTCGCTGAGCGCCAGTCGGCGAATGACTTCGGTTTTATCGGCAAGATTGATGTTCATTTTTTGATCGACTTTTATCCCATAATTGACTAGCACGGCTTCAGGGCCCATACCTAAATATAACGCGTCGCCGCTGCGGAGAACATTGGCGCAAATTTGAATTCTGACATTAAATTTTCTTATCTTGACCTGTAGCAAGCTCCACACAACGCGTCGCCTTAAGCGGGCATGCCGAACAGAATTCAGACTGCATGCTGATTTATTGTTAAACTGGTGGTCAGCCGCAGCCCGCCAACGGCTCGGTGACCGGTTTTCTGGAATCTTAACCCTATGTCCTTATCCGTACCTTATATCGTACTGGTTGCCAAGCAACTGGAAATCGAAGAACTCAAGCGCCTGAAAACCCGCGCTCAGCTGGTGGGTGTGATCAGCCACATGATTCACGTGTTGCAAAGTGAGCGCGGCGCCTCGAGTATTTACCTGGCCTCGGAAGGTGAGCGTTTCGAAGAGACACGGCGCGACCTGATCAACGAATCCCAATCGGTCGAACAGACGCTACGCAAAATCTTCGCCGATGAACTGGGGTTTTCCGCCCATTCCAATGCGAAGATCCTGTCACTGATCGGCTGGGTGGTGCTGGGCCTGGATGCCTTACCGGAATTGCGCGAACGGATCAGCGACCACAAGTTGTCCGGCAGTGCATCGGTGGCCGCGTTCAGTCGACTGATTGCAGGATTCATTGCGCTGATATTCGAACTCGCCGACGCGGCGGTGGACCCGGGTATGTCCCGTTTGCTGGTGGCGCTGCTCAACCTGGTGGAAGGCAAGGAACAGGCCGGCCAGGAGCGTGCCGTCGGTGCACTGGCCTTCGGCGCCGGTCGTTGTGATGAATCCATCCGGCAACGCATCATGCACCTGATCGATGCCCAGGAACGCAACTTCAGAATCTTCCTGGAATTTGCCGAAGTGCCGATCACCGACCACTGGCATGATATGGAAACCACCGATTACGTAGCCCAGTTACAACATCTGCGCAGTATGATTCGGCATGCGAAAACGGACACCGCACTGGACGCCAATCTCAGCGATAGCTGGTTCCAGTCCTGCAGCGATCGACTGACCGCCATGTGGACCATTCAACGGGAACTGGTCGAGGCCATACAGGCTCATAGTGACAAATTAATTGCCGCCGCTGAACGCGAGTTGCTGGATTCAGAAGGCCTGCTCAAGGCGCTGCGCGACAAACCGCCGGCACGTGCCGGTGCCATCGATCGTTTCTTTGATCCCGAATTACCCGTCGAACAGTCATTGAGTTTTCGAGCTGCAGGCAATGAAGAACCTCATCGTGCCCATTCGTTGATCGATCTGTTACAGGCTCAATCGCAACACCTGGCGACCATGGAAACTGAACTGGCCTCGGCAAAACGTGCATTGAACGAACGTAAGATCATCGAGCGGGCGAAAGGCATTCTGATGGCGCGTTACAACCTGTCGGAAGACGAAGCCTATAAAAAAATGCGCGCGACTTCGATGGACCAGAATCTACGTCTGGTGCAGGTGGCGGAATCCGTGTTGTCGCTGTCGGCGTTTTCCTGAGCAACAATCCCGTCATTCCCGAATGCTTCTGTCGGGAATCTTTTTAGCAGCGGCGGGATTATTCTTCAGCATTGACCCGCTTCAGGGTTTTTGCTCAGTTATTAATACCAGTGGACTTTCGGAGGTTCCCGACAGAAGCGTTCGGGAACGACGTTTTTTAGCGATGTGTAATCAGCAGCACGATTACAATCAATAACAGAATGAACGATACGCCTTTCCAGAACAATAAAGGATTCCGTTCCATCAACGGTGGTCGATCCTGGTTGACGAAACTGCGATTGGGGTGACGCAGATCGTGAATGAATTCGGAAATCGTGTCGTAACGTTTGTGAGGGTTCGGGTGTACAGCCTTGCGAATGGCGCCGTCTACCCAGCTCGGGATCGTGCGTTCGTCATCCAGCACTGACTGGTACACCAGTTTGCGTTGCGCGGCTTTACTGGTGGCGCGAGCGATTTGTGCCCCGTAGGGCAGACGTCCGGATAACATCTGGTGAGCGATGACACCGAGCGAAAACAGATCGGATGCCGGAGTGCCGCCTTCGCCGATAAAGTATTCCGGTGCAGAGTATTGTGCAGTGCCAAGAAGGGCCTGTTCGTCGTCGCGTGAAATTTCCGCGATGCCGGCGACACGCACCGAGCCGAAATCGATAATTTTAACGGTGCCGGTTTTATCGATCATAATGTTGTCCGGGCGTAAATCCTGGTGCAGCATTTCCTGGCGATGCAGGGCGTATAGACCACGCGCGATCTGTTCGATGATGCCGCGTACGGTTTCCAGGTCGGGATTCGGGTTGTCGACCATCCATTGTCGCAAGGTCTGGCCTTCGATGAATTCGCTGACCGTGTACAGATAATTACGTTTACGTGTAATGGCACAGGGTTTGAGCAGGTGGATATTATCCACCCGACGCGCCACCCATTCTTCCATCAGGAAGCGTTCCAGGTAGGCGGCGTCATTACGCAGGTCGACGGACGGCAGCTTGAGAATGACCTGCTGCCGTGTTTCCGAATCCTCCGCCAGATAGATATGGCTCCGACTGCTGATATGAATTTCGCGTAGTATCCGGTAGCCGTCGAATGCCATACGCGGACCTAAAGGCGGCGCGAAAGGCAGTGTGGTCGCCTGTTGATGCAGCTCGTCGATCGCATTGTCGGGGAGTCGATCGACACGCAATATCTGCAGGCTCAGGTTGTCGTCGCTCTGATTATCCAGCGCGAGTCTGACGACCTGTCGAGCAGCCTGATCCAGATCGTCACGGTGTTCGTCGATGAGGCGGATTATATCCGCTTCATCGACGAACTCGTAGACACCGTCGGTTGCGAGCAGAAAAATATCGCCGACATCGACAGCCAGTGACTGGTAGTCAAGATCCAGCCAGTCACGCATGCCCAGAGCCCGTCCCAGATAACTTTTGTCGCTGGATACACGCACCCGGTGATCTTCGGTGAGTTGTACCAGGTGCTGACCGATGAGTTGATAGACGCGGGTATCACCGGCATGAAAAATATGTGCGGTGGCTGATTTGAATACCATTCCGCTGAAGGTGCATACGTAGCCGCGGTCCAGATTGTAACGATAGGGACCGTTGCGGGTTTGTGAATAAAGCCAGGAGTTGGTCGCCTGTAGTACACGTTGCACCGAGGTTTTCACCGACCAGGATTCGGAAGTGGAATAATAATCTTCGAGAAAACCTTTCACCGAGGTTTCGCTGGCGACCTGGCTGACGTCGCTGCTACTGATGCCATCCGCCAGTGCGACTGCAATGCCTTTGCTGCTCAGAAAGGGTTCGCGCGGCACTATGATGCCGTGGAAATCCTGGTTGATTGGTTTGATGCCGGCATCGGAACACTGGCCGATACTGATGTGTAAATGTTGAGTCATGAATGATCACAGCCGACACGACGACTCCGGCGGTTATTTATGCCGGAGTTATCGTGGCTGATTTCGGATCAGGCTTTGTTCTTCAGAATGCGTTCCGGGCTGGTACGCACGTGTGTGAAGTACAGCGGTAGACCCACCAGGACGAAGCCGCCCACCAGGTTACCCAGTGCTGTCGGCAGTTCGTTCCAGATCATGTATTGCATGAAGGTGAAGTCACCGCCCATGATCATGGAGAAGGGGAACAGGAACATATTCACGATGGAATGTTCGAAGCCCATGAAGAAGAACAGCATAACCGGCATCCACATGGCCATCATCTTGCCGCTTGCCGAAGTCGAAATCATTGCGCCGACGACGCCCATGGAGACCATCCAGTTACACAGCATGCCGCGAATGAAAATGGTAAACCAGCCTTCCATACCGTGTGACATGTAGCCCAGGGTCCGTGACTCACCGATCTTGCTGACTTTTTCCGCCAGCGCGCCGCCATCGGTGCTGTATCCGTAAGTCAGGATAAAGGACATCATGAAAGCCACGGTCAAAGCACCGGCGAAATTACCGATAAATACCAGGCCCCAGTTACGCAGTACCTGATTAAAGGTGACACCGGGACGTTTGTCGATCAGTGCCAGTGGTACCAGGGTAAATACACCGGTGAGGAGATCGAATTTCATCAGGTACAGCATGATGAAGCCGACCGGGAAAAGTACGGCTCCGAGCAACGGCGAACCAGTTTTTACCGCGACGGTAATGGCGAAAATGGCGGCCAGACCAAGAATAGCGCCAGCCATAAAGGCGCGGATCAGGGTGTCCTTGGTGGACATGTACACTTTCGATTCACCCTGGTCGACCATCTTGCTGACAAACTCATTGGGTTCTAAATACGACATAGTCAGTTCCTCATTAAACTATCAATACATCAAATCATCTGTTACACGGGCTGCGTTCAGGCCGCGACGTCTTCTTTATTCAGGCCAAGCAGAATACGACCGTTTTCCAGCTTGACCGGAAAGCTGCGCGTGCAGCCCTTGTCCGGCCCGCGGGCTTCGCCGTTGGCCAGATCAATCTTCCAGTTGTGCAACGGACAGGTGACGGTGTTGTCGTGCACGATGCCCTGGGACAATGGTCCCTTGCGATGCGGGCATTCGTCTTTCAGGGCGAATACCTCGTCGGCTGCGGTACGAAATATGGCAATGTCTACAGTGTCGGTTTTCACCACGCGCGAGCCGAGGCGGGGGATGTCCTCCAGTGCTCCGATATCGATCCAGTTGTTCATCATGTTTATCCTCGAAAAAGTGTTGGGTTCAATCAGGCCGCGCTGATTTCAATCTTGTGGAATTCGTGGGCGTCTTCGCCTTCGGCACGAGCTTTCCATGGATCGATCTGGGCGAATTGCTGTGAATAGCGGAAGCGTTCCGCCAGGCTCTTGCGTTGCTGCTCATCAAATATGGCATCCTTGATGTACTGCAGACCGACACGCTCCACCCAGGGTGCGGTGCGTTCCAGGTATCGGGCTTCTTCGCGATATTTCTGAGTGAAGGCAGCGCAGTATTCGAGCACTTCCTCTTCAGTATCCACCTTGCACAGCAGATCCGTGACACGCACCTTGATGCCGCCGTTACCGCCTATGTGCAGTTCGTAACCCGAATCCACACAGACCACACCGAAGTCCTTGATGGTGGCTTCTGCACAGTTGCGCGGACAACCGGACACCGCCAGTTTGAATTTATGCGGCATCCAGGAACCCCAGGTGAGTTGTTCCAGCTTGACGCCGAGACCGGTGGAGTTCTGCGTGCCGAAGCGACACCAGGTTTTACCGGCGCAGGTTTTAACCGTGCGCAATGCCTTGCCGTAAGCGTGACCGGATACCAGTCCCGCATCGGTCAGATCTTTCCACATCGCCGGCAGGTCTTCTTTCTTCACGCCGAACAGGTCGATGCGCTGACCGCCGGTGACTTTCATTTCCGGCACATCGTATTTTTCGCAGGCATCGGCAATCGCGCGCAGGTCTTTCGGTGTACACAGGCCGCCGAACATGCGGGGTACAACCGAATAGGTACCGTCTTTCTGGATGTTGCCGTGGGCACGTTCGTTGATGAAACGCGACTGGGCATCATCTTTATATTCACCGGGCCAGCGTGCGAGCAGGTAGTAGTTGACGGCGGGACGGCAGCTGGCACATCCATCCGGTGTTTTCCATTCGAAGTGCTTGCGTACCGCATCCATATCCTTGAGTTCATGTTCCTTGATGCCGGCAATCACTTCGTCGTGACTGTGTTCGGTACAGCCGCACATGGGCTGCTTGCTCGGCGCTGCGCTGTAACCTTCACCCACGGTACTGGCGAGGATGGATTCCACCAGGCCGGTGCATGATCCGCAGGAACTTGCGGCCTTGGTGTGCGCCTTAACATCGTCCAGTGTGAACAGGCCTTTCTTGACGATGGCGTTGACGATGTCGCCTTTGCAGACACCGTTACAGCCGCAGATCTCCGCATCGTCGCCGAGTGCCGCAATGCGCGTTTCGTCACCGTGGCCGGCATCGCCGAGATCGTGCTGGCCGAATAGAATGGTTTTACGGAATGCGCTGATGTCGGTGCCTTCGCGCAGCAACTGGAAGTACCAGGTGCCGTCCATGGTATCGCCGTACATCACCGCGCCTTTGATGCGGTTGTCGTTGATGACCAGTTTCTTGTAAACGCCGGAGGAGGGATCCTGCAGTACCAGGATTTCATCACCTTCGCTCTCGTTGAATTCACCGGCGGAGAACAGGTCGATGCCGGTCACCTTGAGCTTGGTGGAGGTCACCGAACCTTCGTAACGGGCAATGCCGTAAGTGGCCAGGTGATTCGCAGCCACCTTGGCCTGTTCGAACAGCGGAGCCACCAGGCCGTAACAGGTGCCGCGATGCTGTACACATTCACCCACCGCATACACGCGCGGGTCGAAGGTTTGCATGGTGTCGTTGACCACGATACCGCGTTCGCAATGAATGCCCGCATCCTGTGCCAGTGTCATGTTGGGACGAATGCCCACCGCCATGACCACCAGGTCGGCTTCGATTTCGCTACCGTCGGCGAACTTCACACCACGCACGCGATCGTCGCCGGTGATTTCCGCCGTTTGTGCTTCCATCATGAAGGTCAGGCCGCGGGTTTCCAGCGAGGCCTTGAGCAGGTCGGCCGCGGGTTTGTCGAGCTGACGTTCCATCAAGGTGTCCAGCAGATGCACCACGGTGACCTGCATACCGTTTTTCATCAGGCCGTTAGCCGCTTCCAGACCGAGTAGACCGCCGCCGATCACTACCGCGTTCTTATACTGTTTTGAAGCTTCGAGCATGGTGTCCACATCGGCAATATCGCGGAAGCCGATAACGCCTTTCCGGTCGTGTCCCGGCACCGGAATGATGAACGGATTGGAGCCGGTGGCCATCAACAGCCGATCGTACGCGCACTCTTCGCCGCTTTCGGTAATGATCTTGCGGCCGATGCGATCGATTTTGCTGACCGGGTCACCGGTTTTCAGTGTGATGCCGTTGTCCGCATACCAGTCCAGCTGATTCAATACAATGTCATCGACGGTTTTTTCGCCGGCCAGAACAGGGGAGAGCATGATGCGGTTGTAATTGGGATGGGGCTCGGCGCCGAATACGGTGATGTCGTATTTTTCCGGTGCAAGCTTGAGCAGTTCTTCCAGGGTGCGGATGCCGGCCATGCCGTTTCCGATGAGTACGAGTTTTTCTTTTTGCATCTGGCGAGTACCTCGACTTAAAAAAATCCAAAAAAAAAGCTCTGAGCACCCGGGTCTCATGGACCGAGGTGCTCAGAGCTTCTTCACTCTCGCTGACGTCAGGTCAGCGCTATGTAGGTAAAACAGTTAACAGAGAGATCCAGTCAGTAG
>CBDULQ010000130.1:0-10017 GCA_965368115.1 uncultured Gammaproteobacteria bacterium | reverse complement strand
ATATATCTCCAGGGGAATAGGCGCCCCTACCCCGTATGGGCCATGAAATCGTTATCCATATGATTTAACTAACTATTTTTCCATATCGCCGAAATCGTCCGGGAAGCCGGATCTATCCGTTTTCCTCGCTTTTCGGGCGATCCAGACCATACAAATCAATGGCGCCGAGTTTGCCTATACAGAGGCTTTTTTCACTCAAAAGCAGCGCTCACCTGGCTTGAAAGCGATAAGATATCCATTTTTTTCATATTTCATAAATAGCTGATTAATCTTACTTAATATCAATACACTCGGTATAAATTAACAGTAAAATTGACATTTGCATTTACAGCAAAATATTCAGGCATTAGCACCTCAGCTCGAGTATCGATTGAAAATTTAAATGCAAAACCTCAGGTAAAGCCCCCGGAAACTCAGTAACATGCCGGGTAGAATAATTCATAAGCTCTATTTCCACGCAGGTGTCGCCATGAAAGTACTGATCTCACTCTGTTTTTTAATTGCCGCCGGGCTGTCGTCCACAGTGCTGGCCTCCGATCTGGCCAAGGAGAAACGCTGGGCCGACCAGATCGTCGAGTTTCTCATCGATGGTGAAGCAGAATGGCTGGAAGCGGATGGTCAGCGGTTTCTCGCCATCTACACCGAAGCGGCTACCGACACGCCACGTGGTGGTGTGATCGTCGTACATGGTTCCGGTGTCCACCCGAACTGGCAGGACGTGGTACACCCGCTGCGCACCGGGCTCACCGAAAAAGGCTGGACCACCCTGTCGATCCAGATGCCGGTGCTGCACAATGAAGCTGAATACCATGAATATGCTCCGCTGTTCGATGAAGTCGCGCCGCGCCTCCGCGCCGCGGTACAGAACCTGCGCGACAAGGGTATCGACCATATTGTCATCGTTGCTCACAGCCTGGGCACTGCAATGACCGCCTACTACCTGTCCAGCAACCCGGACCATGGCGTCAAGGCCTTCGTTGCCGTCGGCATGCCGCAACCACGTGAAGATCAGCGCATGAACACGGTTGCCGCGCTGAAAAAAATCAGCATCCCGGTACTGGATATCTACGGCAGTCGCGACCTGGAAGGTATTCTTAAATCGGCACCGCAACGCAAGGCCGCCGGCTCCGGGAACAAACAGTACACTCAACAGGTGGTCGACGGTGCGGATCATTTCTTCGTCAACAAAAACAAGGAACTCATCGGCGAAGTGGATGGCTGGATTCGTCGCTTCTAAAGAAGTTTTCCCACTGGCCACGACCGGGCTCGGACGTGGCCAGTGACCCTGCTCTACTCACTCAACCCTTTCCCGCTCCGTGATTAAAGCCTTCCTGCTCACTCGCCAGTGGTTCGATACGCCACAGGGCATTCGCCTCGAATTATGGTTTGCTACCGAGCAGGGTCCCCTGCAGGTGATCATCGATCGCCAGCAGGCGGTATTTTTCATTCAGCAACCGGACCTGGAGCAGGTGCGCAGCCTGCTTGGCGAGTTACCGGGCATCACCATCAAACCGCTGCAGCTTGAGACCTTCAATCGACAATCAGTGGCCGGCGTTTACTGCAACAATCAGCAACAGCTGTATCGGGCTCGCGATCTGTTACAGCAGCATCAAATACGCGCGCTGGAAACCGACATTCGACCGCCGGAACGTTACCTGACCGAACGTTTCATTACCGGGCCAGTAACCATTCACAGCAGCCAGCCAATAACACCGGGGCAGCCGGTTCATAATCCGGGTTTGCGCGGCGACGATTTCACACCACAACTGCGTTGCATGTCACTGGATATCGAAACCGCCTATGACTCGCAGCAGCTGTATTCCATTGCGTTTATCTGTGACGATGTAAAACGAGTGCTGATGTGGGGACAGGATACCGATGACGAACTCATCGAATACCTGCCCGATGAAGCCACTCTGATCCGACGCTTTCTTGATTACGTGGAACAATTCGATCCGGATATTTTTATCGGCTGGAATGTCATCAATTTCGATTTTCGCTTTTTGCAGCAGAAAGCCGACGCGCTGAAGCTGCCATTCACCCTGGGTCGCAATCGACAGGCCGTGCAATGGCGCCAGGCGCAGAACGAAGCGGAACATTATTTCATGCTGGTACCGGGCCGGGTGGTGCTGGACGGTATCGACACACTGAAAAGCGCCACCTGGCAATTCGACAGTTTCGCTCTGGATGCGGTTGCCAATACACTGCTCGGTCGTGGCAAACTGATCAGCCAGCAGGAGCAGCTTGATCCGCTGTACAAGGCAAAAGAAATCAAGCGCCAGTTTATCGAAGACAAAACGTCGCTGGCCGCCTACAACCTGGAAGACTGCCAGCTGGTGATGGAGATCTTCGATTACGCCGACCTGATCAGCTTCGCCGTGGAACGCGCTCGCCTCACCGGACTGGAAATGGATCGAGTCGGCGGTTCGGTAGCCGCCTTCGATAACCTGTATCTGCCCCGGCTGCATCGCAAGGGATTTGTCGCACCGAACATCGGTGATTACCACGGCCAGCTCAGCGCACCGGGTGGCTATGTCATGGATTCACGCCCGGGCATTTACGACAGCGTGCTGGTGCTGGATTACAAGAGCCTGTATCCCAGCATCATTCGCACTTTCAAGATCGATCCTTACGGCCGTATCATGGCTAAACATCAGAGTGAAGAGGATACTGTTCCCGGCTACAACGGGGCACGATTTTCCAAACAGGACAATATTCTTCCCGATATCATCGCCGATCTATGGCAGGCCCGCGACCGCGCCAAGCAGCACAACAACAAACCCCTGTCACAGGCGATCAAGATCATTATGAATTCGTTTTACGGCGTGCTTGGCACCCCGGGCTGTCGCCTGCACGACGCACGCCTGACCAGTTCAATTACCCTGCGCGGTCATGACCTGATCAAGCAGACCGTCAAGCTCATCGAAGCCGAAGGCTACCAGGTCATCTATGGTGATACCGACTCGGTGTTTGTCGCCATTTACGATACCCTGGACAACAGCCAGGCCGATCGTATCGGCCAGGGTCTGTTCGAAAACATCAATCTCCATTGGCAGGATTACATGCGCCATGAACATGGCATGGACTGTTTTCTTGAAATGGAATACGAAACCCATTTCAAACGTTTTTTCATGCCTACCATGCGCGGTTCGGACAAGGGCACCAAAAAACGTTATGCGGGACTCGTGGATATTGATGGTGAAGAGAAACTGATCTTCAAGGGACTGGAATCGGTACGCACCGACTGGACGCTACTGGCGCGCAATTTCCAGCGTCGCCTGTACCAGATGATATTCAATGAACAGCCGTATGAGACGTATGTGCGCGAACTGGTGCAGGATCTAAAACAGGGCCGCCTGGACGAACAACTCGTGTACCGTAAACGCCTGCGCCGCAAATTATCCGACTATGAGAAAAATATCCCGCCCCATGTCCGCGCGGCTCTGAAGGCGGAACAGATATTCCAGCAGACCGGCGCGCCGTCCCGTTACCGGAATCGCGGCACTATCGAATATGTGATGACGATTAACGGGCCGGAAACACTTGAGTGCCAACAGTCGCCGCTGGATTACCAGCATTACATCGACAAGCAACTGACGCCGATCGGCGATAACATTCTCAATATTCTGGGCAAGTCCATGGAGCCGCTGATCCAGGATCAGATCAGCCTATTTTAACTGCGCCAGGCGATCCAGTTCGACGGCCTGCTGCCATTGCTGCTCATCGATACGACCGGACTTGATCGTCTGCAGAACCAGCTGACACTGATGCTCGGTGCTCATATTATTCTGCTGTGCCAGCAACTGAAAATAATTTTTGATCGCGGCATTCAACATGGGCCGCATACGGCTGCTGATTTCACCCTGCCCGGTTTCGTGCCAGCTTGCGGAGAACTGCTCCGCGGCATCGCTCAGGGCCTGCCGCGACACCATCTGACAGGGCGATCCACTATCGGGAAAGGCCATTTGTGCGTAAAGGTTCAGGGCATTCACCAGCAACTCGGTGAATGCCTGCGGGCACTGGATGAACAGTTTACGCGCCAAGGTTCAGGACTTCGCGGTTGTCGAACGATTCAATGAGAATTTAAGAATGGCGTAACCATAAAGGGCCGACAGAATCGAACCCAGCAGGATACCCAGACGATCATCCACCGCGAACGAACCACCCTGCTCGAAGGCGAGCGAACTGATGAACAGACTCATGGTGAAACCGATACCGCACAAAGACGCCACACCATACAGAGACAACCAGCTAACATTGTCTGGCATACGCGCCAGACCCAGCTTGACAGTAATCCAGCTAAAACCCAGCACACCAATCTGATTACCCAGGAACAGGCCCAGTGCAATGCCCAGTGGAATGGATGCGGTAAATGAATCCAGCGACAGGCCTTCCAGTGAAACACCAGTATTCATAAAGGCAAACAGCGGCAGAATCACATAGGATACGGACGGATGTAGATCATGCTCCAGTTCGCCCAGCGGCGAACGGCCACTTCCCGATGACGTGCGCAAAGGAATAAACAGGGCCACCAGCACGCCGGCAAGAGTCGCATGCACGCCGGACTTCAGTACAGCCACCCAGAGCACCAGACCGACCAGTAAATAAGGCGCTACCGATTCAACGCCACGGCGGTTCAACATATAAAGCACACCCAGTGCTGCAACACCGACACTGAGCGACACCACGGACAGATCACTGGTGTAAAACAGCGCGATGATAATAATGGCCCCGAGGTCATCCGCGACCGCCAGCGTGAGCAGGAACAGCTTCAGCGAATTAGGTACCCGACTACCGAGTAACGACAGCACACCCAGGGCAAAGGCGATGTCCGTCGCGGCCGGTATAGCCCAGCCATTCATGGCCACAGGGTCACCCCAGTTGATATATGAATATATCACCGCGGGCATCGCCATACCGCCAACCGCGGCGACCACCGGTAACACCACTTTCTGCGGATCGGACATCTCACCGCTCAACACTTCACGCTTGAGCTCCAGACCAATGAGAAAGAAGAATACCGCCATCAGACCGTCGTTAACCCACAACAGCAGCGGCTTATCGATATGAAAGGCGCCGATGCGTATTTCCACCGGCGTATCCAGAAAAACGTTGTACAGGTAATTGAGTGGAGAATTCACTGCAATCATGGCCAGTACCGCGGCAATGAACAACAGGATGCCGCTGGCGGCCTCCAGGCGCAGGAAATCCTTGATACTAGTTATGGGCATAGATTTTGACTTCAGCGTAGTTGTTGTTTGCCGAAATCATACCCTGTTCAGGCGGGAAACAAAATGCGAAATCAGGCCGCCAGTTGGTGAGCCTGTTTTTTCATCAGATCGACGATGGAATAAACGCCGACATGGCGATTTGGGGAAAGATTTTCATCCAGATCCAGACGCTCGAAGAACTCATCCACGTCCAGCTGGTCTATTTCCTCTACGGTTCTTGAAGCGGCGATTTCGACCAGCAGGGCCAGCACACCCTTGATGATGCTGGTATCGCAATCGCCGTGATAAATAATGCGGCCGGGCGCCTCCGGATCATGATGAGCGCGGATCCACACCTGGCTCATACAACCCTTGACCTTGTTGTCGTCGGTTTTTTCTTCCGCCGGCATTTCGGGCATCTGTTCACCCAGCTCAACCAGGTAAGCATAGCGTTGATCCCAGTCGCCCAGCAGGTCAAAAATTTCGACGATCTCGTCAAGGGTGGTCATGTTGCGAACTATCTCTTGTTACGACTTATACCGAGAACGATTCACCGCAACCGCACATCTCTTTGACATTCGGATTAATGAAATCGAAACCCCGGTTGATGACATTATTCTTCTGGAAATCGATGGTCATACCATCCAGCGCTTCCAGTTGTTCCTTGCTGACGATCACCTTGACGCCCTGGGTGTCGAACACCACATCGTCGTCATTGATTTCATCGGCATAATCGACCACGTAGGCAAAACCGGTACAACCGGATTTTTTGGTACCCAAGCGCAAACCCAGGCCCGATCCGCGTTTATCCAGCATGTTCAGCACATGCTCGGCTGCTGATTCTGTTAATTGAATAGCCATACAATACTCCCGTTAAAACAGTCCCAGGGTCAGCTTTGCTTCATCGGACATCATGTCCTTGGACCATGGGGGATCCCAGACCAGTTCCACCGTGGCGTCCTTGACGCCGTCCAGCGACTTGATCACCGATTCCACCTGGCCCGGCAGCGTGCCTGCCACCGGGCAAGCCGGTGCGGTCAGGGTCATTTGGACGTGCACTTCGGCATCGTCGTTAATATCAATGTTATAGATCAGGCCGAGATCATAGATGTTAACTGATATTTCCGGATCGTAAATACCGCGAATGGCCGTCTTGATCTGCTCGTCCAGCGGATCATCCGGATTGATCTCGAACTCGGGCTCCTTGAGTTCCAGACTGTTGTCCGCAATATCGCGCCTGAAATTAATCGGTTTAGTGATCATCACTCTCACCCGAAACCATCTCGGTGACAGTATCCAGTGAATTCTGTACCTGAGTTTCTATATATGTGCGTAAAGCGTCGATTTCAATGCCGTTGACCACCTCGCCGGCAAAGCCCAGACACAACATTTTGTGTGCAGTCGCTTCATCGATGCCGCGCGAGCGCAAATAAAACACCTGCTGCGCGTCAAGCTGTCCCACCGTAGTGCCGTGACTGCATTTCACATCATCGGCATAGATTTCCAGCTGCGGTTTGGTATCGACTTCCGCCTTGCGGGTGAGCATCAGATTGGCATTGGACAGATGGGCATCAGTACCCTGGGCCTGTTTTTCAACATAGATCAGGCCATCGAATACCGCACGCCCCTGGCCATACAGGATGCCCTTGAAGTTTTCCGTACTCATACAGTTCGGCACACTGTGTCGAATGTTAAGATGGAAATCCTGCAGCTGTTTATCACCCACCGTGTACAGGCCCTGCAAATGACACTCGGCCTGCTCTTCACGGAAATCCACGTTGAAATCGGTACGCGCCCAGCCGCCGCCCATCGCGATGCTATTATTGCGATACACACTGGACGCTTTCTGCGACAGGAAAATACTGCCCAGGTGATAAGCCTGGCGACTTTCTTCCTGCAGACGGAAGTGATTCAGTTGCGCTTTTTCTTCGAGTACGATTTCGATCAGGTTGTTATTGAAATAAACCGATTCACCGGTGCTCAAAAAGCGTTCGACTACCGTTGCCGAAGCACCTTCTTCCAGTACACACAGATTACGCGGCTGAATCATGAACGGCTCGTCCACGCTCAGGCTCATGTAAACCACTTCGATCGGTTTATCCAGTTGCACACCACTGTCGATGTGAATGAATACGCCATCGTTGATCAGTGCAGTATTCAATGCAGTGAACACATGTTGATGATGTTGTGCGGTATGACCGAACCAGGTGGACATGATATCCGGATCAGTGGTCAGCGCGGCACGCAGACTGCCCAGCCTGACCCCTTCCGGCAGTTCGTACACATTGGACAACAACGGAACGCAACGACCGTTGGCAATCACCACCCGATAGCTGTCGAAATCCGACAGCAGATATTCGTCCAGGTCTTCTTCGTGGAACGCTGTCAGGTCATCATCCACCGGCACAAACTGGTTCTTGAACAGCTTGTCGATATTCGAGTAACGCCAGATTTCCTGTTTGCGTTCCGGCACCACCAGTTCATCCAGCGACTCCTGAGCAGCACGGCGCGCGTCCTGAATCCAGCCGGCACCGTCAGGTGTTATCCCCTGCTGGCCCTGCTCGACAATGTGTTTGAACCAGTCACGGGGTTGTACTGCTTCACTCATGCCGCCGCTCCGTCCTTCAGCCAGCCATAGCCCTTGGATTCGAGTTCAAGCGCCAGGCTCTTGTCACCTGAGCGCACGATTTTACCGTCCGCCAGTACGTGCACGAAGTCCGGCTGGATGTAATCCAGCAGGCGCTGATAGTGAGTTACCACAATCATTGCGCGATCCGGACTACGCAGGGCGTTAACGCCTTCAGCAACGATACGCAGCGCATCGATGTCCAGACCGGAGTCGGTTTCGTCGAGGATCGCCAGCTTGGGTTCAAGCATGGCCATCTGAAGAATTTCGTTACGCTTTTTCTCACCACCGGAAAAACCGGAGTTAACGTCACGTTTGAGCAGTTTCTCATCCAGCTTGACCAGCTTGGCTTTTTCGCGAATCAGTTTCATGAACTTGAGCGAATCCAGTTCGTCTTCGCCGTTGGCTTTGCGCACTGCATTCAGTGATTCCTTCAGGAACACCATATTGTTCACACCGGGCAGTTCCACCGGATACTGCATGGCCAGGAACACACCTTTGTGGGCGCGTTCTTCGATTTCCAGATCGAGCAGATTCTCACCTTCGAAAATGACGTCCCCACCGGTAACCTCATAACCTTCGCGGCCGGACAGGATATGCGACAGAGTACTCTTACCCGCACCATTAGGACCCATGATGGCATGCACTTCACCGGGATTGATTTCCAGGTTAAGGCCTTTGAGAATTTCTTTGCCTTCAACGGATGCGCGAAGATCTTTGATTGATAACATGGCTTTATCCTCTAAAACTGTATTAGCCCACTGCGCCTTCGAGTGTGACGTTAAGTAATTTCTGTGCTTCGACGGCGAATTCCATCGGCAGCTCGTTGAACACTTCCTTACAGAAGCCGTTCACGATCATCGATACCGCGTCTTCTTCCGATAGACCGCGCTGCTGGCAATAGAACAACTGGTCTTCGCCGATCTTCGAAGTGGTGGCTTCGTGCTCGACCTTGGCGGTCGGATTGCTCACTTCGATATAGGGAAACGTATGTGCGCCGCACTGGTCACCGATCAACAGCGAATCGCACTGGCTGTAGTTACGTGCATTCTCGGCGCGACCGGCGACGCGCACCAGGCCGCGATACGTGTTCTGGCCTTTCACCGCTGAGATGCCTTTGGACACGATCGTGCTCTTGGTGTTGGCACCGATATGAATCATCTTGGTACCGGTATCCGCCTGCTGTTTACCGCGTGTAACAGCGACTGAATAAAACTCACCGATGGAGTGATCACCACGCAGGATGCAGCTTGGATACTTCCAGGTAATGGAGGAACCCGTCTCAACCTGGGTCCAGGAAATATGCGAACGTTCACCGCGACAATCACCACGCTTGGTCACGAAGTTGTAGATGCCGCCCTTGCCGTCCGCATCACCGGGATACCAGTTCTGTACGGTGGAGTATTTGATCTGCGCTTTCTCCAGGGCGACCAGCTCGACCACCGCTGCGTGCAGCTGATTTTCATCACGCATCGGCGCCGTGCAACCTTCCAGATAACTGACGTAACTTTCGTCGTCGGCGACGATCAGGGTGCGTTCGAACTGACCAGTCTTGGCTTCGTTGATACGAAAGTAGGTGGACAGTTCCATCGGACAACGGGTGCCCTTGGGGATGTAGACGAAAGTACCGTCGGTGAACACCGCCGCGTTAAGGCAGGCAAAATAATTATCAGTGTGCGGCACCACGGTGCCCAGATACTGCTGTACCAGCTCGGGATGATCCTGCACCGCTTCCGACATGGAACAGAAAATCACCCCGGCATCGGCGAGTTTCTCGCGGAAGGTGGTGGCCACCGAAACACTGTCGAATACGGCGTCGACGGCAATGCCGGCCAGCGCCATCTGCTCTTCCAGCGGAATACCCAGCTTATTGTAGGTATCGCGAATTTCCGGATCGATTTCGTCCAGGCTCTGGGGACCGTCTTCCGGGCGTTTCGGCGCCGAATAATAAGAAATGGCCTGAAAATCGATTGGCTCGATATCCAGTTTGGCCCAGTCCGGCGGCGTCATGGTCAGCCATTTCTGATAAGCCTTGAGCCGGTATTCCAGCATCCACTCGGGCTCGTTCTTCTTCGCCGAAATCAGCCGAATGGTGTCTTCGTCCAGCCCGGGGGGCACGGTGTCGGATTCAATGTTGGTCACAAAGCCGGCTTCGTAACCACCACTGATGAGATCTTCTAC
>CBDULQ010000129.1:0-10066 GCA_965368115.1 uncultured Gammaproteobacteria bacterium | reverse complement strand
ATGGTGTAGGGGGCGTTCAGTATATGTATCACGATCCCTGCCACACGCCGATGAAACACCATAACCCGCTTAAGGTGGCGTCGAGTCTGATGGGTAAAGACGTGGCCCTGTCGGACCGCTGTTGTGGTGAGGCGGGTACCTTTGCGGTAGCGCGTCCGGATATTGCCAGCCAGGTGAAGTTTCGCAAGAAGCAGGAAATGCAGCGCGGTATCAAAGAGCTGACGGGGCATGAAAAAGCACTCTCCGGTAACGTCAAGATGCTCACTTCGTGTCCGGCCTGTCAGCAGGGCTTGATGCGTTATGAAGAGGACACCCAGCTGGATGTGGATTACATCGTGGTTGAGTTGATGAAGCACAAACTGGGTGAGGACTGGCAGCAACAGTTCCTCAAAGCAGTGCGTAATGGCGGGGTCGAGAAAGTCCTGCTCTAGGTTTATTGCGCAAAAAAAGCCGGGTTTCCGAATCAGAGTATACAAATACTGATCGAGAACCCGGCTTTTTGCGTTATGTTACCGAGACAGTTAGCGGGGCATTACCGTACGGGCGCCATCCGGGGTGCCAAGAATCAACACGTCGGCACCACGATTGGCAAACAGGCCGCAGGTAACGACGCCGGCCCAGCTATTGATTTCGTCTTCCATCTGCTTCGGTGCGGTGATCTGCATATCGTGGACATCAAGGATGACATTGCCGTTGTCGGTAATAAAATTTTCACGCCACACGGGACGCCCACCCAGCTTGACCAGCTTACGGGCGATGTAGCTGCGCGCCATGGGAATGACTTCGACCGGAAGAGGGAATTTTCCCAGCACGTCGACCAGTTTGCTTTCGTCGGCGATACAGACGAACTTGTCGCTGGCGCCGGCGATGATTTTTTCGCGGGTTAGTGCGCCACCGCCGCCCTTGATCAGCGCCAGTTCGTGGTTGGATTCGTCGGCGCCGTCGATATATACCGGAATCGAGTCGACCGAATTCAGATCCATTACCTGAATACCGCGCTCCTCCATCAGCCTGGTGGAGGCCTCGGAGCTGGAAACCGCGCCCTTGATTTTGCCCTTGATGTCCGCCAGGCAGTCTATAAAGTGATTAACCGTGGAACCTGTACCAACGCCGACGATTTCGTCTTCGACGACGTATTCAAGTGCAGCTTCTGCGGCTTTGCGTTTCATTTCATCTTGAGTCATAGTACAGGCTCCAAAAAATTTGAAATCGAATAATACCCGATCTGTCAGCCGAGACCAAATGACGCAGAAATACATCGAAAAAATACTCAATGCCCGTGTTTACGATGTCGCTATCGAGTCCCCGCTGGACCCGGCAAAGCGACTCAGCTTGCGCCTCGGTAACCGTATTTTACTGAAAAGAGAAGACCTGCAACCGGTCTTCTCGTTCAAGCTCAGAGGGGCTTATAACAAGCTTTACAACCTGCAGAAGCAGGGTGAGCTCAACGGCGTTATTGCGGCCTCCGCAGGTAACCACGCGCAGGGGCTGGCGCTGGCTGCGCAGACGCTGGGCATCAAGGCGACCATTGTTATGCCCAAGACCACTCCGCGCATCAAGGTCGAGGCGGTTAAATCATTCGGTGCTCGGGCCATCCTGATTGGCGATACTTATGACGAAGCCAGTGAGCATGCTCACGAGCTGGTCAAAAAGGAAGGCCTGCAATATATACCCCCCTACGATGATCCTGATGTGATCGCCGGACAGGGAACGGTCGGTATGGAAATATTGCGTCAGCATCCCGATCCCCTCGACGCGATATTCATCCCGGTTGGTGGCGGAGGCCTGATTGCCGGGGTTTCCGCCTTTATCAAGCACCTGCGTCCCGATATCAAAATAATAGGTGTGGAACCGGAAGATGCGGCCTGTCTGGCCGCTGCCCTGCAGAAGAAAAAGCGTGTGGTGCTGGACCAGGTCGGCCTGTTTGCCGACGGTGTGGCGGTTAAGCAGGTTGGCGAAGAGCCCTACCGCGTGGCTCGCAAATGTGTCGACGAAGTGATTACTGTCACGACCGACGAAATCTGTGCCGCAATCAAGGACATCTTTGACGACACGCGCTCCATTACCGAGCCGGCGGGGGCACTGGCCGTCGCCGGTATCAAAAAATATGTGGATCGAACCGGAATCAGTGATCAAACACTGATCGCTATCAACAGTGGCGCCAACATGAACTTCGACCGCCTGCGCCATGTGTCAGAGCGCGCAGAAATTGGTGAACAGCGGGAAGGCCTGATTGCCGTGACCATCCCGGAGAAGCCCGGTAGTTTTCGCAAGTTCTGTAAGATGATCGGTAAGCGTGGCATTACCGAATTCAACTACCGGTATGCGGACAGCCAGGATGCGCATGTGTTTGCCGGTATACAGCTGAGCGAGGGGCTCGCGGAAATGGAGCAGCTGATCGAGAAGCTGGAGAATGCCGGCTACTCGGTACTGAACCTGACCGACAACGAAATGGCCAAGTTACATGTTCGTTACATGGTGGGGGGTCATGCTGCGGGCGTGGAAGACGAAGTGCTTTATCGATTCGAATTTCCGGAACGTCCGGGTGCTTTGCTGAATTTTCTGACTCATATCGGTAATCGCTGGAATATCAGCCTGTTCCATTATCGTAACCACGGGGCGGCTTACGGACGCGTGTTGGTCGGCCTGCAGGTATCGAAGGAAGAGCGCACAGTCATTACCGAGTATCTCGATGGTATCGGCTATCGCTGGTGGGAAGAAACCGACAATCCGGCATACCGCATGTTTCTCAGTTGTTAATATGCTGAGTTCATCGCTACAGGCTGCGCGGGAATTTCTGCTGCCTGCTGTCGATAACGCTTATTCAAGTTTCAGAATATAGTCCCATTGTTTTTTTGTTACCGGCATGATGGACAGGCGATTACCTTTTTTAAGTAACGTGAAGTCTTTTAATCTGGCGGCATGTTGCTTGAGCTCGTCCAGGGTAATAGTGCGTTTCAGCTTGCGTACGAATTTGACGTCCACCATCACCCAGCGCGGATTGTCTGGTGAGCTTTTGGGGTCGAAGTATTTTGATTTCGGATCGAATGCCGTGAAGTCGGGATAAGCTTCCCTGGCAACTTTGGCTATACCGACAATACCGATCTCTTTTGCGTTTGAGTGATAGAAAAAAATCTCGTCACCTTTTTTCATGTCATCGCGCATCATGTTGCGGGCCTGATAATTTCGGATGCCGTCCCAGTGCTCGGTTTTCTTCGGGCAGGCTTTCAGGTCGTCGATACTAAAGGCGTCCGGTTCGGATTTCATTAGCCAGTAATTCATGGCACTCCCCTGTAAACATTTTTCTCTGTAACAATCATATCCAGTGGTATGTCCCAGCTTGCACTGGGTAGCTGGTCGACTTTCTGTATCTCGTGGGCAAGGCCGATCAGGCGCGGCGCTCGCCAGTGCTGGCGGTGTTTCTTAAATGCCAGGCTGCGATCGTAAAAGCCGCCACCCATGCCGAGACGATTGCCTTTGCTATCGAAACCGACCAGAGGCATGATGATCAAACCGAGTCGGCGTGCAGTGATCCACTCGGTCGCTGGAACCTGCGGCTCGGCGATGCCGAACCGGTTACATTTCATTACACTGCTTTCGCTGAATGGTGCAAACACCAGCGCCTGTCCGGTCGGTGGTAATACGGGTAAAAAAACCTGCTTGTTGAATTGCCATGCCTTTTCGATCAGGTACAGCGGATCCAGTTCGCCATCTTCAGCCAGATAAAATGCGATGCGTTGTGCATTTCGAAACGTCGGCAGTCGCGAAATAATCCGCTCGGCCTGCAACGCATGTTGCTGCTGTTGATGATCGCTCAACGAGCGACGCGCCTGTCGCAATTGTTTTCTTAGTTGTTTGCGATGATTTGCGGTCATGTTGTTACACGAACTGGTGATGAATGTGCTGTGATAATAAGCCAGTCGAAGACAGGCAACAAGGCAAGTGGAAAATAGAAAAGGATGAGAATAAAAAGAAAAGTGAGGAGGGTGCAACCACGGATGCCGTAGCAAAACTCATGACCCTTGAACCAGAGGTTCAAGTGGGAACTTGCGCCAGCACGTCAGGCTTCCCGTAAAACGGTAATGCACACGGTGCTGTTCAGACTCATTCCCGGGGCCGATGATTAAGGCTCAAGGGGTTGTAAAGTGCGCTTACGTACACCGCAGAAGCACCCAAACTTTTTTCCAGGAGATGACTCCTGTGCTCATCGTGTCCATGGTCGGACTGTTGAGCGTCTCCATCGATTGGAGACTGAATTCTATGCTAACAAATTGAAATCAGGTTTTGTTGACCTGAATCTATGATACTTCAATTTCCCGCAGGGCTATATCAATTTTTTGTTGCAGATTACCCACGCGGGAATCGAGGTCTTTGAATTCGCCCTCATATACCTGGCAGTTCAGTAATTCGTGGGCCAGGTTCAGAGCTGCCATTATAGCGATACGTTCGGTGCCGATAATGGAACCTCGGTCACGAATTTCCTTGAGTTTGCCGTTAAGAAACTCTGCAGATGCGCGCAATGACGCCTGCTCGTCTTCTGGACAGGCGACTCGATAGTCCTTGTCCAGAATTCGGATGTTGATGCTGGAAGTGGATTTGCTCACGGAGGTTCAGTAAACCGTTGTTAAACGGTCGGTTCCATGGCCTTCAGGCGGGCGATCATGTTTTCCACCTGGGCTCGAACCTGCTCTTTCTGCTCGACCAGAGAGGAGCGATCTTCCTGCAGTTTCTGCAACTGGGCTTTGATGTCAGCGTTCTCTTTGGCGAGACGCTGGCTCAGTTCAAGCAGTTCTTCAACTTTGCTTTCCAGCTGCTGGATATTTTGGGAGGCGTCGTTTTTCATATGATTAAATATAGTTATTGAACAGGGCCCGGTCAAATACTCATTTGGGGCAGTACGGAACATATGATTCATAGACAGGCCCCATCGTAATACCCCGAGCCCGTGGTAGAATCCATATCGATCACATTTCCGGATCTTTGCATGACCGAACGTCCCAATTATACCAGCTTACAGCAGGCACTGGAAAAGTCCGATGCCGAGATGCAGGCGGCAGAGTGCCATGGTGCCTTGTGCGGTCTCTACTGCGCCGGCGGAAGGGTTGAGCTGGGTGCCTGGCTGGAGCAGGTCTTCGACCCCTTTGATGTCAGCGATCAGTTGATCAAGGAGGCCAGCCAGTTGCTGGTCGGGCTGATGCAGAGCACCCAGGCGCAGTTGAATGACCCGGAGGTCGGTTTCGATCTGCTGCTGCCCGCGGACCAGGAAGACCTGGCCGCGCGCACCGAGGCGCTGGCCCAGTGGTGTCAGGGATTTGCCTATGGCCTGGCCGCCGGTGGCCTGAAGCAGGAAACCGAATTACCCGCCGACACGGCGGAGATTATTCGCGATATGGTGGAAATCGCCCGCGCCGGTCATGATGTGGAAATGAGCGAAGAGGCCGACGAAGATGCTTATATGCAGCTGTATGAATATGTGCGTATGGGCGTATTGCTGATCAACGAAGAATTGCAGCCCCTGGTCAACCCGGGACCGCAAACTCATTAATCCCCCCAGCAGGAGCTGAGCCGATTTTTATGAATAACCAGATTCACGCCAGACACCGCAAGCAGTTGATGCGCATGATGGGCGAGGGCGGTATTGCCATTCTGCCATCCGCCCCGGTTCGTGCCCGCAACCGGGATGTGGACCACCCCTACCGCCAGGACAGCGATTTCATGTACCTGAGTGGATTTCCGGAACCGGAATCGGTGATCGTGCTGGTGCCCGGCCGGGACAAGGGCGAATACATCCTGTTCTGCCGTGACAAGGATCCGGAGCAGGAAATCTGGCATGGCCGTCGCTATGGCCCGGAAGGGGCGATGGCCGAGTTCGGTGTCGACGATGCTTTTCCCATCGATGACATCGACGACATCCTGCCCGGCCTGATGGAGCACTGCGAGCGGGTTTACTACACCATGGGCCTGGATCCGGTTTTCGATCGTCGGGTGATGGACTGGGTCAATGCGCTGCGTAAGCAGTCGCGCGCCGGCGCCCATGTGCCTTATGAATTCGTGTCGCTTGATTTCCTGCTCCACGACATGCGCCTGTTCAAGCATCGCGACGAGCTGCGCCTGATGAAGAAAGCCGCGAAGATTTCCATCGCCGCCCACGAGAGGGCCATGAAAACCTGTCGTCCGGGGCTTTACGAATACCAGCTGGACGCGGAAATCATGTACGAATTCCAGCGTAACGGGGCCACCTGGGCTTACCCCAGCATTGTCGGCGGCGGTGCCAACAGCTGTATCCTGCACTACACCGAAAACAACATGGAACTGAAGGACGGCGATCTGGTGCTGATCGACGCCGGCTGTGAATACCAGGGCTATGATGCGGACATCACCCGCACCTTCCCGGTCAGCGGTCGGTTTACCGAGCCGCAGAAAGAAATCGTCGAACTGGTTCATGAAGCCAATATGGAGGCTATCAAGGCGGTCAAGCCGGGCAACCACTGGAATGACCCGCACAACGCGGCGGTCAAAGTGCTCACCAAAGGTATGGTGGAGATCGGTTTGCTCAAGGGCCAGCCGGCCAAGCTGATCAAGGACGAAGCCTACAAACAGTATTTCATGCACCGGACCGGTCACTGGCTGGGCATGGATGTCCACGACGTGGGCGACTACAAGGTGGACGATGAATGGCGAATACTCGAACCGGGTATGGTGCTTACCATCGAGCCGGGGCTGTATATCCAGCACGGTAGCCGCGGCGCTAAACGCTGGTGGGATATCGGTGTACGCATCGAAGACGACGTGGCGGTCACCAAAGACGGTCACGAGGTGCTCACCGACGGTCTGCCCAAGTCGGTGGAAGGCATCGAAGCCCTGATGAACTAATCCAACTCGAACAGGAAACCCATGAAACAACAGCAGCCGCATCCCCCCCTGGATTATGATGTGATTGTGATCGGCGGGGGGATGGTCGGCACCAGCCTGGCCTGTGCGCTGGCAGGGCAGACCGATAAGCGCATTGCCGTGGTCGAAGCCTTTGCCTTCGAAGACCAGGCCCAGCCCAGCTTCGATGATCGTTCCATCGCCCTGTCCTACGGTTCCGCCCGCATCTGGCAGGCGATGGGCCTGTGGGATCGGCTGCAGCCGCAGATCGAAGCCATCAAAACCATTCATGTATCGGACCGTGGTCACCTGGGCGCCACTCGCCTGTATCACGACGAGGAAGGTGTGGAAGCGCTGGGCTATGTGGCGGAAAACCGTGTCATGGGTCGGGTGCTGATGCAGCGTGTGCAGCAACTGGAGCAGGTGGAATGGCTGTGCCCGGCCAGTATCGAGGCGCTGCAGCAATTCGATGATCATGTCGAGGCGAGCATTCGTCATCAGGATCAGCTTCGCTCGCTGAGCTGCAAACTACTGGTCGCCGCCGACGGCGCCATGTCCCGGGCACGCGAGCTGGCCGGTCTGGACATCGATCGTCACGATTATCGGCAGACCGCCGTCATTGCCAATGTGCAGACCGAATACCCGCATAACAACGTCGCCTATGAGCGTTTCACCGATTCCGGTCCGCTGGCTTTTCTGCCGATGACCGAAGGACGTTGCTCGGTGGTGTGGACCGTCGACAACGACGATGTAGACCGGGTATTGGGATTGAGCGACGATCAATTCGTCGAGGCCCTGCAGCAGCGTTTCGGTTTTCGCCTTGGCCATATTCTGAAAACCGGCAGCCGACAGGCTTATCCACTGGCCTACGTGGAAGCCAGGCAACTGACCCGTGGGCGGGTGGTCATCATCGGTAACGCGGCGCATGCGCTGCATCCGGTGTCCGGCCAGGGGTACAATCTGGCGCTACGGGATGTCGCCGAGCTGGCGGAATTGATCGCCGGCCACGACGACCCGGGACATCGCCTGTTGCTCAACGAGTATCACGCGCGGCGGCGCAAGGACATGCTGCGGGTCTACCGCATCACCGACAGCCTGGTGAAGATTTTCTCCAACGATTTTCCGCCGCTGGCTCATGCCCGTGCTGCCGGTCTTATCGTTATGGACCTGGTGCCGCCGCTGCGCCACCTGATGGCCCGGCAAAGCATGGGCCTGCTGGGGCGCATGAGCCGCATGATGCGAGGTATGCCCTTATGAGTGATGTGCAGAACTACGACCTGGCCATCGTCGGCGGCGGCATCGTCGGGCTCACCCTGGCTAATGCGCTGGCCGGCAGCGGTCTGCAGGTGGCGGTGATCGACGCCCAGCCACCGGGTGACATCCGGCCTGAAGACGATTATGAGTTGCGGGTATCGGCAATCAGTCGCGCATCACAGCAGGTGTTCATGAACCTGGGCGCCTGGTCGGGTATGCAGGCGCGACGCATCAGCCCGTTCCAGCATATGCATGTCTGGGACGCCACCGGCGCCGGTATGATTCATTTCGATGCAGCGGAACTGGGTGTCGACGCGCTGGGCCACATCATCGAGAACAGGGTGGTGCAGGCCGCCTTGCTGGAACGGCTTCAGCAGCAGGATAACCTGCACTGGCTGTGCCCGGTCAGCGTGACCGGGATCGATTACCAGCCGTTGCAGAGCCGTATCCGGCTGGACGACGGCCGTACCCTGCAGGCCCGGCTGCTGGTCGGCGCCGACGGTGCCAGCTCCCGGGTCCGCGAAGCTGCCGGCATCGAACTTGAAAAAGCGCCCTACCATCAGAAAGGTGTCGTGTGTGTCGTCAAATCGGCAAAGCACCACCAGGACACCGCCTGGCAACGCTTCCTGCCCACCGGTCCGCTGGCGTTTCTGCCCCTGCCGGACGGCCGTTGTTCCATCGTCTGGTCAGCCACTGATGAGGAAGCCGATCGGCTGCTCGCCCTGAGCGAAGCCGACTTCTGCCGCGAACTGGGCGAAGCCTTCGAATATACCCTGGGTGAAGTGATCTCGGTTGGTCCACGTGCCGCTTTCCC
Source organism: uncultured Gammaproteobacteria bacterium (assembly GCA_965368115.1). GTDB lineage: Bacteria > Pseudomonadota > Gammaproteobacteria > SZUA-229 > SZUA-229 > CBDULQ01. Next base: position 1,128 of record CBDULQ010000129.1, on the reverse strand, counting down.
ACTCATTCGCCGTCACGCGGAAGCCTACGTCAAACCCGGCCTGGCCCTGGTCGGCGATGCCGCCCATACCATCCACCCCCTGGCCGGCCAGGGCGCTAACCTCGGTATCCTCGACGCCGCCAGCCTGGCCCAGGTCCTGATCGAAGCCCACCGCTGCAAACAGGATTTTGCCGCTCCGGAAACCCTGCGCAAATTCGAGCGCTGGCGTCGGGGTGACAACCTGTTGATGATGTACAGCATGAGTGGGTTCAAGAACCTGTTCAGCAATGAACAACCGGCGTTGAGTTTTGTGCGCAATCTTGGACTGAGTGTGGTGAATCAGTTGGGGCCGGTTAAGCATAAGTTTATGCGGCATGCGATGGGGCTTGAGGGGGATTTGCCGGAGTTGGCGAAGCCGGGAGTGGGTTGAGTGAGCAGCACGATGTTTTTATTAGCGCCAGCTCAAGAGCCTCTGCCATCCTTGTTACATTCTGTTTCGCCTCCTGGCGAGTCACTTTTTCTCTACAGCAAGAAAAAGTAACCAAAAAGTGCCGCCCCAAGCCAGTTTGCCCTTCGGGTGCCCGAGCCTTGTTAGCGCGGATTCTGCGATTGTTTCCTGATCGGTCGTTTTGGCGCTTCTTCGGCCGGGTCGGCTCGATTCGCTTCCCTGCTCATTTCGCCTCAAATCGCCGTCCTTGGCGATTTGCCCCTCTAGCATTCACAAGTCTCGGCAAACTGGAAAGGGGGAAAAGATCAAAAGCAAAAGATAAGACCAAAAAGAAGAAGCAAAGCCACCAGGCTTTCACGCTTTATGAAATATAAGCTTATTGATTTGTTAGTTTTTCGACTGCACTGATTCTTGCTCAACCCAAACGCTTTCCCCCATGGGGCTTGCCGAGCATTGCGAATGTTGTAGGGGCAATTTGCCAGGGATGGCAAATTGAGTTCTGATAAGCACGACTGCATGGATGCAGGAGGTAGAGCAACGCAGGAGCGGTTGCCGAGGGATGCGCATCTGAACGACCCGGTAGCGAACGGAATGAAATAACCAATTGGCAATGCACCAACCGAAACTGCGTTAACAATGGGAGGGTACCCGAAGGGCAAGCACTAAAGGGCGCGGCGTTTTTGCTTACTTTTTTCGCTGTA
>CBDULQ010000128.1:0-10168 GCA_965368115.1 uncultured Gammaproteobacteria bacterium | reverse complement strand
GTCCGGCGGCAATCTTGTGGTAAGCACTGTCCAGTGCCTGTAATCCGGATGCGCAATTGCGTTGTACGGTCCAGGCAGGCACGGTTTGCGGAATGCCCAGGCGCAATGCAACCACGCGACCGATATTGGCCTCGTCGGGACCGGGCATGACGCAACCGATAATCACTTCGTCGAAGGCATCGACGTCGAAGTTCTGTCTCAGCAACAGGGGGCGTGCGGCACCCACGGCGAGATCGGAGGCGAGAAACGGCCCGGGCCTGCCTTTGGCTTTCAGGAACGGCGTGCGGCTGCCGTCCACGATGTAGACATCTCTGAATTTGCTCATAGCGGTTTCCATCCTTCTTTACTGAATTCGTCGACCCGAACCGCATTGCGTGTTGCAGCACGCGCCTGGCGGATCAGTTCGGCTTCGTTCTGTTTAAGTATCTTGAGTTCCAGTGCCTTGTTCAGCAAGGCCTCTTCCTGCTGCTGTTGAATCAGTCCGATGCGCATGGCGTCACGCAGCTTGCGTTCGGCTTCTTCAGCTTCCAGGTTTTTCTGCAACGCATTTTCGATGCGGCCGAAGGGGTCATCGGGATCGGTGGACAGATAAATATCACGCGTCAGTCGATCGCGAGCATCGGACGGTGACATAATCAGTCGTGCCAGTTTGTGGCCGAGTTTATCGCTGGGGCCGCCGTAGGATTTACCCAGGGGGAACATGATCAAACCCAACAGGGTGCCGACCACCGGCACCGGAAAGTTTTTCAGCACGCCGCGGAAGGATTCCTGAATCCGATACAGTGAATCTTCACAGGCCCATTGCAATAAAGGTTCGTCCGCTTCCTTGCAACCTTCGTCTTCAAAATGTTTGAGCACCGCGGTGATCATGTACAGATTGGACAGGGCGTCGGCGAGTCGGCCGGAGATTTTTTCCTTACGTTTGAGAGAGCCGCCCAGTGTCAACAGGCAGGCGTCGGAAATCAACGAAAAGGCGGCGCTCATGCGCGTCAATTGCTGATAATAATGACGCGCCTTACCGCGACCCGGTGCGCGCACCAGTTTAGCCGTGCTCAATCCGAACCACAGAGTGCGGAACAGGTTGCTGACCACGAAACCGGCGTGTTTGAACAATGCATCGTCGAACATGATTAACGACTGATCCGGGTCCGGATGGCTCACCGCTTCAACTTCACTGAGCAGGTAGGGGTGACTACGCAGTGCGCCCTGACCGAACACGATCATACTGCGCGTTAATATGTTGGCGCCTTCCACGGTAATGGCAATGGGAATGCCCTGATAGGCGCGACCCAGATGATTGTGCGGACCCATGCAAATGCCGTGACCGCCATGAATGTCCATGGCGTGATTGATCACGCAACGCATGCGCTCGGTGTGCTGGTACTTTACGATACCGGAAATCACTGAAGGGCTTTCGCCGGAATCCAGTGCACTCAGGGTTAACAGCCGGGCCGATTCCATGATGTAAGCATTGCCGGCGATCGCTGCCAGGGCTTCTTCCACACCTTCGAAATAACCGATGGGAATTTTGAACTGCTTACGAATACGCGCATAGGCACCGGTGTAACGGGATGCGTATTTACCCGCGCCGGTACTCAATGCCGGCAGTGAAATACCGCGTCCGGCGGACAGGCAGTTCATCAACATGGTCCAGCCTTTGCCGACATAATCCTTGCCGCCGATAATCCAGTCCAGGGGAATGAAGACATCCTTGCCGCGGTTGGGTCCATTCATGAAGGCATGATTGGCGGTGAAATGACGATTGCCGATATCGATGCCCGGTACATCGGTTTTAATCAGTGCCAGGGTGATGCCACGATCCACTTCATCGCCAAGTAGATGATCCGGGTCGTAGAGTTTGAAGGCGAGGCCGAGCACGGTGCATACCGGGCCCAGGGTGATGTAACGTTTTTCCCAGTTGAGACGAATGCCGATGACATCGTCTTCGCCGTCGAAGCTGCCCTTGCAGACGACGCCGCTATCCGGCATGGCGCCTGCGTCACTGCCGGCTTCCGGACCGGTGAGGCCGAAGGCGGGAATGTCTTCGCCGCTGGCCAGGCGCGGCAGGTAATAATCTTTCTGTTGCTGGGTGCCGTAACGCATCAACAGTTCACCGGGACCCAGCGAGTTGGGTACCATCACGGTGACCGCTGCGGTAATGCTGCGACCGGCAATTTTCATGACCACGGTGGAATGGGCCAGGTCGGAAAACTCCAGGCCGCCGTATTTTTTCGGGATGATCATGGCGAAGAAGCGGTGTTTTTTCAGAAACGCCCAGATCTCCGGCGACAGGTCCGAATCGACGTGAGTAATCTGCCAGTCATCCAGCATGGTACAGAGTTCTTCCACCGGACCGTCGATGAACGCACGCTCTTCATCGCTGAGATGCGGCGCGGGCAGATCGCGTACCACGGAATAATCCGGATCGCCACTGAACAGTTGCGCTTCCCACCAGACACTGCCGGCATCCAGGGCTTCCTGTTCGGTTTGTGAAATGCTCGGCATGGCCGAGCGCATGAATTTCAATAGCGGTAGCGACAGGTATTGTTTACGTACCTTGTCCATGTTCAGCGGTACGACGACGGCCAGGTAGAGCACCCAGAGGATGAACAGTGTGGCGCCGCCGGCAAAACCGGTGAAGCTGAATATCAGTAATACCGCACCCAGCACGCCACTCCAGATTTGCAGCGGCAAACGGAAGTAGGCTGCGGTGCCGATGGTCAGGAAAAAAATTAACAGCCAGGTGAGCATAGTGATCTCCGGTGCTTATGAATTGTTGGCATCAGGCAATGGGTTCGGTTTGTTGTCGCCGTTTTTGTCAGGCGAGCGCTTATCTGGTACGCCGTGTTCTGGCTTCGTCTCGTCTTCGAGCTGAGTCGGCGATTTCGATTTTCTGGGTTTCGGCATAAAGGTATCGCGCGCATCGTTCAGCATCAGGCCGTCCTTGTCCCAGGGCATCTTGCGATAGATAGCCAGCTCATCGAAATCGAGAATCGGGTATTTGATCACATCGAAGTAGGGCGAGTAATCGAAATCTTTCGGCGTAATCAGCTTGGTATTGCGTTTATACATTTTCAGATTGCCGTCCGCGTCGCGTTGCAGAATCGGCAGTATGGGAAACTGAACCGATGCAAAGGCTTCCGCCAGCATGGTCGAACAGACCACGTGAGTCGGTTCGCCGGCATTGTGTTCGAACAGGCTGGAGCGCCAGCGCTTGGGCAATACGCCATAAGGAAAAAAGAATCGCGCCAGGTCGAATATCTGGCGTACGTTGTAACTTTTGCCGAGTTGGTTGATGGTGTAGGCGATCACGTCCTGCGCATCCTGCCGGGTGATGTTAGTGGGGCGGCAGATGCGAAGATGGTCTTCACGGTATTTACCGATGTTGTCCACGATAGTGCCTTTGCCGAGTAACGACTCGATAATGAGCTGGTCATCCGGCTGACCCTGGTAATACTTCAATAAATGGTCGCGCAGTTGCGGATCGTCGATGTTGTGAATGCGACCGATGTAGACGGCGGTATGCGTCCAGTTGCTGAGGGTGATGGTTTTGATGATTTCGCTGATCCGCGAACGACCTTCGACCAGAATCACATCACCGGGACGGATTTCATAACGCAGTCGATCAAAGTCGGACAGGGGCATATCGCGACGATCTTTTTCAGTCGTCAGCCATGCAACCACCTTGTCCCATATACTGTTTATGACGTGTCGTATCATTCCGTGAGGCGTGTCGCGCCGGGTTCTTATTATTGGTTATTCAGGGCGTTAGCCTTTGAGTACAGACAAAAGCGCCGAAGCCAGCCTTTCTCTGTAGACCTGATTCTATATGTGGAGTTTAGTCTCTGGTACCGCGCATTTCCTGTTTTTGTATTGAAATCAAGGCTGAACGGGCGATTTTCGGTGATGCTTTCAGGGCTATGGTGATTTCCTCGAAAACCCGTTGTAGCCGCTTCTGCCCGGATTAAAAGGCGTCGATCCAGGTCAGTAGCCGGTGCAGTTTGTCGGTGTCGGTATAAAAATGCGGTGACAGGCGAATCCCGCCGCCGCGCAGGGCGCAGACCACGCCGCGCTCGACCAGCGCGTGATACATGGTTTCCATATCCTGCCCGGCTTTGTTGAAGGTGACGATACCTGAGCGACGTTCGTCTCGGCAGTCGGTGATGATGTCCACATTCTGCATCTGGTTTAAGGCGTCAATTAATAGTCCGCTGCGTTCCAGCAACTGCTGTTCAACCTGCGCCATGCCCTGTTCGAGCAATACCTGGATACTGGCCTGCAGGGCATGAATACCGAGCATGTTCGGGCTGCCGCATTCGAAACGACGTGCGTTGCCGGCCGGTTGCCATTGCGGATCGTCGAAATGGCCCATGGCTTCAACCATGTGCCAGCCGAACTGGTGGAGTTGCAGGGTATCGATCAGCTCGCGGCGGCAATAGAACAGGGCCAGGCCTTCCGGTCCGAGCATCCATTTGTGGCCGTCAGCGACGACAAAGTCGGCCGCGATGGCCTGCACATCGAACTGCAGTGCACCGATGTGCTGGATGGCGTCGACACAAAACAGGCTGTCGTGCTGTTTGCAGGCCGCGCTCAGTCGCGCCAGATCCATGCGCAGCCCGCTGGCATACTGTACGGCGCTGACGCTGAGTAGCCGGGTGTTGTCATCCATTAGCCCGATCAGCGCCTGTTCCGGATCATCGCCGGCAAACAGCCGCGCTTCGCGGACTTCCACACCCCGTGGTCGCAACGATTCCCAGACGATACGGTTGGAGGGAAATTCCTCGGCTGCAATGACGATGTTGTCGCCGGGCTGCCAGTCGATGCCGTAAGCGATCACCGAAAGACCTTCGGAGGTGCTTTTCAGCAGGGCGATGTCGTCGTCGGAGGGGGCATTGATGAGTTGGGCCAGCGCCTGTTTGAGTGCGTTTTCTTTGGCGGACCAGTGTCCGTAGTGACGCGAACCGACGTGGCCGTTCTCGGCGGCGAACTGTCGTACCGCGGCCACCGTGGCCTGGGGCCAGGGCGCCACAGCGGCGTGATTCACATATATAATGTCGTCTTCGAGCTGAAAGAGTGGCGAATTATTCTGCATGTCGAGGTTCACGTGGGTATAGAAATCGAACGAAAATTTTTATTGAAGAATGACGACTGGCGCGCGCTGGTCAGTCATAGCACGGAAATTCGCCAGGGTTATCTGGCGCCACCGACCAGGGCCTCGGTGAGGATACGGCTGGACGGGGAGCAGGCCAATATTAACATCAAGAGTGCGACTCTGGGTATGCATCGACTGGAATATGAATATCCCATTCCACGTGATGAGGCCATCGAGATGCTCGATCAGCTATGCGAACAGCCGCAGATTGCCAAACAGCGGCATCGCGTAAAATGGGGTGAACATATCTGGGAAATCGATGAGTTTTTCGGCGATAATAGCGGGCTTGTCGTGGCCGAGATCGAGCTGGCGACCGAGGATGAAGCTTTCGACATGCCGCAATGGATTGGCGCGGAAGTCACCGATGACAAACGCTATTACAATGTCAGCCTGGCGAAACATCCTTATCGGGACTGGAAGGATGGATGATAGACACTTCCGGAGTTAAATGATGAACACAAGGAAACAACAACATGCCTAATATTCGGGTCATGCTGGTCGATGATCATGATCTTATTCGCTACGGCTTGCGCCGTCTGCTGGAAGATCAGTCGGGTATCGAAGTGGTGGAAGAGGCCAGCAGCGGCGAGCAGGCCATGGAGAAAGTACGTAAGGTGAAGCCGGATGTCATCCTCATGGATATCAACATGCCCGGTATCGGCGGTTTCGAAGCCACCAGCCGACTGTCGCAAACCCATCCGGAATGTCGCGTCATCGTACTCACCGTACACAGCGAAGGTCCCTTGCCGAAACGCATCCTGGAAGCCGGCGCGGTGGGGTATCTCACCAAGGGATGTCCGGTGGCTGAAATGGTGGAAGCGATCCAGAAAGTGCATGGCGGGCAACGTTACATTGCGCCGACCATTGCTCAGCAACTGGCCCTGTCCATGCTGCCCGGCGAAGAGTCGCTGGTGGATAAACTGTCCCAGCGTGAGTTGCAGGTACTGATCATGATCAGCCGCGGCATGCGCACCAACCAGATCTCCGATCTGCTCAGCCTGAGTCCGAAAACAGTGAGTACCTACCGCAAACGTCTGCACGACAAGCTGGACGTGTCCAACGATGTGGAGATGATGCATCTCGCCATCAAACATGGATTGCTCGAAGAAGATGAGTCCAAGCATTCTTTTTAAAACAATTATTTACAATAACTAGTTAAAGTATTTTATCCCCCTGATGTCAAGCCCTGAATTTGATCTGAATTGCGTCGACTGCCCGCGTCTGGCGGATTACCTGGCCGAGGTGCGCGAGCTGCACCCGGACTATCACGGCCGCCCGGTGGCCCCGTTCGGCGATCCTGAAGCGCGCCTGCTGGTGGTCGGGCTGGCCCCGGGTTACCACGGCGCCAATGCCAGTGGGCGTCCGTTCACCGGTGACTATGCCGGCATCCTTCTTTACGAAACCCTGTATGAATGTGGTCTGTCTACAGCACCGGAATCGGTATCCGCCGATGACGGTCTGCAGCTGATCAACTGCCGTATCACCAATGCGGTGAAATGCCTGCCGCCGCAGAACAAACCGGTCGGCGCCGAGATCAACACCTGCAATCGGTTCCTGAAAACCGAGCTGGACGGTCTGGCCGAGGGCAGTGTGGTACTGGCACTGGGCAGCATCGCGCATAATGCGGTGATCAAGGCGCAGGGACTGCGTCAGGCGGATTACAAGTTTGGACATGGCCACGAACATGAACTGCCCGGGCTGACCCTGGTCGACTCCTACCACTGCAGCCGTTACAACACCCAGACCCGACGCCTCACCGGCCCCATGTTCAAACAGGTTTTCGCCCGCGCCAAACAGCTGGTTTCGTAGTATCTTGAGGTGATGAGTTCCGCCACCGACAGCCCGGCCTTCGACGCGCGTGCCTTTCTCAAGAACGTCACCTCGGCGCCCGGCGTGTACCGCATGTACAGCGCCGACGGTGAGATTCTGTATGTGGGCAAGGCGAAGAACCTGAAGAAGCGGCTCGGCAGCTATTTCCGCAACACCGGCCTGTCGGTGAAAACCCAGGCGCTGGTACAGCAGATTCAGGATATCCAGGTCACCATCACTCACACCGAGGGCGAAGCCCTGCTGCTGGAAAGTAACCTGATCAAGGAGCACCGGCCGCGCTATAACATCCTGCTGCGCGACGACAAGAGCTACCCCTATATATATGTGTCGGATAAAGACCCGTTTCCCCGCATCGTGGTGCATCGCGGTTCGCGTCGGGGCAAGGGCCGCTATCTTGGGCCTTATCCGAATGCCAGTGCCGTGCGTGAGAGCCTGCATTTCATTCACAAGGTGTTCAAGATTCGCCAGTGTGAGGACAGTTATTTCAACAATCGCTCCCGGCCCTGCCTGCAGTATCAGATCAAACGCTGCACGGCGCCCTGTGTCGGCTATATCAGTGAAGCGGATTACCGCAGGGACATCGATCGTGCCCTGCTGTTCCTGGAGGGCAAGAGCAACCAGCTGATCGAGGATATGGTGGCGCAGATGGAGCAGGCGGCGGAGCAGCTGAGCTTCGAGAAAGCGGCAGAGTATCGCGATCAGATCCGCATGCTGCAGAAGGTGGTGGAGCGCCAGTATGTGGCGGGCGACAGCAAGGATGTGGATATCATGGCCTGTGTGTCCCGTGGCGGCCAGGCCTGCGTGCAGGTGTTTTACATCCGTGATGGCCGTAACCTGGGCAATCGCAGTTATTTCCCCCAGTTACCCGAGGCCATGAGCGAGGCCGAGGTGCTGGACGGCTTCATCCCCCAGTTCTATCTGCGCCACGATGCACCCGCGGAGATCATTCTCAGTCACGCGCCGGACGACCGGACCGTGTTACAGGATGCCCTGAGCGAGCGAGCGGGGCGCAAGGTGAAAATCAGCGCCGGCGTGCGCGGCGACCGGGCGCGCTGGCTGACCATGGCGGTGAACAATGCGGAAACCGCGCTCACCACACGGCTGAATTCCCGAGCCGGCATGCTGCAACGCTTCGAAGCGCTGCAGGAGGTGCTGCAGATGGACGACCTGCCAACCCGACTGGAATGCTTCGATATCAGCCATACCCGCGGCGAAGCCACCCAGGCCTCCTGCGTGGTATTTACCCTGGAAGGCCCATTCAAGCAGGATTATCGGCGTTTCAATATCGAAGGCATCGAGCCGGGTGACGACTACGCTGCCTTGCGCCAGGCCCTGCAGCGGCGTTATACGCGACTAAAAAAAGGCGAGGGCATACTGCCCGACGTGCTGTTTATCGACGGCGGCAAGGGCCAGTTGCGCCAGGCGGTGGAGGTGCTGGACCAGCTCGACATCGACGACAGCGTGATGCTGATCGGTGTCGCCAAGGGGGAAGGGCGTAAGGCGGGCCTGGAAAAACTGGTGTTCAGCGACGGTCGAGGTGACGTCTATCTGCCGCAGGATTCCATCGCCTTTCACCTGATCCTCAATCTGCGCGACGAAGCGCATCGCTTTGCCATTAGCGGCCATCGTGCGAAACGGGAAAAGGCGCGACGCCAGTCCACCCTGGAAAGCATCCCAGGGCTGGGTCCGAAACGCCGCCAGACCCTGATCAAACACTTCGGTGGTTTGCAGGGGGTGAAGCAGGCGGGTGTCGAAGACCTGGCAAAAATCCCCGGCATCAGTAGAAAATTAGCGGGAATCATTTATGATGTGCTGCGAAATGAGTAAGCCACCCCATGCCGATTAATATTCCCAATACATTGACCCTGATTCGCATCGCCATGATCCCGGTGATCGTGCTGGTATTCTATTTACCCTACGACTGGGCGCGCCCGGCCTGTGCCTGGATCTACGCCGCCGCATCCATTACCGACTGGTTCGACGGTTACCTGGCCCGCAAGCTGGAACAGCAGTCGGCGCTGGGTGCGTTTCTCGATCCGGTGGCGGATAAACTGATCGTTGCGGTGGCGCTGGTACTGCTGGTATCGGTACATCCGCACTGGGTGATGGTCATCGGTGCCTGTGTGATCATCGGTCGCGAAATCGCCATTTCGGCGCTGCGCGAATGGATGGCGGGTATGGGTAAAAGCGCCAAGGTATCGGTATCCATGGTCGGCAAGGTGAAGACCACGGCGCAGATGTTTGCGATTATCTTCCTGTTGCACCGGGACGACTGGATCGGTATCCCGACCTATGAAGTGGGCATGGCGCTGCTGGTGCTTGCGACCCTGCTCACCCTGTCGTCGATGGTGGTGTACCTGAAAGCCTCCTGGGCGGAAATGACGAAGGAAGCATAAGGTCCAAATATTGCTTGACACATGTGTCCGGATTATTAAAATAGCGAGCCTGTTTGCGGGAATAGCTCAGCTGGTAGAGCACAACCTTGCCAAGGTTGGGGTCGCGAGTTCGAATCTCGTTTCCCGCTCCAAATTTTCCATTCGAAATTCATTTCGGATATGCATGAAACCTCGGCCCTCCGAGGTTTTTTCACTTTGGCGGGATGGCAGAATGGCTATGCAGCGGATTGCAAATCCGTGGATCTCGGTTCGACTCCGGGTCCCGCCTCCATATTTCTTTACTCTCTCCAGATAATTTTTATATTCATTTCCTTCGGCCTGATGTTTAGTCCTGCTAAATAAATCATTCACATAGTGTTTAACTTCCCATAAAATACCCTTCATTGCCCAGGTGGCGAAATTGGTAGACGCAAGGGACTTAAACAATTTGAGCACCCGGTCTGGAAACAGTCGGTGTGAATGGAGTCAAATTCGGGGAAACCTCAGCATTCAGTTGGTGGCAATCCCGAGCTAAGCTTTGAATCCTTGTTATCGTTATCTTCTCGAGAATTTAAATAACAAGCTGAATGAAATCTTATCTCGCTACTTGGTGTGTAGATTTTATTTCCGATTCATTGAAAGTGTAGAGACTTGACGGCTCCTGCCTAAACTGTGGATTGTTCTGCAGCACGGTAAAGATAAAGTCCAGACCACAAATGTCACCTACGACAGTAGCGAAAGCTATAGTTGGTACGAAAATCCCTCGGTAGAAATACCGTGCCGGTTCGATTCCGGCCCTGGGCACCACCTT
>CBDULQ010000127.1:0-10216 GCA_965368115.1 uncultured Gammaproteobacteria bacterium | reverse complement strand
AGCAAAAACCACATTGAGGTGACAGATGATCAAAATCCATAATCTGGGGTATCCGCGCATCGGTGCGAACCGGGAACTGAAATGGGCGCTGGAAGCCTACTGGCGTGGCGATATCGACCTTATGGAGCTGCAGCATACCGCCCAGCAGCTGCGCGCCGAGCACTGGCAGCAACAGCGCAATGCCGGGCTGGACTGGATACCGGTGGGGGATTTCTCGCTCTACGACCAGGTACTGGATATGTCCTGCCTGCTCGGCGCCATTCCGGCGCGTTTCGTCACTGAGCAGGACCGGGTCGATCTGGATACCTATTTCGCCATGGCGCGCGGCCGGCAAAGCGAACAACAGACCCTGGCCGCCTGCGAGATGACCAAGTGGTTCAACACCAACTATCACTATCTGGCGCCGGAAATCAGCCGCGATCAGTCATTCCGCATCGCCTCCGACAAACTGTTCGACGATGTGAAGGCGTCCCGTGCCCTGGGCGTGCCGGGCAGGCCGGTGATACTGGGGCCGTTGAGCTGGTTGTGGCTGGCGCGGGTGAAGGGCGGGTCATTCGACAAGCTGGACCTGTTGCCCGCCCTGCTCACCGTGTACGGCCAGATCCTTGGCCGGTTGCAGGCACTGGAGGTGAGCTGGGTGCAGATCGACGAACCCATCCTGGCGCTGGATTTGCCGCAGGCCTGGCAAAATGCTTTCGAGTCCGCTTACAACCGGCTTCATGTGCGCGGGCTGAATAGCCTGTTGACCTGCTATTTCGGTGCCCTCGGTGACAACCTGGACCTGGCCTGCAGGCTGCCGGTGGATGGCCTGCATATCGACCTGGTCGAGTCCGGCGAGGAATGGCAGCAGGTGACGGATCGGCTGGCGCCCTACAAGGTGCTGTCACTGGGCGTGATCGACGGACGCAATATCTGGCGCAGCGATCTTGATCGTATCCTGCAGCGCATCGAACAGGTGACGCGTGTGTTCAATGGTGAAGTCTGGCTGGCGCCATCCTGTTCGTTGCTGCATGTGCCGGTCGATCTGGATAACGAAACCGAACTCGATGACGAGATGCGTGGCTGGCTGGCTTTCGCGCGCCAGAAGCTGGATGAACTGGCGCTGTTGAAAACCGCGCTCAATACGCCTGATGACAGTACCCGGAATCAGTTGCGTAACGCAGCCGGGAAGGTTGCGCAACGCAAACAGTCGCCACGTATTCACGATGCGGCCGTTGCGCAACGCATGGCTGTGATCGACAACACCATGACTCGACGCCATAGCGCCTATTCGCAGCGCCATCGTGTTCAGCAAGGCAGGTATGGCCTGCCGCTCCTGCCCACCACCACCATCGGATCGTTTCCGCAAACCGAGGTGATTCGTTCGGCACGGCGGCGTTTTCGCCAGGGTGAGCTTTCGGCCGAAGACTATGCACAGGCCATGCGTGACGAAATCGCCCTGGCGATTCAGCGCCAGGATGCCCTGGGTCTGGACGTGCTGGTGCATGGCGAGGCCGAGCGTAACGACATGGTGGAATATTTCGGCAGCCTGTTACAGGGCTTTGCGTTCACCCGCCAGGGCTGGGTGCAGTCTTACGGTTCCCGTTGTGTGAAGCCGCCGATCATTTACGGTGACGTGTCCCGGCCGCAACCGATGACCATCGACTGGATCCTGTATGCCCAGTCGCTGACCGACAAACCGGTAAAGGGCATGCTCACCGGTCCGGTGACCATGTTGAACTGGTCGTTCGTGCGTGACGATCAGTCGCAGGCGACCACGGCGCGACAGATCGCTCTGGCCCTGCGTGATGAAGTTACAGACCTGGAAGCCGCCGGTATCGGCATCATCCAGATCGATGAAGCGGCGTTGCGGGAAGGCATGCCGTTGCGTCAACGGGACTGGAGCGGCTATCTGCAGTGGGCGGTAGAGGCCTTTCGCATCACTTCGGCCGGCGTCGCCGATGAGACGCAGATTCATACCCACATGTGTTATTCGGAATTCAACGACATCATTGCCGCCATCGCCGAGATGGATGCGGATGTGGTGACCATCGAAGCGGTGCGATCGGATATGCGTCTGCTGGAGGCGTTCGAGGACTTCGATTATCCCAACGAAATCGGTCCCGGTGTTTATGATATCCATTCGCCCAATGTACCGGAGCAGCAAGTGATGATCGATTTGCTGGAAAAGGCGGCTGCGAAGATTCCGTTGCAGCGGTTGTGGGTGAATCCGGATTGCGGTTTGAAAACCCGCCAGTGGCCCGAAGTGGAAGCGGCATTGAGCCGCATGGTGGCTGCGGCGGATGTGGTGCGCAACCGGCATCGGCAAGTGGGATCGGCATCATAATGATATGACATGGGATCGGTGATTGGACCGGTCCCGTGTTTACTCGTATCATCGCACTGTGTTTAGCTGCCCCGGCTTACGAGTGCCTGCCATGACCGAACCCCTGACCATTTACGTCAACGACCAGCCGGTCTATGACCATGATCGCGACACGGTGCTGGACGATCGCCAGGAAGCCTTTCTGGATCGTATGGACCTGGATATGAATCGTGGGGTGAAAATGAACGGTGTGTTGCACGAACATCCGGATGCGCGCCAGCGCCTGACCTTCGTCGCCATGAACCTGCTCAATGCATTACGTCAGGACAATCCCGCCAAGATCGCCGTCGCCTGTGCCTACCTCACCCAGCGCCGTCCGCAGTTACGCGAAGTGCGTGCCTATGATCACGATCAGGGGGTCATGGTGGAACTGGTGGACCAGCAGGACGCCTGAGCTTATCCCTCGAACGCATCCCAGACGGCGGCCCGTGCCGCTATCGCCTGGTGCATGAAGTCGATGAAGGCACGTACTTTCGGTGACAGCCACTGACGTTGCGGATACACGGCATAAATCGACACCTCCAGCAAGGCGTATTCGGGCAACAGCCGAATCAGGCGTCCCGTTCGGATATCGTCGCCGACGATGAAGGTCGGTATCAGCACAATGCCCGCACCCTGCAAGGCCGCCTCGCGTAACGCCAGGCTATTGTTCATACGCAGTTCCCCCTGCAGCGGAACCTGAATCCGGCTGCCGTCGGCACCACCCAGTTGCCACTGATTCGGCGCGTCGTGATAACCGTAAATCAGGCTGCGATGTGTGCTGAGCTGTTCGGGTGTGTGCGGCGTTCCCTGTGCCGCCAGGTAATCCGGTGCGGCACACAGCACATGCCGACAGGGCGCCATGCGTTTCGCCACCAGGCTGGAATCCCCCAATGTTGCGATGCGTATGCCCAGGTCGAATCCGGCTTCCACCAGATCGATCTGCCGATCGTCCAGATTCATGTCCACCTTGACCTGCGGATAACGTTGCTGGAATTCCGCCAGCAGCGGTGCGATGTGCAGAATGCCGAAGGACATGGGGCTGTTGATGCGCAGTCGTCCGGCGGGGGTTTGCTGGAGCTGGGCCACTTCCTGCTGCGCCTCGGCGATGGCTTCCAGGCCGAGCTGGCTGCGTTGGTAGAGAATCTGCCCGGCCTCCGTCAGGCTCAGGCGCCGGGTGGTGCGGTTGAGCAGGCGCACGCCCAGTTGCTGCTCCAGCCGACTGATGTATTTGCTGATCACCGAACGCGACAGTTCCAGGCGTTCGGCGGCGGCGGTAAAACTGCCGCTGTCCACCACCTGGACGAAGACGGCGATGTCGGAAAGCAGATCCATGAAATACCCGTTTATTAGTTAATATTTGTGAACAGTATTATTCATGATAGGCTGATTATCAACGAAACGTGAATGATTAAGCTTGTTTCCAGGCTCCCGGATTGCCGCGAGCCCGTCGCGCCGGACGACTGATCCGGCATCCCCTGAGGAGACACGACATGAAAACAGGCATCAATCACACACCGGGTTGCTGGCTGGCCGCAGCCCTGATCCTGTGCAGCATGCCAGCCCTGGCCGAACCGGAACCGGTCAGGGTCGGCAAAAGCCCCTGGGGCGTCGAGGACGAAATCGGTCGTCTCAATCTGATGACGCCGCACAGCCAGGCGACCATCCTGTCCCGCGCCACGGCGCAGCGGATGTACGACCTGTCGGTGGAGTATTTCATCGGCATGCCCAGCTGGCAGGCGGCGGGCGATCCCCATTACCGCATCTGGATGACCCATACGCCCCATGGCACGGTGGTCGACGATCCCCTGCAACTGGGGGGCGAGATGAACCATCACGTCAGTTATACCGGTGCGGCGATTTCCATGTACACCCACATGGGCACTCACATCGATGCGCTGAGTCACTTCGGCCTGAACGGTGAAATCTGGAACGGTTTTCGCGCCGCCGAACATCTCGGTGATCGCGGCTGGGCGCGCGCCGGTGCGGAAAACATTCCGCCGATTCTGGCGCGCGGCGTACTCATCGATGTGGCGGCGGCAAAAGACCGGGACATGTTGCCGGACGGCTATCGCATCAGTCGCGGCGATCTGCAGCAGGCCCTGCAGAAACAGGGCACCCGGTTGCAGCCGGGCGATGTCGTGCTGATCCGTACCGGACGTATGCAGCACTACGCCGATGCGCAGAAATACATGCACAATCCACCCGGCCTCGGCATGTCCGCTGCGCGTTACCTGGTGGAAGAGCAGGGCGCGATGATCGTCGGTGCCGACAACCTGAGCTTCGAAGCCTTTCCTTCCGAAGTTGAAGGCAACTATGTGCCCCTGCATACTTATCTGCTCGCCGAACAGGGCGTACCGATCATCGAACTGGTTTATCTCGAAGCGCTGTCCCGTGATGGCGTGTACGAATTCGCTTTTATGGCGAGTTCATTGAAACTGCGCGGCGCCGATGCGGCTCCCCTGCGACCGATCGCCCTGCCGTTGCAATCCGAAAAACATCGCTCTGGATCGTCCGGAGGTGCGCAATGAACATTCAGGGTATTGCACACATCGGTATTCGCATCGCCCAGTTTCAACGCGCGATGGATTTTTATCAGGCGCTCGGCTTTCAGGTGATTCGCGAAGACTATCGGGATCGGGTGGTGGTGCTGCGTCATACCAGCGGTGCGGAAATCAATTTGCTGGACAGCGTCAATCACTACAACGGCGGACGCAATGTATTGATGGATGAAGCACTGCGTTACGCCGGTTACACCCATCTCGCCTTGCAGGTGGATGACATCGATCAGAGTGTCGAGCGGGTGCGCGGACTCGGCATCGATATTACCGAAGGCCCGGTCATGTTCGGCGACAGCAGTCGCTCGATCTTCATCCGTGATCCGGATCGTAACGTCATCGAGTTTTCCCAGCCGGACCCGGCCATGCGTCAACGCTGGTTGAAGCTGAGCCGGGCCGGACGTAAAGCGTCGGCAGAGGAGGTGTCGTCATGAAAGCACTGCTGTTGTTACTGGTCTCCGGTGTACTCACTGCGGCCGTATTCATGATCGGCAAACAGGCGGGACAGCAGGCCCTGTCGCCGCTGATTATTCTGTTCTGGCAAATGTCCGGCGCCGCGCTGGTGGTGTGGCTGGTGTGCTGGCCAACGCGCAATTTTCCGCGCTGGGATCTGGCTCATCTGCGCTATTACCTGATCGGTGGTTTACTCGGCGTGAGTCTGCCTTACGTACTTGCGTTCCTGGTGTTGCGCGAGTTGCCGGTGGGACTGGTGGGTTTGATGACTGCGCTGTCGCCGCTGATGACTTATGCCATGGCGCGCCTGCTCGGTATCGAGCGCGCACATCCCTTGCGACTGCTCGGCCTGACTCTGGGTTTGTGCGGTGTAGCGGTGTTGCTGATGCCGGCACAGCTCGGCGATCTGCAGGGCGAACGGGTGTTCATGCTACTGGCGTTATGCATCCCGCTGACCCTGGCGGCGAGCAATATTTATCGCAGTCGCTATTGGCCGGCGGGTAGCGCCGCCATGCCGCTGGTGATCGGCATGCTTACGGTGCAGAGCGTGGCACTGCTGATCATCAATCTATGGCTGGGTAATGTCGATAGCGCGTTGCCCGCATCCATCGATGCACGCTGGTTGCTGGTGCTGCTGGCGACGATAGCCGGTGCTTCGTATCTCAGCTCGTTTTCCCTGTTGCGCGTCGGCGGACCGGTGTACCTGAGCCAGGTGGGTTACGTGATCACCCTGGCCAGTTTGTTCGCCGGTGTGCTGATCTGGGACGAGCACTATGACGCGGGCGATCTACTGAGTATGGGACTGATCTTCTGCGGTGTCATGCTGACCACCTGGAGTGGACGCCTGCAACAGACATCAAAAACATTTGAACAGGGTGCTGCCTGAAACATCGGTGGCAGCACCACACTGAATGAGGAACAACACATGAATATCATCACTGCATTGAACTGGCGTTACGCAGTACGCCGTTTCGCCGAACAACGACTCGATCCACAACAGGTGGACGAACTGCTCACTGCAACACGTTTAAGCGCGACATCTTATGGTCTGCAACCGTACCGTATGATCCTGGTCGACGATATGCGGACACGTGAAGCCCTGGTCGAACATGCCTATGGTCAGGACAAGGTGCTGAACTGTTCGCATCTGCTGGTGTTGGCGGCACAGACCGACATCGGCGACGCCATGATCGATCGCTACCTTGAATCGGTGGCGCAGATTCGCAAGCAGACACCGGCATCTTTACAGGGACTGGCGCAACACATGAAAGGCGTGTTTCGCGATATGAACCATGAACAGAAACGCAACTGGGCGCATCAACAGGTGCATATCGCACTGGGTACCTTGTTGAGCGCTGCGGCCCTGATGCGTATCGACGCCTGTCCCATGGGCGGTATCGAGGCGCCCGCATTCGATCGCATACTCGGCCTGGGTGAACAGGGACTGGAAACTTCGGTGATCTGCGCGCTGGGCATTCGTCATGCGGACGACGACAATGCGTTTCTGCCCAAAGTGCGTTATCCCGCGGAGGACATGGTGATGACCATCTAGCCGGTTGACTGGGATGATGGCCGGATCAACAAAGGGCGCGGTGTGCGCCCTTTGTTTTGTTAAGTTTAAATTTGCAGGTCGTTTTAATGCGCGGGTTTGCAGGCCGTGATAACCGCGGAGATCACATAGTCTTCCACCTGACTGCCCGGCGCCCAGTCCTTGATGAATTCACGCGACTCGTCTTTGGGTTTTATGCTCACATCGGTGAAGCCGGCGTCGTTCATGATGGACGCCAGCTCGTCGATGTGACTGGCACCACTCACGCAGGCTGAATGCAGTTGCATGTCGTCGCGAATCTGTTGCGGCAGCTCGGTGCTGGCCACGACATCGGAAATCGCCAGCCGGCCGCCGGGTTTCAATGCACGAAACGCATCTTTGAAAACCTGTGCCTTATTCGGCGACAGATTGATGACGCAGTTGGAAATGATGACATCGGCGGTGTTGTCCGCCACCGGCAGGTGTTCGATTTCGCCGAGCCGAATCTGGACGTTTTCGTAGCGACCTTTTTCGGCATTGTCGCGGGCTTTGCTGACCATGGCCGGTGTCATGTCGATGCCGATCACCAGGCCCTGTTTACCCACTTCGTTGGCGGCGAGAAACACATCGAAGCCGCCGCCGCAGCCCAGGTCGATCACCACTTCGCCGACCTGCAGTTCCGCAATGGCCTTCGGATTGCCGCAACCCAGGCCCATGTCCGCGCCTTCCGGCACGCTGAGCAGGTCCGCTTCGGAATAACCTAGCCGGGTGGAGATCAGGGTGTTGATGGCGGCATCGTCGGAGACCCCGCAGCAACTGCTTTCCACACCGCAACAACCGCCTGCATTGTTGGCTTCGGCGACTTCGCTATACGCATTGCGGACGTGATTACGTACATCGTCCTGCTGTTTTTGACTCATGACGGCTCTCCCGTAAATATATGGCTGGCAATATATATCAAAAATCATATATAATGCAAGCCATGATACACGCTCAAGATCTGTTCGCCGCCCTGGCCAATGACATACGCCTGCGTTGCCTGATGCTGATGCAGCTGGAAGGGGAGTTGTGCGTATGCGAACTCACCCATGCGCTGGATTTATCGCAACCGATGATTTCCCGGCACCTGGCCCTGTTGCGTAAAGCCGAGCTGGTCAGCGACCGTCGCGTGGGGCAGTGGATTTATTATCGAATCAATCCGCAACTGGATGACTGGGCGCAGCAGGTGCTGGAAGTGACGGCCCGGCAGAATCGCAAACAGGTGCCGTTTGCCGAGGACCTTAAAGCGCTGAAGACCATGGGGAATCGGCCGGGCGTCGCCTGTTGCTAAAGTCGATGACGACTACCCGGCCGGGCAGGGAACAGGCGGCAATGAACACCGCCCTGAATTCGCCTAGAAGAAGTAATTCACACCAAAACTGAGAAAGTCCAGATCCGGATCATCGCTGAGCTGGGTATATTCCACTTCGGCCAGACCGCCCAGCGCCCAGAAACCCACACCTATGCCCATGGATAATTCGGTGTCGTCATTGCCGCCGTAATCGATGTTGCTGAAGCCGATCTTACCCTTGAACTTGATTGACGTATTGGAACGAAACGCGGCGAACCCGGACAGGGTATCCACTTCCCAGTCATTACCGTTGCTGTCGCCATCGATAAAGGTCTGGGTCAGTTCGCCTTCGAAAGACAGGAATTTATTGTAACGATAGCCCACGTCCAGACCGCCGTTGATGGCGCTATCGGTGAGGCTGGTGCCAGCGTCCATGAAGCCGCCCTTAATGCCGAAGTACCAGGGGGTGCCTTTGGCCTGGGCCGTGCCGGTAAATAAAAACAGAAGAGTGAGCCAGACAGGGATTATTGTTTTCATGCGAATTCCACAAATACTACAGACCCGAAAAATACTAGACGTGAAAGGCGGAGGAATCTGTGAGAGTTATCGCATAAAGGCTTTTGCCTGTGGATCAGGTGAACAGCCGTTCAGGAGAGCGCAGCCAGGTAATTGACCAGCATCATGTAAGAGGAGAGAAATACAATCAGCACATACACGGCGCGGTAGATTTCAATCGCCATGGGTGCACGAAGAATCGGACGCAGTACCGACTCGGCAAAAATGATCGTCAGTCCACCCATAAACGGGAAGAAATAGTGGATGCCCTGATAGGTGCCGATAAAGACCGGAAACGAAAACGACCTGCCCGTCATCCAGGCGCCGAGAAAGTGCACGGCTAACCAGATAAAGTAAATCAACCATGACGACAATATGATGACAATGACGTCACCCGGTTGCAGATTGCGGCGTGTGCCACTGTCGGTTTTGTTACGCAGCGAAATGTAGAACGCGATGATCAGCGGATTGAAGGCATGGCTGAGCAGAATCAGTAGCGTATTCATGAGAGCCCCTGGATCTGCTGGTTCAGCCAGTGCAGGTGAAGACCGACCTGAAGACCGAGGGCGATGCTGTATATCGGCAGATAGATCAGCCACAACTCCATGATCGAACAGCGAATGCCGTTTTTTTTCGCCATCTGGCTGAGCATGATGGCGGCGATGAGTGTGCTCGGAAAAAATGTCCAGTGACCGGGTAAGGCCAGCAGATCGGTGAGCTGGATCGCGGGCAGTGTATAGGACAGGAACCATCGCAGCCAGAACAGCCAGAGCAGGTACATCAGCGGAGCCAGTACCAGGTAAGGCCGCAGGCTCAGACGGAGGATGGCAAGATTACTCGCCGGTTTTATCTGTATTCCGTCGCGATTAACAAAGTAACCCAGGGTGATCAGGTACACGCTAAGCAACAGTGGATTGAAATAACTTTGCGTGATGAAGTTGATGATGATGTTGCCGGTCATAGCAATTGATTGTCAGGGTTTCTCAGCGCCGGGTCGGATACCGTCCGCCATGTCATAGTGCGAAATAATGCTAAATTTTTCAAAAATATATGCTTAATTTACCTTCGTGTCGAGAAAGCCACCGGTTCGGCTAGATGAGTGCTGAACCGGTGGCGGGTCATCGTTCGGCTCTTTGGCGGTATCTCATCCGGATAGAGCACCGGCACGAAAGCGATGACCCGCTTTCACGAAAAAGTGCGCGGCATTAATCGGTTTATTCATTAAATTTTCGAGGATTTTTCGGGCCGGGGGATTTTTCAGATGCCGGCGGCCGAGAAATTTTTATTGACATCGGCCCGTGTTTTTACTAATTTCAGTATTAACAGAAATTACTGAACGGGTGCGATCATGAAGCTGACGCCGGTGATGGAAAAATACATCCTGCACTGGGGCGAGATGGGTACCCGCTGGGGCGTCAACCGCACCGTGGCCCAGATCCAGGCTTTAC
>CBDULQ010000126.1:0-10264 GCA_965368115.1 uncultured Gammaproteobacteria bacterium | reverse complement strand
CTATAATCCCTGGCCGAAGCGCTTTTCTTGGGCTCTCTGTCTTTGTATAAAAACACGAATAACTAATTTATCATAAAATGGACATATTTTTTACTGATATCTTGAGATAAATATTATTACCTATATTTATCAAACATTTAAAAAACAGACATGCGCAAAAAATAAATAATACTGACGCTAAAAGCCCCGGAATAAACCTTTTAAGTTATAAAATACCCCGATATTTCGATATTTCCATTTTTGATCCCCTTCCGACAACTAAATTCTACTGGCTCGAACAGGGGAGGAATTGATAAACTGCCCATTTTATAATGGGCTGTTGCATCCATTTAGAAGCGTGAGTCTTGAGTAATCCACTGGTTAATCCACGATGCCGGTTTATGGCGTCATTCCTGATCGTCCTGTTCAGCGTCGTTTTGCTGCTGTTCAAGGGCATCCCTTACCTGTTTCAGCCCAATGAGCTGCAACGGGTGCTGGATAGTGGCGAACTGGTGGTCATCTCGCGTAACAGCCCGACGACCTATTATGAAGGCCCGGACGGCCCCGCCGGCTTCGAATACGACCTGGCTAAAAAATTCGCCGACTCTCTGGGCGTCAATCTGCGCATCGTCGTGCCGGACAACCTGGATCAAATCTTCAACATGCTGGAACGCGGCGAAGCCCAACTTGCAGCCGCCGGCCTGACGGTCACCGAGGCGCGTAAGCAGCGGGTCCGTTTCGGCCCCAGTTACCAGGAAATCACCGAACAGCTGGTCTACAACAACCAGGACATCAAACCCGATTCGGTCGAAGACCTGGCGCTGGGCAACCTGGAAGTCGTCGCCGGCTCCAGCCACATCGACAGCCTGCACATGCTCAAGACGGAATACCCGGATCTCCACTGGACCGCCCATGACGACAAGGAAAGCGAAGAACTGCTGCAACTGGTTGAAGAGCAGTTCATCGATTACACGATCGCAGATTCCAACGAAGTCGCCCTCAATCAGCGTTTTATGCTGGAGCTCCGCGTCGCCTTCGACGTTTCCGAGCCGAAACAACTGGCCTGGGCATTTCCGAAAACCCGTGACACCAGCCTGTATGACAAGGCCATGGTCTTTTTCTGGCGCACCCTTAACGACGGCGAAATCACCCAGCTGGTGGAAAAACATTATGGTCACGTGACCAAATTCGACTATGTCGGCAACCGCATTTACCTGCGCCACATTGCCACACGCCTGAGCAAATACCGTGAGACCTACGAAGAGGCGGCGGATAAATACAACCTGGACTGGAAGCTGCTCGCCGCCATGGGCTACCAGGAATCACACTGGAATCCTCGTGCCGTGTCACCAACCGGGGTCAGGGGCATCATGATGTTGACACTGGAAACCGCGGGTCACCTGGGTATCAAAAACCGCCTCGATCCGACCAGCAGCATCTACGGTGGCGCCAAGTACCTGGCACAGATTCGCGAACGCTTCGCCGACGATCTGCAGGAGCCGGATCGCACCTGGTTTGCCATGGCCGCCTATAACGTGGGTTATTATCATGTGGAAGATGCCAGGCAGATCGCCGAGCAACTGGGCAAGGACCCGAACAAATGGGTGGACCTGAAAACCACCCTGCCGCTGCTATCGAGAAAGAAATGGTACAAGAAAACCCGCTTCGGTTATGCGCGAGGCTGGGAACCGGTGCGTTACGTGGAAAATATCCGACGTTATTACGATCTGCTCAACTACCGAGTGGCACGTGAGGTAAAACAGCCGGAGCCGGAACCGGAAGCTTTTTCCATCCTGCCAAACGTGCTCTAGACAGCCGGTTTACTATTCCCATTCATAGACGGCCACCAGGGTGTTTCCCGACCCCTGATACTCCACCGTCTTGCACAACTGGCTGATCAAACCGAATCCGCGACCCGAAAATCCGGCGTTTGCCGACATATCCTTGTTCAATTTAGTGAAATCAAAGCCATCGCCACTGTCGACCATTCTGATCGTTAATCGTCCGCCGCCGTTTTCACCGGGCTCATGACTCAGGGTCAGTTCGATTTCACCTTCCTGATAGCTTTCCAGACGGCGATTCTTTTCCTGGTAGAATTCCATGTAACCGTCCGGCGTACTCTTCATCGAAGAATCCAGTTTTAAAATACCGTGATCCAGTGCATTCGCATAAATCTCGGTGACAATGGTATGCACCGTGGAACGACTATTGGGAATCGAACGCAAACCGTTCACACCATGCATGATATAAGGCAGCAGATCAAAATTGCGCAGACTCTGTATATCCAGAGTGAATTGAATGGTCCAGCTGGACGGTTTCAGGTCCTGGTTTGTCTGAGTCGCATCTGCGTATTCCACCCGCTCCTGGTGATACAGTTCGAGCAGGGTGATATCGTCTGTTTGTTCAGCCTCACCGGCATAGGCCTTGCAATCATCAAGTATCGCGTCGAAGATAAGCTCTTCTTCCGCTGCGCCGGTCATGCTATCGAGCATACGCTGCTTACCATAGAACTGACCTTCTGAATTCTCGGCTTCCATAATGCCGTCGGTGCAGGCAAAAATGCGGTCCCCATATTCGATTCCGGACATATCGATCTGGTAGCCTTCACTACTTTGTCGAGCGATACCCAATGGGATATTCTGCGATCCAAATTCTTTGATAACCTTTCCATTGCGCCATAAATACAGGTCGGGCAGGCCACAATTGATCACGGTAACTACATTGTTAATACGATCCACACTGATGTGCGCCGCCGCCATAAACATCTGGGTAGGCAAGAGCTTCAATAGTTTATTGTTGGCCTCGGCCAGTGTTTCCGCCGAGGAAAAGCCTTTTTTTGTCATGGTATAGAAAACATCGGAAACTGGAATCGAACCGATTGCGGCCGACAGTCCATGACCGGTGAAGTCACTAATCAGGATATCCAGGCCATCTGACTGATTGCGTTCCGCGAGAATCATGTCGCCGTTGAATATGGACATGGAGGACATGCTATAACGAAGCCCGGTCTTTTCCCTGGAAACGGTATTACTCAACAGGTTTCCGAATACCTTTTTGGCGATATTCACTTCCTGTTCAATACGCAAGTTATGTCTATTCAGCTCCTGATTCTGCTTCTCGATCTGCTGATACAAGGATCGTATTCGAAGCATCGAGTCGATTTTGGCGCGCAATAATACATGATTGTAAGGCTTGGTTAGAAAATCATCACCGCCTGCGTCAATACAGTCTACAAGCGCTTCCTCGTCCGTCATCGCCGTCAGAAAGATAATCGGCACAAACGTTCGTGATTCGCTTTTGATGATCCTGGCCGCTTCATAGCCATCCATCACGGGCATCATGACATCCATCAAGACAATATCCACGTGATGGCGCCGCGAGACATCCACGGCATCCTGGCCATTTTCGGCTTCCAGCGAATCGAAACCGGCTTCTCTCAACAGGGACTTGAGTACAAGTCGATTAGTGAGGTCGTCATCGACGATCAGTATTGTCTGTTTCTCGCTCATCAATCCTGTCTTACTCTACAGTAAACAGTTTGTCGAAACTGGCAATATGAAGAATTTCCTTGATATCGTTATTCGCCTTCACCAGCTTCACCCGAGACGAGTTACTATCTGCATGCTCCTTGAGGAGAAGCAACATACCCAGTGCCGAACTGTCCATGTAGTCTGTTTCCGACAAGTCCACGTTATAAACACCATTGCTGATATTGACGTCTTTATATGATTTTCTAAATTCGTTATGCACACTAAAGTCAAAGCGGCCGTTTACTTTTATAGTGGCCGTATTACTGCCTTCTACCACATCGATTGAAATACTCATTGTTGCCTCCTTTGATTGATCATCCTTGTAAGGACTAACATCGTTCAAAACAGCTCAACATCACCTTCTTCCATATTACCCTGCGCCCTGGTCCTTTGTCGCTGCACATCAGCCTCAGCCGATATACCTCGAACATGTTCGTTAAAGA
Source organism: uncultured Gammaproteobacteria bacterium (assembly GCA_965368115.1). Taxonomy (GTDB): domain Bacteria; phylum Pseudomonadota; class Gammaproteobacteria; order SZUA-229; family SZUA-229; genus CBDULQ01. Next base: position 6,312 of record CBDULQ010000126.1, on the reverse strand, counting down.
TTCTGATCACCTCGATCATTCTCTTAAGGCTTTGTTCGTCGTAACCGATGGCGTTAAGACTCTGCCCCATTTCCCTGATCGATGCCTGTAGTGATGACATTTGTATATGCATTTGCTGACAGATCTGCTTACTAATATCATCAAACTGTAATGACTGGACAACGCCTGCCACACCGGACCTGACCCGATCGCCAATATCCTGCATCTGTTCCAGCTTGGATTCGACGAATACGGATTGTTGTTTCATCTGGCCAAGCATATCGTCAACCTTGACTTTGTGCTGCATCGCCACACTCATATCACGAGACGCGATTTTACCCACCAAATCCTTGGCTTTCGAAATATTCACTTTCGAATTGGCCACAACTTCCTTGATCTTGCCGTTGAGATCATTAGAGTTTTGCGACAATGCCCGGACTTCATCCGCCACTACTGCAAACCCTCGGCCGGCCTCACCCGCTCGAGCCGCTTCGATAGCTGCGTTCAGCGCCAGAAGATTCGTCTGATCCGCTATCACACTGATATCACTCAGCAGGCCATTAACCGCATCCATTTGCTTTTCGATATCATCGACGGTATATACCATGGTCATACCGCCTCGGCTCACTTCGGTCACGATATCCACGAAGTACTCCAGCACCTGGTGAGTCTCGTTAATAAAAGTGGCGCTACTCAACTGGCTTTCTTCGCCATTAAGCTGATTGATAACCTCATGCATTAGATGGGACTGGGTCTCGGATTGCTGGGAGAGGATGGAAAAGCTATTCGACAGAGTCTCTACGGCTTCGGTAATAAGGTTCTGCAGGCGTTCGATATTCGCCGCCGTTTTTTCCGCTTCAGTCTCCAGCACGCCGCCCTGCTGTATGTGTTCATTCACCAGGCTTTTGAAATCCTCATGCTGATAAATTTCTTCACTCTCATCAGAGTCATCCTGTGCTCGAAGCAGGAATATCACACTACCTGCCCAGGCAAACACAATAACCAGAACTTCGATCAGCCCAAACGATAGATTGTTGACCAGCGCCCCATAAACCAGGACGATTATTGATATCGCTATCGCGGGTATTATTGCTTTCATATTCAACCTGTAATACCTGGTTATCTCTGACAATACTCAATGATTTCCCTGTAAATCTTGCCCAGGGAAACAACCTTATCCACTGCCTCGAGTTTAACTGCCGCCCCTGGCATACCCCAGACGACGGAACTCTTCTCGTCCTGAGCTACGTTAAACGCCCCTTTCTGCTTCATCTCCAGCATCGCTGTTGCGCCGTCCGCCCCCATGCCGGTCAACATGATGCCCATGGCGTTCGGCCCTGCAGCCTCAGCGACCGATTTAAACATCACTTCAACACTCGGTTTATGCCGATTCACTTCGGGGCCATCATCGATATGACAGTAATATTTTGCGCCACTGCGTTTAACGACAAGATGTTTATCACCCGGAGCGATAAAAACACTGCCCGGCCTGAGCTGATCACCTTCTTTAGCCTCGAAGACGTTAAGAGACGTACAGTCATTCAATCGCTTCGCAAAAGAGCCGCTGAATGCTCCGGGAATATGCTGGGTTACGACAATACCACTCACATCCGGAGGCAAGCCCATGAGCACGTCTTTGACGGCTTCGGTTCCACCTGTCGACGAGCCGATGGCAATGATCTTGTCTGTCGTCTTCAGGAAGGTCCCACTTTCAGCTCTGGCCCGACCTGCCAGGTCAGCCACCGATTTCTGACTGCTGCCACCAGCTGCCGCCATCTCATATTTACTGGCCAGCAACTCTCTTGGAACCTGAGCTGCTATTTTAACTTTCTCCACAATTTCATCACGGTAGTCCTTGATGGCTTCATTGACGTCCATTTTAGGCTTGGACACAAAATCTACCGCACCCAGCTCGAGCGCCTGTAATGTGATGTCGGCGCCCTGTTCGGTCAGTGTCGATATCATGACCACGGGCATTGGTCGCAGGCGCATCAAATTCTTCAGAAACGTTATGCCATCCATTTTTGGCATCTCTACATCCAGCGTAATCACATCAGGATTCAGTTTTTTGATCTTTTCTCGCGCGATGTAGGGATCTGCTGCCGACCCGATCACCTCGATACCCGAATCAGAGGTCAGCAACTCAGTAAGGACCTTCCTGATCAGCGCAGAGTCATCAACGATTAGTACTTTAATTTTATCCATACTAGAACAATTCGATATCGCCCTGAACCGGCTCCACTTTCAGTTGATCCATGTACTGACTCTCGCGCTTCACGATAGTGTCATTGTGCATAGACTTGAGCTTCTTAACCCGCACTTTACCGGTTTTTGGGAAATACATAACTTTTCTCGGATAAATGTCACCCAGGTCTTCCGCACCGATAGCAAAACCCTCGGTTTTCATATAGTCCAGTACGAACTCTATATTTTTTCGCCCGACATCCATCATCGCCTGCATGATGCGACCACCACCAAACAACTTGAATTCGAGAGAATTACGCTGCCCTCCAAAACGCAGAATGTCATTGATCAGATGCTCCATTGCGAAATTCCCGTAACGTGCAGCATCACTGATGAGGAAATCTTTTTCATTACCTCGATGCATGGGCAACATAAAATGGTTCATGCCACCGATGCCTTTTCGCACGTCACGAATACAGGCCGACACACATGATCCAAGAACCGTTGTCACACATTCTTCCGATCGTGTCACATAATATTCACCGGGAAGAATCTTCGCAGCATACATGTTCTGATGCTTATCCCAGTAGCGCTTGATATGCTCAAATCCCTGCAGGGCGTCGGGCATACTCATGGTGGGCGTATAGTTGATACTCATTACCTACCTGACCTTATAAATAGTTTTGCCCACAGTCTCAAATCGATCCGACAAGCCCTGCAATGATTCCGAGTGCCCCAGAATCATGTAACCCCCCGGTTCCAGCTGATCGGCAAAACGATTCAACAACTTTGTCTTAGTCGGCCGATCGAAGTAAATCACGACATTTCTACAAAAAATAATGTGGTATTTTTCTCTTATCGACCACTGACTGATAAGGTTCAGCTGTCGAAAATCAATCGAGCCCCTCAGTTCCGGCGAAACCTTGACCAGCCCGGCCTTATCACCCTTACCTTTAAAAAACCACCGTCTCTTTATCGAGTTCGGCAACCCCTCGAGCCGAGCCAGATCATAAATTCCCGAAGCAGCTTTATTAAGTACAGTGGTGTCGATATCAGTGGCAGTAATTTTCGGTTTTACGTGAGTTTTACCGTCCATGACTTCATGAAGCGTCATCGCGATAGTGTAAGGCTCTTCTCCGGTCGAGCAACCGGCCGACCAGACCCTGAGTTCTCGCCCCATATCATTACGACCGAGAAGATCCGGCACGATGTTGGATTTGATGTAGTCGAAATGGTGATTTTCTCTGAAAAAGGAGGTCAGATTGGTTGTTATGGAATCTATAAATGGAGTAAATTCCGTATCCTGATTACGGTCCAGGTAATCAACATATTCAGAAAAACTTTTAAGACCCAGATTTCTCAAGCGCTTAACCAGGCGCGAGTAATACATATCGTATTTATCGTCAGTAACGATAATGCCGGTGTGAGCATTCGCAATTTTTCTCAGTTTATTAAAATCTTTCTCTGTAAACCGGAACTCCCTGTTGGTATTTTCTTTGATGCCCATAACACGGCTTACTCCGGAATGGCCAGAACCTGTCTAAGATTCAATAAATCGACAATATTCGTAAGCTTCTCAGACTGGCCAACGTACCTGATCGATTTATCAGCTTCTTCAGCCGCTGCCTCGAAACCTATAAGCAGCTGAATTGCAGCCGTATCAATGGATTCCAGCTCATCGACATTGACCAGCAGCTCACGGTCCTCTGACTTCAGGACCTGGACCATCTGTAGTTTACAGTCAGCGACCTGGGCAATTCCGAAATAGGATGGCAGGTCTATACGACCGGAAGACGCCTCCACCGGCTCAGGGATCTGCTGAGTCTGCTCCGCCTGAGCATCATCGCCTTCAGTCTCGAGGCTCTGCTCGATTTCGTCTGCCGAAATACCTTCTGCTTCAGTAGCCGCTACCGGCGCTTCGATTTCCGTATCTTTCATCTGGTCAGGCGAACCTTCTTTCGCCGGCAGATCTTCCTCATCCATCCACGCCAGAGGGTCATGCCCCAGCTTGCTTACTTTACTTTTGGATCGACTAGCCATCAGTTAACCCTGCCTTGAATCAGATCATCTACCAGTGTTTCATATTCAGTCGCTGAACGACTGGACGGTTTGTATTCATAAATCGTCTTGCCGAAGCTTGGGCTCTCGGCCAGTAGCACAGATTCCGAGATCACTGTCTTCAGAACTTTGCCCGGAAAGTGCACGACCAGTTTCTCCTGTACTTCTCGGGACAGTCTGCGCCGTCCCTGAAATTTGCTTAGCACAATCCAGCGTTTAATTTCCTGACCCAGAGCACTTTCGAAATTGCGTAATGTACCCATCAGGTGCGACATCCCCTGCAAGGCCAGATAGTCGCCGGTCATCGGAATAAGAATCTCATTTGCCGCAAATATCGCATTTACAATCAGCAAACCCGACGACGGGGGGCAGTCGATCAGGATATATTCATACTGGGACGCGACATCGGCGATCGCCTTCTTCAACAACTGACCTCTCGATGCTCCGCCATCAGACAGGTTTTCAACATCGACCAGACCATATCCGGCGGGCACCAGGTTCAGGTTATCTCGTACAGGATAGGTCACCTTGATCAGCGGCTCACCTTTCAGTAGTGCTTTCTCAAGACCACCCATGTCACGTTTTCTCTGCATCCCCAGACTTACAGTCATCTGCGCCTGTGGATCGAGGTCTATCGCAAGCACCTGATTGCCTTTTCTTGCCAGTCCGTGAGCCAGATTGGTTGTAGTAGTTGTCTTACCTACACCACCTTTCTGGTTAACGACCGCTATAATCCGCGTGTTGGTCATTTCCTGATCAGTCTAGCCTGCCAGTTTCGAAATTGAAGCCAGTTCGTTCGGGTCCAGTAATTTATCTACATTCAATAAAATCAGCATGCGTGTATCAAGCATAAACATACCGTTGATATAACGTGTATCCACTGTGGCACCCAGATCCGGTGCTGCCCGCAATTCATCGCGATCCACATCAAGCACATCGGATACAGCATCGACCACGGCACCAACAACATGGCTCTTGCCATCGCGAAAAACAGATAGTACAACAATGACGGTTGTTGGCTTGTATTCCACCTGATCCAGGCCAAAGCGCACTCTGAGATCGATGATGGGTACAACCTGGTCGCGCAAATTCAGCACGCCCTTGATGTAATCCGGCGATTTAGGAAGCTCTCGTACTTCTTCCCAACCACGAATTTCCTGAACGCGCAGGATATCCACGCCGTATTCTTCCTTACCTAGAGAAAAGCTGAGGAATTGAGTAAGCTCATGACTCTTATCCTGATTTTCTTCTCTGTCGTTAAAACTCATATCCGGACCTTATGATCTCTATCATCGTCTGATCGTGAAAAATTTAATTAAGTCGTTCATCTCGGAAACACGTTGTAGCGCTGATTCCGAAGACGCTGCCGCCTGCTCAGCCAGCGCCGCATTTTGCTGGGTCATTTCATCCATCTGGGTAACCGCTTTGTTAACTTCCTGAATACCCGTCGCCTGCTCTCTTGAGGAACTGGCGATATCCTGGACAATGGTCTCTACATTTCGAACGCTACTCACAATATTGCTAAGTGCCTCGCCGGACTCATTGACAAGCTGTGCACCGTTTTCGATTTTAACCACACTGTCACTGATCAGCTCCTTGATTTCTTTAGCAGCTGTCGCGCTACGCTGGGCGAGATTACGAACTTCTGAAGCGACTACTGCAAAACCTCTACCCTGCTCTCCAGCCCTGGCCGCTTCTACCGATGCATTCAACGCCAGCAGATTGGTCTGAAAAGCAATCTCGTCAATTACGCCGATGATTTCTGCGATTTTATTACTTGCACTGGTGATCTCTTCCATAGCCTGAACCGCCTTGTGTACGGTTTCACCACCCTGCTCAGCGGTAGTGCGCGCACTGGATGAAAGCTGATTTGCCTGCTGCGCATTATCCGCATTATTCTGTACAGTACTGGTCAGCTCTTCCATGCTGGAAGCCGTCTCCTCCAGCGTGGAAGCCTGCGTCTCCGTACGTTGTGACAGATTATTGTTTCCGGCTACAATTTCTTCACTTGAGTTCTTGATGAATTCGCCGGCAGACAGGATGTTTCTGATGATACCGTCCAGTTTTTCAACCGTGAGGTTGATACTGTTC
>CBDULQ010000125.1:0-10387 GCA_965368115.1 uncultured Gammaproteobacteria bacterium | reverse complement strand
ACGCAGAAACATGAAACAACTGATCGCCATCAATCGCAGTGGCTGGTACTGGGCGCTGCTGTTCTGGGGCGGCATCCTGTTGATGGGTGTGGCGTTGTATTTTCAGTATGGCCGTGATGAGTGGCCCTGTCTGTTATGTATTCATGTGCGGCTTGGCGTGAGTGCAATGATCCTCGTGGCTGCGCTGGGCTGGTGGTTGCGGAAACGCCCCTGGGCGGCCATGGTGTTACACGGTCTGATGCTGGCTGTGGCAGTGGGGTTGTTGAATCGGTCGATGCTGTTGTTCGGTACCGAGCGTGGTACCGTGTTCGGCGAATGTTCCATGGAACTGGGGCTGCCAGCCTGGTTTGCGCTGGATAAATGGTTGCCCGGTCTGTATGAAGTACAGGCTTCCTGCGGCTATACGCCTCAACTGTTTGCCGGTATTACCATGGCTGAGGCTTTGCTGGTGATGTCCTGGGTGCTGGTCGTGATCAGCGCCGGCCAGTGGTTGATCGGGCTGTTTGCGCTCAGCAAAGCACAATGGCGCGATGACTGAGCCCGGCTTGAATCATGAAGCGATGCTGTGTGCCGGTGCCAGTAACAACAGCAGGGACTGGGCATGTTGTGCGGTTTCCCGCCCCAGTTCGGTGAGGTAACCGCCGTCGATCTGGGTGGTCAGGCCTTTTTCGAATAACCGTTCTGCCGCGGCAATAATACGCGGGCTGGCGGATTTGTGAATTTTGATGCCTTCCAGGGTGGTATCCAGTCGATAACGCAGCAGCAGTTCCATTTCATCGATCTGATCTTGAGTAAAGGCCATAGTGCACCTTGATTGCCGGGATTGATTGGACGGCAAGTATATACCTTTCGCCCGGATTTGTACCCTTTACAGCCTTACCTCCCGTCCCGATGTTCAGCCGAGACGTTTCAGAAATACTTTCATTTCTTTTGCAGCCTGCACATCACCGCGTGATTCTGCGACCGCTATACCCTGCTGATAGGTGTTGCGTGCCTGAGCACCCTGCCCGGTTTCGGTATAGGCCTTACCGAGCAGTTTCCAGGCCGCTGAATGATTGCGGTCGAAATCCAGGGCCGCACGCAGGTGTTCGATGGCCTGTTCCGCCTGACCGTCTTTTAGTAAGGCCTGACCAAGACCGAAGCGTAACAGCAGATTGTCCTGGCCCTGGGCGAGCATGTTTTTAAGATTATCGATATTCATCTTTCAGTAGATCAGGGTGGTTGGGTGTTTTATCAAGGGGTTTGGTCGGGATCGGCACGGGACGGCAGCAGGGTCACCCCCAGCGGTCCGCGTGGCAGTGCCAGATTGATGATTTCCCCATTGCGCTGAATGTCCAGACTGACGTAACCGTTGGGATCGCCTTCGCTGGTGAGGCGGCGCATTTCATTCCAGCTGTACACCGGCCTGCCGTTGTAGCGCAGCAGAATATCCCCCTGTTTGACGCCGTTTTGCTGAGCCGGGGAATCGGCCATGACGCTGCGTACTGCAACGCGATTGCTCTGGCCGCTGAGATACAGGAAACGATCGAAGGCGCGATCTCCGATTTCCTCGCGCAGCGAAGGTTGCTGTTCCTGAAGTTCGCGCAGTTCGCGATAATACTGCTTTTTGCGGAAATAGCCGTCGCGAATGGCTTTATCGCGTAGCGCCAGTTTCTGGTATTCGAACTGGTCGCGACGATACAGAATATCCGTGGCCAGCCCGGCATTGACGCCGGCCGCGACCAGATTGGCTTCGTTGAGCGGATCTTCTTCGGGCGCATCGTCGGCGCGTTGTGCCGCGTCATGCTGGTCCAGGTCCGCGGCATCGTTATGCGCTGCGGCCTCGGCCGAGGCGAGTTGTTTTTGCAGTTGTCGTATCTGATTCTGCAACTCATCGATGCGGGCAAGTTGTTGACGATTGTCTTTGTCAGCGGCGTTTTCGGCTGCGGCACGGCCGGTATCGGTGCTCAATTGCGGGGTGGGTTGTTGCCACATGATGAGCATGCCCAGCAACAGGCCGATAAAGAATGCGATACTGATCGAAGTTAACCATTTGGCCATAGCAGGTCAGGACTCGAAACAATAAGGAAACCGGGAGGCTTCATGTTAACACCGCACGTGCTTCAGATTGTCTGTTATCATTAGCGCCAGCCGCCGCCCGAATGCCAGCTTATTCATGTGCGGCGACGTCGAAATAAACCTTGTTGCGGATCTATTATGTCGACCGAAGTTATACAGAAAGTTCACGATATTGTGGCGCAGGAGCCGCATTCCGGGCAGGCACTGATGTTGTTTGCGCTGCTCAAAACACTCGATATCGAGCAGGGCAACCACATGTATACCCTGGGAAAATTAAAAGATTTTAGCGCCGAAAACCGTCAGCTGGCGTATCAGTTGATGGAGATGATGGCGACCGGCCAGACCGGCGACGAAGACTGGAACCGGCTACTGGCCAGTATGGAAAACATCATTCGCGGTGATCAATAATATAACGAGTAGAGAGGATGATCATGAGACCGTTTCTATTGCTAATCAGTTTGTGTGCGTTGTTGCTGAGCGGTTGCGGTAACGACGACAACGATACGGCCGGTAGCCCGGCAGAGCCCGGCATGACCGTCGAGACGCCGACCGCCATGGATGAGCAAGCGGACAGCGAAGCCGCTGATGTCGCCACACAACAGACCGCAGAAGCGGAATCCGATGCAGGCGCCGAAGCCGCGGCTGCGATGGCCGAGACGGACACGGCAGTGGTTGCTGCCGAGCCGGCGGCCGCCGAACCGAAGATGAGCGGTGAGCAGGTATTCAAGAAATACTGTTTCGCCTGTCACATGACCGGTGCGGCCAACGCGCCCAAGGTGGGTGACGTGGCGGCCTGGGAGCCGCGCATTGCAAAAGGGATGGATGCCTTGCTGATGTCCGCCATGCAGGGCGTGCCGAATACTGCGATGATGCCGTCCGGTGGCTGCAACAGTTGCAGCGAAGAAGAACTGATGGCGGCCATCGAATTTATGGTGAACCAGAGCCGCTGATCGAACCCGCGTGGTGTTTGAAATTCGCCTTGCCGAGCTGGATACGCCGCGCAAACTGACCCAGGGGGTGCTGCAGGCCGCACAACTGCTGGGTCTCTATCACGCTGAACTGGCTCGTATCCTGGGTTTGCAGTGCGCCGATATCGGCGCACTGGCGAACGCTCAGGTCGAGCTGGACCCACAGCAGTCCGCCGGCCGGCAGGCTGCCCAATTCATCGAGTGTTATCAATTGCTATTTGATCACTGTGTCGGCGATGAAGCCTGCATGTGTCACTGGCTGCGTACAGCTCAGCCGGGTTTGCATAGTACACCCTTCCTGCTCATGGTGGACGAGGGTGAATTGAGTCGAGTGTTGGCCTACCTGCGCGATTAAAGGCGGGCGGATCAACCGTCGTTGACGGTAGCGATCTGCGGCACTGACCGACCGTTCCTGCGAATCGCCAGCAGGCCGGCAATGGCGATCAATACCGCGCCACTGATGAAGCCGACGTCCAGTACCTCATCCCAGAACAGATAGCCGAAGGCTGCGCCGTAGAGTACCGAAAAATAGGTGAAAGGGGCCACCTGCGAAGCATTGGCGATGGCGTAACCCCGGGTCAGCAGTAACTGGCCCAGGGTGCCGGCCGCGCCCATGAACATGAGCAGGCCCCAGGTGCGCGGCTCCGGTGTCTGCCAGGCCCAGGTCAGGGGTACGGCGGAAATCAGTGTGGCGATCAGCGAAAAATAGAACACCACCCGATAGGTGGGCTCGGTCTTGCCCAGGCGGCGCACGGTGACTTTGGCGATGGCGGCCAGCAGGCCGCCGGCCAGGCCGATCAGTGCGGCCCATTCAAAGTCCGCGGCGCCGGGTTCCAGTACCAGGATAACCCCGGCAAAGCCAAGCGGCAGTGCCAGCAGGGCCAGTCTCGGCGCCTGTTCCTTCAACCACAGATAGGCAATCAACGGCATGAACAGGGGTGCGGTCATTTTCAGTAGCAACCCCTGGGCCAGGGGCAGTTGCGCCAGGGCGTAAAAAAAACAGTACATGGCCGACAGGCCGATGCTGGCGCGCAGCAGGTGGACATGCAGAATGCGGGTTTTCAATTGTCCCGGACCATGACGGAACAGCCAGACGGACAGGAACAGCAGGCCGATGGCGTTGCGCATGAATACGCTCATTTCATTGGGCAGTTCGACGGAAATGGCTTTTACGCTGGCGCCCATGCTGGCGAACATGAGCTCGGAGATCAGGATGAGCGAGGCGCCCAGGACAACATTCTGTTTATAAAGCATGGGGCGCTATTATCGGCCAGGGCCGAGTAAATTCAAACTGTTATCCACAGGCGGTCGACGGCTTCAGTCGAGGCTCAGGCCATGCTGTTGCAGCGCCTGCTGGAACACGTCGCGCAGTCGATTGGAGTCGAGTGGCTTGGAGAGGCAGGTTTCGGCCCCGGCGCCCAGTATGCGCTGGACGTTTTCCTGACTTGGGTAGCCGGTCATGGCGACCACGCGGATATTGCGGGTCTTGGGATTCTGTTTGATGCGCTGGCAGACAGCGAAGCCGTCCATGGTGGGCATCATCAGGTCGAGCATCACCAGGTCGGGGCTGAACTCGTGGACCAGTTCACCGGCCTCGAAGCCATTGTTGGCGATGGCGGTATCGATGGGGCCCTGTAGCGAATCGATGAAATCGCTGAGATAGCCGGCCAGCTGCAGATCGTCTTCGACGATCAGTACGCAGATCTTGTCGGTTTTGCTGCTGGCCCGATTCACGCCGTGGGCCTGCACGAACTGGTCGACCTGTTCCTGCAGAAAGCGACGATGGCCGCCGGGCGTGGTGATGAATTCCAGCTTCCCGTCCAGCGCCCAGTGCCGGACTGTGACCGGTGATACGCCCAGTTGCTGGGCTACTTCACGCGGTGTGAGCAGGCTGGGGAGGGCGGATGAATGTTTTGTGTCGTTCATGATTCGACTCCGTCGAGATGAATAGGCGACTGCTGGTTTGTTAAATCGATAATAGCGTAAATAACGATTACAGCGAATAATTTAATTGTCTGATTCGTTGTAATCGTTATGATTCGGCCGAATTTCCGACGACTGGTTAATATTTGAGCGATTTAGTCCGGGTCGGCGGCCTGGGGGAGTGAGTCAGGGACGATCAGCGGGGGTTTGTTACGGCGTTGTCTCAACCAGTTGAGGGCCGGCAGCAGGCGCAGGCGGGTAATCAGCCAGCGCTCCAGCTGGTATTTACCCGGGTAGTTCATGATCATCAGGCCGATCAGCAGTGTCAGCAGGCCCTGGCCCGGGGTGACCAGCATGATCAGTCCAGCCAGAACCAGCAGTGCGCCGAACAGGTTTTTAAGGCTGAACAGTAGCCAGCGCAGCAGTGGATGTCGGGCCGGTACGCTGACCCGCCGGGGGTGGCAGAAATAATCTTCGGGGATACGTGCCACCAGTGCCGGCACCGCCACCAGGGTGGCGATCAGCATGACGACGGAAATCAGTGCCAGCCATTCGAAATACTGGGCGAGATGTGAGGTGATACTGGACATGGGCCCCGGTGTTTGTCGTTATGTTCAAACAATAGATGAGGGCGACCGGGGCCGGGTTCAATTGCAATCAGTACACGCCGACATCCATGTAAGAGCGGGCGATCTTGCGTATCGAGGCCACGTAGGCGGCGGTGCGCAGGTCGTTCACCTTGTCCTCGCTGAGGAAGGTCTCGCGAATTTCCTGGTAGGCGAGGCGCATGGTGTCGTCCAGACCGGAGCGTACCAGGTCCAGTTCGTCGGCACCGCGGGTAATGCTGTTGCGTAGATGATCCGATACCTTGGCGCCAGTGACTTCTTCCAGCATGGCGGCCATCTGGTGGCCGCGCAGTTCATCGTTGCGGCGTTGCATGCGGCCGAAACGAATATGCGAGATGTTACGAATCCATTCGAAATAGGACACGGTGACGCCGCCGGCGTTGGCATAGGCATCGGGGATGATCACCACGCCTTTCTTGTGCAGGATTTCATCGGCGCCATAGGTGATGGGACCGTTGGCGGCTTCCACGATCAGATGAGCCTGGATACGGTCAGCGTTTTCCAGGGTGATCTGGCTTTCCAGGGCGGCGGGAATCAGGATGTCACAGGCTTTTTCCAGTACCGCCTTACCGTTTTCTTCAAACTGGGCGCTGGGAAAATTGCGGATTGTGTGGTGTTCGGTGATGTGGGCATGCAGGTCTTCGATATTGATACCGGCATCGTTGATCAGCGCACCGTCCCGTTCGATGACGGCGGTGATCAGCACACCGTCTTCCTCGGACAGATATTTCGCGGCATGGTAACCCACATTGCCCAGCCCCTGCACGATACAGGTCTTGCCCTCCAGGCTACCGTCCATGTGTGCCATCCTGACGTCGTCGGGATGGCGGAAAAATTCCCGGATACCGTACTGCACGCCACGGCCGGTGGCTTCGACGCGACCGCGAATGCCGCCATGGTGAACCGGTTTGCCGGTGACGCAGGCGATGTAGTTGATGTCGTCGGGGTGCAGATGTTTATAGGTGTCGGCAATCCAGGCCATTTCGCGTTGTCCTGTGCCCACGTCCGGGGCCGGGACATTGGTGGACGGGCTGAGGAAGCCCTTGCGTACCAGTTCCAGTGTGAAGCGTCGGGTGATCAGTTCCAGTTCGTCGCGTTCGTATTGCAGCGGGTCGATCAGCAAGGCGCCCTTGGAGCCGCCGAAGGGTACATCGACGATGGCGCATTTATAGGTCATCAGTGCAGCCAGGGCTTCCACTTCGTCCTGGTCTGCGTAAGGTGCATAGCGAATGCCGCCTTTGGCAGGCAGGCGATGGGTGCTGTGCACCGCGCGCCAGCCGGTGAAGACTTCGATGCGGCCGCGAATCTTTACCGGAAACTTGACCTGCAGTACCGCATTGCAGGATTTGATCGCCTGGGCGGTGCTGTCATCCAGCCCCATGGCGCTCATCGCACGATCGACCATCAGGTCTACACTCTCACGAAAACTCGGTTCTTTGATTGCTTTTGTCATTATGTTGTCCAGTGCCGAAGGCGGCTTAATGGTGTGGATGCGGTTGCGGTTCAGTTGTGTGCAATGTCGTCGAACCTGTTCTGTTGCCCGAGTAAAGATGAGCTGAGGTAACGAAAGCGGTCGGTGGATCTTGTTAACATACATATAACAAAGCACATATCAGCCCGATTTCAAGTTAGAATCCAGCCTTTTGAATGTCACAAAACCATGGCGCTGGTCTGGAAAAAACAAACTCGCAATACATTGTATGAAGTACGCTCTGCCGGACGCAGCCTGCGTCTGTACACCAATGGCGTGTTTCACACCCAGTACAATCCAGGCAATCCGTTAACCGGACATATCTGGGATTTACTGATGTTGCCGGTGTTTTTTCAGTCGCCGGATACGATCAGGCGGGTACTGGTGCTGGGTGTCGGCGGTGGTGCAGTGATTCAGTTGCTGAAGACTTTTGTCGCACCACAACAGATTGTTGGGGTTGAACTGGATCGGGTGCATCTGCAGGTGGCACGGCAATTTTTTGGTCTTCGCGATCGTTCGATTCAGTTGATTGCGGCGGATGCGGTTGATTATGTCAGGCAGTATCGAGGCCCGGCTTTCGATTTGATTATCGACGATCTGTTCATGGAGAAGGATGGTGAGCCGGTGTCGGTGGTTGCGCCCGGTGTGCGCTGGTTCGATAGTCTGTCGCGAATTTTATCGGAGCAGGGAATGATCGTGCGCAACTTCGTCAGCCGTGAAGAGGTGCGCCAATCCGCAGGCCTGAGTCATGCGCGCGTCAGCAAACGATTCGCATGCGTATTTCAGTTGACCACCGAGTTCAATGAGAATTTTGCCGTGGCTTATCTGCACCAGGCGTCGAGTGCCGCACAATTACGCAAACGACTGATCGCCACGCCGGGACTCAATCCGCGGCTCAAGACCAGTCGTCTGCGTTATCGGGTCCGGCGCCTGAAATAATCAGTGATTACAGGACTCGCCATGTGAATGCACATGGCCATGACTGAGTTCTTCGTCTGTGGCGTCTCGCACATCGACGACTTCGATGTCGTAGTGCAGGGTCACGCCAGCCAGCGGGTGGTTGCCATCGATGGTGACCTGTTCGCCATCGACCTTGGCCACAGTGATGATCATCATGTTGCCCTGCTGGTCCTGGGCCTGAAACTGCATGCCGGCTTCGACCTGGTCGTTGGGATCGAACATGCCACGATCCACCACCTGAGTCAGGTTGGGATTGTACTCACCATAGGCTTCGGCGGGTTCGATGACCAGATTGAGCGCATCGCCCTTGGTTTTGCCGGTGAGCGCATTTTCCATGCCGGGGATGATGTTCTGAGCGCCGTGCAGATAGCAGAAACTGCCGTCTGTAGACTGGTCGATCAGCTCGCCCTTGTCATCTTTCAGCACGTAATTGATGGTGATTACCTTGTCGTTCTGGATAGTCATGATGGGATCTTGTGTGGATTAAATGCCCATTGTAAGGCAATCCCGGGGTGAATTGATACCTTGGGCCGGTAATTTGTGGCGGATATGCCGGAGCGGAATAAAAAAAAGCCCCGGCAAGCCGGGGCAATGCAATTGCAGAGTCTAGCGGTTGGTTATGGATTAGAAGATGTGTGTCAGCTGCACTGCGTAGCGCTTGTCGACGCCATCCAGGTTCGCATTCGGGCCTGCGCCCGCATTGAAATCAACCGCTTCGAAATTGCGATCGGCCACTTCCATGTTGATGCGTGTTTTCTTGTTGATGTGGTACTGGGCACCCAGGGTGAGTGTTTTGAATTCAAATTCAAAGGTGTTGCCATTGGGCAGAGGAGCGTCGTTCTCGAGGCGGTTGTAAACGTCATAACGCACATCCAGCTCCCACTTGCTGTTCGGAATGTAGTAACCGAAATCCAGGTAGTAACCCGATGCTTCACCGTTCACACCGTTACCTGCCGGCACCGCCGGATTGATATCGAAGGTCGGTTTGTCAGGACCGACGAAGATCATGCCTTCACCTTTCATGTATTCGAAAGTGACGCGGAACGGCTTCAGCAAGTATTTCATGCCGACACCCTGACGATCACGATCAAACTCGGTCGGGTTGTGGGTGGAATCGTTGGTGTTGTCCAGATAGCGTTTGCCGGTTTGATTCCAGGCAAACAGTTTCAGTCCTTCGCGACGACCACCTTTGCCGCCAAAGACCATTTCTGATGACCAGTACAGATACAGGTCCTTGTTGTTGTCGTTGTCGCCAAAGTTGAGGCCGTTGCCGTTACCGTACATAACCGCGTAACTGTGTTCCCAGTTATCAACCACAAAGGTGTCGAATACCTGTACACCGACATCACGGAAGGCGCCGACTGATTTTTCGAAACCACTTAACTGGGTGGGTGATTCCAGGCTGACAGGCGGATTGTTGCCGGTGTAGTTGCGATTGGGAAAACGTTCCAGTAACAGCTGGTTGGTAACCGTGGTGAAGTTGATGTAATCGAATACATGAATCGCCTGCAGGCCTTCCTCTGCACCGGGATACTTGAACAGACCGGCACGAATGCGAGCACCGGGGATGTGATTTAAAGTGATACTGGCATCGGTTGCGCGTGCGCTACGATCTTCCGGTGCGGTGATGCCGTTGTTACCGAACTCGGCCAGGATGAAATAATTGGTTTTGCCGTCCAGCGGAAAACCTGCGCCACGTACACCGATACGTGCACGATTGACATTGAACTGTTCCTGGGAGGACAGGTTGGGACCGATCAGTTTTGGTGGTACATAACCGCCGGTTGCATTGGGGTCACTGTTGTCTTTCTGGTACTGGGCCTGGATGAAGCCCCAGACTTTTGCGCGGCCAGCGGCGCTGTCCGGTTCGGTGCCCTGTAGCATTAACCAGTTGGCGGCCTGGGCTGGGTTCAGCATCAGGCATTGCATGATGCCAGCGGCAATCAAAGTGCGTTTATTCATCAGTTTTAACATGTAGAAATTCCTCGACTCGGCTTATTTTTTATTCAGGGCTTGATGAGCTTGTAACCCTTGTTTTCTAATTCGATGATGCGTACTACGCCGGCAGAGACCGGAGTTGCGCTACTGTGCAGGGCGGGTGGTTCGCCTATGAGTTTGGTCATGTTGGCCAGTGTGTTTTTGCAGGCTGCAAACTCAACACCGTTCTGAACCAGTCCATCGATACGACCGTTGTTGGCGTTATCTTTGAACAGCAGGCGAAGGCCGGGGCCGAAGGCTACAATTTCGATATCAACCTTATCAGTGCCGTAGTACTTAATAAGATTATTAGCAACATTTAATACAAGAGTTTGCTTAAATGGATCAGGGTCGCTGATCTGTAATACAATCCGTTCTTCAGCAAACGGTTTGCTTTCTGGAGA
>CBDULQ010000124.1:0-10458 GCA_965368115.1 uncultured Gammaproteobacteria bacterium | reverse complement strand
GCCGACAGCGATCTGGATGCGGTGATGGCGGTTATACAATCCTTCGACCTGCAGGATTACACCCATGTGCTGGGTCGCGTGGACGCGGCGCCGCACATGCTGATCAAACATCACGAGCAGACCATTTACACCCGCTCGACCACCGAGCTGCATCGCATCTGGAACGAAACTACGTACCAGATGCAGTCGTTGCGTGACAATCCGCAATGTGCGCAGCAGGAGTTCGATTTGCTGCTGGATGAAAACGATCCGGGTATCCAGGTCGAGTTGAGTTTTGATATCAACGACGACATTGCCGCGCCTTACATCAGTAAAGGCGAACGTCCGCGCATGGCGATTTTGCGCGAGCAGGGCGTGAACGGTCAGGTGGAAATGGCGGCGGCGTTTGATCGCGCCGGTTTCGATGCCATCGATGTGCACATGAGCGATGTGTTGTCGGGTCGTGTCGACCTGAACGATTTTAAAGGTCTGGTCGCCTGCGGTGGTTTCTCCTACGGTGACGTACTCGGCGCCGGTGAAGGCTGGGCGAAAACCATTCTGTTCAACAGTCGTGCACGTGATCAGTTCGAAGCCTTTTTCAAACGCGACGACAGTTTCAGTCTCGGTATCTGCAACGGTTGCCAGATGATGGCGAATCTTAAAGATTTGATTCCCGGCGCCGAAGCCTGGCCGCATTTCGTGCGCAATCAGTCGGAACAGTTCGAAGCGCGTTTCAGCTCGGTGGAGATCATGGAATCCCCGTCGATCATGTTCGCCGGCATGGCCGGTTCGAGAATGCCGATTGCGGTCGCACACGGTGAAGGTCGCGCCGAGTTTGCCGATGATGCGCAGATGAGCGACAGCATCGTCTCGGCCCGCTTTGTCGATCATTACGGCAAGCCGACGGAAGTCTATCCGCTCAACCCGAATGGTTCGCCGCAGGGACTCACCGGGTTCACCACCAGTGACGGCCGTGCGACGATTATGATGCCGCACCCGGAACGGGTGTTCCGTGCAGTGAACAATTCATGGCATCCGGATGGCTGGAAAGAAGATAGTCCGTGGATGCGCATGTTCCGTAATGCGCGGGTGTGGGTGGACTGAGTTTCTTTTTGAAGTTGAAGTAAAAAACGCCGGTTTGATGCCGGCGTTTTTGTTTGTGCTTTGCCGTGATTTGAAATGACTGGATTCCTGCCTGCGCAGGAATGACGGACTTTGGGAATTGCGTCTCTGTCTTGCATCGTCATCCCCGAATGCTTTTGTCGGGGATCTACACAATTACGGGAACAGTTTCGTTGACGAGATTCCCGACAAAAGCATTCGGGAATGACAAATGTCGTAAGCAGCGTAACCCATAAACCCCGTCATCCCCGAATGCCTCTGTCGGGGATCTCCTCAATCGCGGGAACAGTTTCGTTGACGAGATTCCCGACAAGAGCATTCGGGAATGACAATGGTGATGCCGTTTATGGCATCACCATTGTCAATTATCACAAAACTATCACAGCCCGCTAACATGTTTCTAACGGCCGAATAATTCTTCAAAAACAATACCTTATTCATCCGGCCGCGCACTGGCAAATGTGAACCAAAGCCCCTATGCTATGTCTTTAAAGGAACGTTTTATGAATAGGTGTGCCTCTCCATGTCGATCATCATCAAGCAGCCCTCGGATATCAAACCGTCGGAAATCACGTCTCAGGACGATTATCTCAATCGTCGCGAGTTCATCAAGAAGACCTCGCTGATCCTCGGTGCGGCCTGGGCGGGTCGGGTGGCGATGCCGGTGGATGCGAAAGGCAATGACTTTCCGAATCTGAGGAAGAGCGGTTTTACCGTCGATGACAAACTCACCGATTACAAAGACGCTACCACCTACAACAATTTCTACGAGTTCGGTACCAGCAAAAGTGCGCCGGCGAAGTACGCACAGGATTTCGAGCCGCGGCCCTGGACGGTGACCGTGGACGGTGAGGCGGCAAAAACCGGTACTTTCGATCTGGATGAATTCATCAAACCCTACACGCTGGAAGAACGCATCTACCGTTTTCGTTGTGTGGAAGGCTGGTCCATGGTGCTGCCCTGGGTGGGCTTTCCGCTGGCTGAACTGATCAAACGTTTCGAGCCGACTTCAAAAGCAAAATATGTGGCGTTTGAAACGCTGCTCGATCCGGAACGTATGCCGGGTCAGCGCCGTCGCGTGTTGAACTGGCCTTATCGTGAAGGTCTGCGCATGGACGAAGCAATGAATCCGTTAACCTTGCTGGCGGTGGGTATGTACGGCGAAGTGCTGCCGAACCAGAACGGTGCGCCGATTCGCCTGGTGGTGCCCTGGAAGTACGGCTTCAAGAGTATCAAGTCGATTGTGAAAATCAGTTTCGTGGAGCATGAGCCGGTATGCACCTGGAACCAGACCGCACCGGATGAATACGGTTTTTATTCCAACGTGAATCCACACGTCGATCATCCGCGCTGGAGTCAGGCGACGGAACGCGTGATCGGTGCACCGTTCTGGGCGCCGAAAGTGAAAACCCGCATGTTCAACGGTTACGAAGAACAGGTGGCTGCGCTGTATAAAGACATGGACCTGACCAAGTATTTCTGATGGAAGCCGTGAGCAGCGTCGAGCGTAAATCGCAGACAACTTCTTTTCCCTGGCTGAAACTGTTCAAGCCGCTGGTTTTTCTACTCTGTTTATATCCGCTGGGTTTTCTGGTGTATGGTGCCTTCAATGATGCACTCGGTGCTAACCCGGTGGAGAAAATCATTCGCACCACCGGCGACTGGGCACTGTATTTTCTGCTGATTACCTTAACGGTGACGCCGTTGCGTAAACTGTCCGGCTGGAACTGGCTGATTCGTTATCGACGCATGCTGGGATTGTTCGCGTTTTTTTATGCGCTGCTGCATTTCACCGGTTATGTCTGGTTCGACCAGTTTTTCAATGTCAGTGAAATCATCAAGGACATTATCAAGCGGCCCTTCATCACCATTGGCTTTATCTGTTTAGTGTTGCTGATTCCGCTGGCGGTGACCTCCACCAACGGCATGATGAAGCGGCTGAAGAAAAACTGGAAACGCATCCACAACCTGATCTATCCCATTGCACTACTGGGTGTACTGCATTACTTCATGATGACCAAGGCGGATTATCTAGAGCCCGGCATTGTGCTGGTTATATTGCTCGGCCTGCTGGGTTATCGCCTGGTCGTCCTGCGTAAAAGCCGCTAGATCGACCCGGTCGTAGGTCCAGTATAAACCGGTGATGGCAATCGCGGCCGAGCCGGGAATGATCACCGCGTAGCGATACCACTCCCGATGACGGAACCACATACCCACCGCCAGGAAGGCGACACCGATCACGAACAACTGTCCCAGTTCGACACCCACATTGAAACTGATCAGCGCCGTGGCGAAAGCGTCTTTCGGCATGCCGAAGTCGGCGAGCATGCTGGCGAATCCCATGCCGTGCAATAAACCGAAACCAAACACCACGAACAGTCGCGACTTCTGTAATTCCCGATGGTAGATATTTTCGAAGCCTACATAAGCGATCGACAGTGCAATCAGCGGTTCGACGATGTAGGCGGGCAGGGTGAAGATACCGAGCATGGACAGGCTCAGGGTAATCGAGTGGGCGAGGGTGAACATGGTCACCTGCCAGAGCAGGGGTTTCATCTTCGTGTTCAGCAGGTAGATGCCGAGGATGAACAGGATGTGGTCCAGCCCCATGGGCAGAATGTGCTCGAAACCGGCCTGGGTGTAGGTGGCGATGACCTGGAATACGGAATGTTCGGTGAACACTTCAGACAGATCGAACGGCTCGCTGACTTCATCACGACGTAGCCATTGCCACTGCGACCAGTGCCACTTCTCATTGACTTCGTCCACCTGGCGTACACGCACGGCGTTGTCGCCGAAGCGGGCCGGGTAGTACCAGCTCATGGTTTCGGCGCTGCGATCGATGGCGCCGTGCAGGGTGATGATACTGATGCGCGGCACCTTGGTGTAACCGGGCTCCGGGATATGTACGCTGTCGATTTTCATCTGTGCCGGCTGGCCGTCGATGGTCAGGGCGACTTCGTTGAGAAATTCCTGTTTGAACGGTTCGAAGGCGACGCCGAGCTGTTGTGACGACATGACTCGCAGGGCGTCGTATTCCTCTGCCTGGGGTGCGTCCTGGGTGTTCTTGTATTGCGCATTGATGCCCGTGAGCAGCGCCTCGATGCTGGCGCGAATCTCCACCTCGTAATGGCCGTCGGTGAAGACGCTGATTTCGATCAGCGCCGGTTTGACGATGTCGGCGCTGGCGGGAGCTGCGGGCCATAGCAAAATGCAACCCGCGAGCAGGGCGAAGATTGCATTTTGCAGTAATTTAAAGACCTTTTTCATGAATAAACTCGTGTACTTACTGTGTTTAGTCGTGGTTTTTTCGCAGGCTGTCGCGCTATTTGCTTCTTCAGGCAGATGTTCATAAAATACCTGCGCCCAGGGCAACCATAACTACAAGCCCGGGTGCTAGCCTTTACATTTCCGTTGCTAGAGCAGGCTCTCGCAGGCCTCGCTATACGGTTTGTGGCAGGGTTTTTGCCTTGCCCTAACACCAAGTTTTAAACCAGGACCACGTTAGGTATTCACATATGCCCTTTATTAACCGTCGAGAATTTCTTAAATATGTGGGTGCAGCCGCCGCTGTGTCCATTCTACCCGCATGCTCTCAGGACGAACCCGCATCATCCGCGACCGCCACGAGCAGTGCAAGCACCATGCCCAAGGATTTTTACACCCTGCCGATGAAGGGGCAGGCGCGTATTCTGCACATAACCGACGTCCACGGCCAGCTTAAACCGGTTTATTTCCGCGAACCCAACGTCAACCTCGGCGTCGGCGACGCCTACGGCCGTCCGCCCCATGTGGTGGGCAAGAAACTGCTGGACGCCATGGGCCTGAAACCGGCCACCCCCGAATCCTATGCCTATACCTACCTGAATTTTGCCGAAGCGGCGAAAAACTATGGTCGCACCGGTGGTTTTGCCCATGTGAAATCGCTGCTGGATATGCTGCGTGATCAGGCCGGCGGCAAGCAGAACACCCTGACCATCGACGGTGGCGACCTCTGGCAGGGTTCCGGTACCGCCCTGTGGACCCGCGGTGTGGACATGGTGGAAGCCTCCAACATCCTCGGTCTGGATGTGATGGTCGGTCACTGGGAATTCACTTATAAAGAAGACGAAGTGCTCAGCAACGTGGCCATGTTCAAGGGCGATTTCATCGGCCAGAACGTGCGCGTCAAGGAAACTTCGCTGTTCGGCGACCAGTACACCAATATGGTGGAGAAATACGATGGTCGCGGTCTTTATGACGAAGACACCGGTCATGCTTTCCAGCCTTACGTCATCAAGAACATCAACGGCCACCGCATCTGTATCGTCGGTCAGGCCTTCCCGCGTACCGCCAATGCCAACCCGCAGGAGTTCTTCCCGGACTGGTCCTTCGGCCTGCGTGAAGACGACATGATCGCCCTGGTCAAGAAGATCCGCGCCGACGAAAACCCCGATGCGGTGGTTCTGCTGTCGCATAACGGTATGGACGTGGACATCAAGATGGCCGAGCGCGTGCCCGGCCTGAACGCTGTGTTCGGCGGCCACACCCACGACGGTATTCCCAAGCCGATCAAGGTACAGAACGTGGAAGGTCACACCTGCCTGGTCACCAATGCCGGCTCCAACGGCAAATACGTCGGCGTCATGGACTTCGATTTCGGTGAAGACGGCAAGCTGAAAG
Source organism: uncultured Gammaproteobacteria bacterium (assembly GCA_965368115.1). Classification (GTDB taxonomy): domain Bacteria; phylum Pseudomonadota; class Gammaproteobacteria; order SZUA-229; family SZUA-229; genus CBDULQ01. The sequence goes on along the minus strand of CBDULQ010000124.1, from coordinate 4,695 downwards.
ACCTGCATTACAAGATGCTGCCGGTGTTCGAGAACTGGTTGCCGGCGGACAAGGAAATGGAAGCCTACATCAACCAGATGCGCCAGACCCGCTACGACGAAAGCATCGTCGAAAGTCGCGCCCGCGAATTCTTCTTCAACAAGGATCGCCTGGGCAAGACTTACGAGGACATCCTCAGCGAGAAGCTGGCCATCGCCGACCGCCTGCTGTATCGCCGTGGCAACCTGATGGGCACCTGGGACCAGGTGCTGTGTAACGCCCTGCGCCACGAATATGATGCGGATGTCTCCATGTCCGCCGGTGTACGCTGGGGTGTGACCACCCTGGAAGGCGACTGGATCACCATGGAAGACGTGATGACCCAGACCGCCATCACCTACGGTGAAACCTATGTTTCCGACATGACCGGTGAGCAGTTGTTACGCATCCTGGAAGGGGTGGCGGACAACCTGTTCGATCCCGACCCTTACCTGCAGTCCGGCGGCGACATGGTGCGTATCGGTGGTATGGATTACACCATCGAACCGGCCAAGCCGCTGGGTGAGCGCATTACCGAGGCCCGCCTGGACAACGGTGAGCCGATCGAGAAGGACAAGGTCTACCGGGTCGCCGGCTGGGCCAGCGTGAATCGCACTCCGGAAGGTCGCCTGATGTGGGACGTGGTGCGTGACTATATCGTCAAGAACAGGGATAAGGACAACGTGCTGCGCCTGCCCAAGATCAACCATCCCAAGCTGGTCGGTGCCAACGACAACCCGGGCCTGGCCGATTATGCGGGTGAGACCGCCTGATCCGGCTGACAGCCCCGAGCTACAAGGCCCCACCCAGTGTGGGGCTTTTTTATGGGTGAAGGAAAAGTGCCGGAAAAATCGCTAAATTCGACTAAACTTTGAGGAACTGAACAGGATCTTCCACAGGGTAGTTTGAGGTCCGGACGCCTCAGCAACTGCCTGCTGTTTCCAGTGGTCGTATACGTCTGGAGCCGACGGATTAGACTGCCCGGCCTGTTCACCTGAACAAAATGGCAGGGACGTGTCCCGAAAAGCGACATCAAGAGCGTTAGCAGAATCCGTATGACCCAAGTCAGTTCGAACCTTTCAATCCAGCAAGTCCAGGGGTTGGCGACATCATGTCGGTGAACGATTACCTGGCACACCTGACCCGCAACATTCCGGTTGGCCGGAAGATTCTGCTGGTGGTGCTGACCACCCTGTGCATCACACTGCTGGTATTCAGCCTGATGGTGGTATTGCTCAATTACCAGTCCAATGAACGCTCCCTGCGCGAAGAAATCAATGTGCTGGCCCGTGTGGTGGCCGATCGCAGCCGTGCCGCGCTGACCTTTGGCGATCGGCAGATAGCACGGGAAAATCTGCACGCCCTGGCGGCCAAGCCGTCGATCGTGTTTGCCTGTATGTACGACGAGACCGGTGACCTGTTTGCACAGTATGTGGCGGCTGAAAAAGCCGACAGCAAATGCCCGTCGCGGATGAGCAAACTGCTGGTCGGCGAAGTGGCTGGGGGTGTGGTCACCGAGCACATGGTGCATCTGGATGACAGGATTATCGGTGTGGTGTACATCAAGGCCTCGCGTCAACGCATCTGGAAACAGACCACCGACCTGGTGATGATGATGCTGCTGACCTTTCTGGTGGTCGGTGTGCTGGCCCTGAAGATTGCCGAGTCGTTGCAGCGTTTCGTCACCCGACCGATTCACGACCTGGTACAGGCTTCGCGCGTGATTAGCCGGGAACGGGATTATTCGATTCGGGTCAAACGCGATACCAATGACGAACTTGGACAACTGGTGACCGCCTTCAACGAAATGCTGGAAGGGATCGAAGACCGTGACGAATTGCTGGTGGATGCCAAGCAGAACCTGGAAAACATCGTGCGCAGTCGCACCCGCGAGCTGCGCGAAGCGCAGAGTGAACTGGTGCGTAACGAACGCATGGCCACCCTGGGGCAGCTGACCGCGACGGTGAGCCACGAGTTGCGTAATCCGCTGGGCACCATTCGAACCTCGGCCTTCACCCTGGCGAATCGCATCAAGGACCTGGACCCGGCATTACAGAAAAATCTCGATCGCATCGAACGCAACATCATTCGTTGCGACAACATCATTACCGAACTACTGGATTACTCGCGTATTCGCGCACTGCAACATGAGCGCACTAATCTCAACGAATGGCTGCACAACATCGTCGATCAGTCGAGCTGGCCTACCACCATCACACTGCGCCTGGAACTGGATCGCGATATCGATCTGGAAATGGATCGCGACCTGATGCGTCGTGTGATCAACAATGTCATGGACAACGCCTGCCAGGCCATCGAAGAACGTCATTCCAGCGATCGCACCATTATTCTACACAGTCGTCGAGTGCGGGATCGCACCGAGATCGATATCGTCGATACCGGTCCGGGCATCGACGCGGATGTGTTGCCGCATGTGTTCGAACCCTTGTTCAGTACACGGAGTTTCGGTGTCGGTCTCGGTCTGGCGGTGGTTAAACAGATCATGGAACAGCACGGCGGTGGCGTGAACATCAGTTCCGAACCCGGTGTCGGTACCCGGGTGACCCTGTGGTTCCCGGCTTCATTGAGTTATTCGCGCAGGCAGGCATCATGAATATGCGCGGCGATCCCCGGGAGCTGGCATCGGTGCTCATCGTCGACGATGATCTCGACTATGCGGAATCCCAGCTCGAATTCCTCGAAGACAATGGTTATCACTGCCTGGCCGCGTTTGATGAACAGTCCGCCATTGAACTGATTCGCGGTCACCAGGTGGGCGTGGCGCTGGTGGATATTCGTATCGGTCGCGATCGCGGCGTGGAACTGATTCGCGCCATCAAACAATATGATCCGCAGATCGTCTGCATCATGGTGACTGCCTATGCATCGATCAGTGCCGCCGTCGATGCCATCAAACAGGGCGCCTTTGAATACCTCACCAAACCGGTCAATCCGGAATCATTGCTGGCTACCCTGGAGCGGGCCTATGGTCTGCTCAGGTTACACAACGAACGGGACCGCGCGCGCATCGAACTGGAACGCGAGCAGGAGCGGGCGCACATTACCCTGGAAGCCATCGGTGATGGTGTGATCACCACCGACGTGGACGGTTGCATCGAATATATGAACCCGGCAGCGGAACGCATGACCAACTGGGACCTGGCGTTTGCACGGGGTCTGCATATCGAAAAAGTGGTGCGCCTGATCAACGAAGAAAACGGCAAGGACGTGGACAACCCGGTGTATAAAAGTTTGCGCGAACAGAAAGCACTCGATCTGCCGGTGCCGGCGATGCTGATGCGCACCAACGATACCGCCATTCATGTCGAACATTCCGCCGCGCCGATCCGCGAAACCGACGACACCATAACCGGCAGCGTGCTGGTGTTGCGTGATGTCACCGAAGCCAAACAGATGGCCGAGCGTATGGCCTACCAGGCGCGTCATGATTCACTGACCGGTCTGATCAATCGGCTGGAGTTCGAGCAGCGCCTGTTGCATGCGCTGTATGAAGCCCATGCTCACAATGCCAGTCATGCTCTGCTGTATGTCGACCTGGATCAGTTCAAGGTAGTAAACGATACCTGCGGTCACGTAGCCGGCGATGAACTGTTGTGCCAGTTAACCACCCTGTTCAAGGAAGTGATCGCGAGCAACATGACGCTGGCCCGACTGGGTGGCGATGAATTCGGCCTGCTGATCGAAAACGAAGAAGTCGAAGCTTGTGTAGCGATGGCGGAAAAACTGCTCAATATCTGTCGTGATTTTCGTTTCAACTGGCAGGACAAGAGTTTCGTTATCGGCGCCAGCATCGGCATGGTGACCATCGACCATGCGACACAGAATATCAGTGAAGTGCTAAGCCAGGCGGACACCGCCTGTTACACCGCCAAGGATACCGGCCGTAACCGGTTGCATATCTATCAGGAAGGCGACAAGGATTTTCAGCAACGCCACGGCGAGATGCAATGGGTGGCGCGCATCAACAAGGCGCTGGACGAAAATCGTTTTCGCCTGTTTTATCAGCGTATCGTACCGGTGCATGAGCAGACCGAAAAATACGATCATTTCGAATTACTGGTCAGACTGGAAGATGAAATGGGTGAGCTGGTGCCGCCCGGTGCGTTCATTCCTGCGGCGGAACGTTACAACCTGATGCTGCAACTCGACCGCTGGGTGGTGTGCCGGGCGTTCGAATGGTTTGCCGATCACAAATCCTTGCTCGACGAATTGTCCCTGTGCACCATCAATCTATCCGGACAGACACTCAGCGACGACAGTTTTATCGATTACATGTACAGCTGTTTCGATCGCCACCAGGTGCCGGCGGACCGGATCTGTTTCGAAGTGACCGAAACTGCGGCGATTTCCAATCTCAAAAATGCCATGGTGCTGATCCGCGAACTGAAGACCCTGGGTTGTCGGTTTGCACTGGATGATTTCGGTAGCGGACTGTCGTCCTTCGCTTATTTAAAAAACCTGCCGGTGGATTTTCTCAAAATCGACGGGGCTTTCGTCAAGGATATGGTGGACGATCCCATCGATTACGCGATGGTTAAATCCATCAACGATGTGGGTCACGTCATGGGTAAGAAAATCATCGCTGAGTTCGTCGAGAACAAACAGATTCTGGGCAAGCTGGAACAGATCGGTGTCGACTATGCCCAGGGTTATGGT
>CBDULQ010000123.1:0-10623 GCA_965368115.1 uncultured Gammaproteobacteria bacterium | reverse complement strand
GTTATAAGCCTGAAAGAATAATATCTATTCCAGATAAGAATAAATTAAAGTGATTTATGGATATCATTAAATCGATGCAGCTGTTTCGTCGCGTGGTGGAAGCGGGTAGTTTTTCGCTGGTTGCCCGCGAGACCGATCAGTCCCAGTCCACCGTCAGCAAACATGTCGCCGCACTGGAGCAGCGCCTCAACTGTAAACTGCTGAATCGCAGTACGCGGCGATTGCAGTTGACCGAAGATGGCCAGGATTACTACGGTTACTGCTGTCGCATACTCGATGATCTGAACGAAGCGGAAGCCAGCGTCGGGGGCGGCATGCGGCATCCCAGCGGCACACTGCGTATCAGTGCCACCGAACCCTTCGGTAAAATTTACCTGATGCCGTTCCTGTACGATTTTTTGCACCGCTACCCGGATATCAAACTCGACCTGAGGCTGGATAACCACTATGCGGATTTGTTGAAAGAGGGCATCGACGTAGCGATTCGCATCGGTCCGCTGACCGATTCCAGTTGCGTCGCGCGACGTATCGGGCAGAGTCCACGGGTGCTGGTCGCCAGTCCCGATTACCTGGCCAGTCACGGCGAACCGCAACACCCGGCCGATCTGCAGCAGCATGAGTGCATTACCTATTCGCTCGGTCATTCGCCTGCCGAATGGCAGTTTGAAAAAGCAGGCCGGGCGTATGCGGTGAAGGTGAATGGACGTCTCAAGGTGAACAGCCCGGACATCATGGGTACGGCAACTGTGGCCGGGCTGGGTATCGCGGCAATGATGCTGTATTCGGCACGCCCGTATATTGAGTCCGGCCAATTGAAAAACCTGATGCCGGATTACGTGTTGCCGTCTTACGAGGTGAACGCGGTTTATCCGCAGCGTCAGTTTGTACCGCAGAAGGTTCGTTTATTGATCGATTACCTGCGTGAGTATTTCTGAACCCGGACCCTGTCGCGATGATGTCCAGTGGATCAGTAAAAGGGGATACCGTCAGGTATCCCCTTTTTTATCAGTGGCGATGGGTCGAGCAATGGTTGGCGAGATAATCCGCCATCATGCCGCTCAGAATCGAAACACCGTCACCCTCGATGACCCGACCTGAATCGGCCATGCGCTGCGCCAGTTTCAGGGTGATACAGGCGGCACGGGATTTGCCGCGTGTTTCCAGTGACCGGGCGCGTTCCATGAAGCGGGTGAACAAACGCAGTTTGTGCTCTGCACGATGACCGACACCGTTGAGCTGATCCTGATCGATGGCAATGTTCATATACACCAGCAGATCTTCGATACTGGCATCGAGCGCCAGCCCGATCAGCACCGGATCGTGATCCGAAGAACGGAATGCGTTGTTTTCATACAGGGCAATCTGTTCCGCCGGTTTGTAGTCGGTGTTGTAATCCAGCACATCCGCTTCATCCGCATTGAGATGCCACTCGGCCACGCCGCTGACCTGACTGCTTAACGAGGGACTGGCGAGCGCGTAATCCAGATAACCGAACTGGCCGTCGAATACATATGAATACGCAGCCGTTCCCTGATCGCGGGCGATCAGGTTGACGAAGTCGTCGTCATTGCCGGCGATATCGTCGGCACCGGCTTCGATCGCCCGGATCGGATCTTCCATGGTGTATGAGTTCAGATCGCCGATGATCAGTACATCACCGTCGCCCTGACCGGTCGGGTTGCTCGCCAGCCAGTCCATTTCCGCCTGCGCTGCGGCAAGACGGGTCAGGTTGCAGTTGCCCTGGCCGTCACCGGTGTCCGGATCACCCAGGTCGGCGCAGGCGGAGCCCTTGGACTTGAGGTGATTGACGGCCACAGTGAAGCGGGCTGCATTGCTCAACGACATGAAACTTTGCGCCAGTACCGGACGATTGCGATCGTCGATGAAGCGCGCATCGACGCTACTGTCGAGGATGCTGAAGACACCGATCGGCATGACCCGTGCGGGACGATAAATCAGCGCCACGCGAATGGCGTCGCCACCGATGGTGCCGGTGTCGACAAAGGCATAGCTGCCGTCACCCTGTTGTGCATTCAGTGCACCCACCAGGTCTTCGATGGCGGCGTTGGAGGTGTTTTCCAGTTCGATCAGACCGACCACGTCCGCATCGATGTTTAACAATGCCGCGACGATCTTGTCTTTCTGGCGCTGGAATTCTTCCGCATTGTCCGCGCCCCGGCAGCCCATGTTCTGTGCCGGTCCGCAGATGTTATCGCCCAGGTCCAGGGTGGTGAAATAATTCAGCACATTGAACGAGGCCACTTTGATGTCGCCATACACCATCGGCGGCAGGGTTTCGCGCGGATTGCCTGCGACATGGCTGGCACCTGCAGTCGGTTGAATGCGATAGGCGCCGAAGCGATGATCGAGTACACCGCGTACATCACTGACTGTATCGCCGCCGCGGAAACGGTTTTGCAGGGAGAAGGGCTGGCCATTCGGGTGACGCAGGCTGGCCGGATTGGAAGCGGTGGAACCGTCGTCCAGGGTAATGCGACGCAGGCTGTTTTCAGTTTGTCGTGCGACGGCGTCCGCACCGGGTGCGACCACGGCGGTGGGTTGATAAGGACGATCTTCACCCGGCAGCGGCAGAGCCAGCACCAGTTCACCATAGCGATCGTAATTGTAGTATTCACTGATCACCAGTGGCTGGCTCATGGATACGGCCATACCTTCATAAGCTTCCAGCTGATCGATGGCGGCGAGCGGAAATTGCAGGCTGACCGGCGTCACCGACTGATAGCTGGCGAGGATTTCGATACTTTCAACCTGGGTGATTTCAGTCAGGCCGGAGTATTCGCTGACCCGACCGCTGACGCGTACCCGGTCGCCGGGTTGTACATCGACGGCGCCCGGCGCATAGACGAACACACCTTCGGACGTTTGCATATCGTTATCCACCTGGTCGTCTTCTTCCTGAAGATAGAAGCCGCTGAGTTTAGCCCGGTCCTGGAAATCACCGACCACGATGGCGTCGACGATCACCCTTTCACCCTGCATGGGACTGGCGGCGCCGTTACCCTGAATTTGATGAATGCGTACTTCGACGGCGGGTTGTTCGCACAGATTGTCCGCACCGGGAGTCGCCGGGAAAGCGGCAAAGCCATCCGTGTTGCGCATACCGCCACTACCGTTAGGACAGCGTTGCAGGGATTCGTCCGGGCTGTCGTTGAGTTGCGGTTGACCTGCATTCAACAGGACCAGCAGTTCGGCGTCGTCCGCATCGTTAGTACCGTATACCACGGCATCCACCAGGTTGTCGGTGGTGAGTGGCGCGCCGCTCGCGAAATTGTTGATGTCGCCGACGAACAGGGCAGCCGCATCGGCGCCGTTCTGAATCAGGTTGCTGTCCGGCGATACGTCCAGGTCGCATCCGACAACATTCGCAGCATCGCCGCAGAGAACGAAATAACCGTTGCTGTTGGTACTGTAACCGCTGAGATCGAAGGACCGATACACGCTGTCGTTACTCCCGTTGTAGAGGACCAGCACAAGACCGTTGAGTGAGGTATTGCCGCGAGCGCCGTCATAGAGCTCGATGAATTCCGCCGCGTCGGTACCCGGGTTGTCCGCATCCAGTTCGTTGATGACGATTTGAGTGTCGGGACCGGTGCCCGGATCGCCAAACTGCTGATTCGGATTGATCAGTCCGAAGGAAGAAGGGCTTGGGGAAGACCAACTGAAGTGTTCCGCATAAATACCGCTGCCGCTGAGTTGCAGTGAGTCGCCGGCAGCGGTGCTGCTTGATTCGCTGACACCGATATCGGTGCTACTCCGGCCCAGTGCCGGCCCGTCTATTGCAGTGACCACGCCTTCATAACTGAGAAATTGAACCAGGTTGTTGAAGTTGTCGACCAGTGCGATGGCGTCGGGCGATCCGTTCTGGATACCGTTGACGTTATAGTTCTGGGTTATCACGCCGTAACCGTTACCGCTGTCCACAATCATGCCGGTCAGGCTGGTGGTCGAATATACGCTGCCGTTGGCGCCGTTGTAGAGCACGATCGACCAGCCGCTCAGGTCGGTACCTGCAGGTCCGGCGATCTCGATGGCTTCTCCGGCGTCGGTACCACTGTTGTCATAATGGAATTCGTTGATAAAAACGGGAATGTCAGCCCAGCTGGTTGAGCTGATGAACAGGCCCGCAATCATTGCAGACAGCATTTTATGTTTATGAACGGAATAGCGGCGTGGCATATGAGGCTCCCTGGATATGCTTCGGTGGCAAATCCGGGAAGCCTAATCGGCGTAAATTGCGCGGCGATGAAAGCCGTTTTACTGTTTTGTGACAGTGGCTGCCGGCAATATCATGTCGAGCAGTTCAAAGGGGTTGCGTTGATTGGTCGTTGCCAGCTGGTTGAGGCTTTGTTGATCATTGTCGACCTTCACACCGGCGTTGCGCAATGTCGTTAACAGTTGCTGGCTATCCTGATGCTGCAATTCAGCGAGTAGCGCAATAGGTGCCTGTTGCATACGGGTGACCAGGCGTTTGGCCGGATGCTGCTGACCATTAGCGCCGGTGAACAGCATCCAGCCCAATGCCACGAAGCAGACCATGGCGATAACGGACAGGGCGCGTTGATCGCGCAGGTAACGTGAGAAGGGCATCCAGTGATTGAGTACATGTAAAAGAATGGCTACAACAAAAATCAGGCCCAGCCATTCGTGCATGGATTTCACGAACTGTTCACCGACATGGAAGAACATCATCACGCCGCTGATCGCAACCACCAGGGAACTGCCGATAATTAATGGGGTTGACCAGGGACGTGTGGCGACGGGTTTCATGACTGCGATTCCTCATCTTTGTGTGTCTAAAAGAATAAGGCAGCTCGCCGCTCGGGCCTATGCTGAAAAAAGTAAAAACAGGTAAAGGGTTCTTGACATAAGCCCGTGTGGACCGGGTGCTTATTTGCGTATCAACGACAACAGGAACAGAAATATCACCGCACCCAGCGTGGCGATGACAATGGTCCCGATCATGCCGCCTGCAGCGATACCCAGCTGACCGAAGACAAAGCCGCCGACAATGGCGCCGAGAATGCCGACGACCATATTGCCGACCAGTCCGAAGCCGGACCCCTTGGTCAGTTTACCGGCCAGCCATCCGGCGATGGCGCCGATGATGAGTATTGCGACGAGTGAAGATACATCCATATCGGATCCATTGCTGTGGGTTTCAGTTCTTTTTTATCCTAACACTCGGCCTGTTCAGGCTCAAACCAGCTTCCGTGACTTGTGATCGGATTATGATTTGGCGACACCCTGGGTAAGTGCCAGGGCCGGATCATGTTTGTTGACCTGTTGTTCATTGGTCTTGAGACGACACATAATATATAAAATAAAAACCGGTTCGGGCCGGCATACCTGCAGAGCGATGATGTATGAGTCACGTAAATGAACTGTATTAACGCAATCATCGATAGGCCTGTTGCACTGAATCGTTGTCGTTTTCGGGCTTGTATCCATCTTGTTTGTATGGATATTGTAACGATTGAAAAGAAATAAAACGGTAAATCGTAAGGGAATTATCCGCTAAACCGTTTCATATCGAGTTTTCTCTATAGAATAAAAATTGCTCCGCTCTTAATTTTGATAAGACGCTTCCCCGACTTACAGGGATAATCCATAACCATTATCGCAAAGTACCGCTGGTCTATTTAAGTCATCACTGTTTTACCCGCTTTTATATTCGGTACTCTGTTAACCCGGTTTATCCATATGAGGTGTATCAATGGGATCAGTCAATTATTCACAGGCTATCAAACCTGATATCGCGAAAGTCAGAAAACTGATCGAAAATAGCCTACTGGCTGACTGGGTGCTTAGAATCGAATATGACAGCAGCGAAAATGAATCCGATGGCTGGCGACAGTGGGAAGAAACATTTTTTGCATTGCGCTCGGCGGACGATGTTCTGGATGCATTGAAAGCCTGTTATTCAAAATTTTCAGATCGCGTCATTCGTATCAATGCTGAAAAAATTCGCCCCCAGACCCGTATGTTGTACACCGTATACAATCCCCGATATCTGCCGGAACTGGCAGGTGTTGCCTCTCACACGCCATCGCCCGAGTATGCCGGTGGTCAAATGTCCGCATCTTCGCGCCCCGGCCTCTCACTGCAGAAGTAAGCTTCGTTAAAACTGTTCAGGATTCGGTGCCGATAGCTGATCGCTAGTGTTGATGTACGTATGGTGATCGTATGGCTTACTGTGCCGGATGATATTTTATATACAGTGTTTTGAATGAAAGCGTTTCGGCCTTGATGGCTTCGAATTCATCTTTGCTGATCTGAAAATGATCGGCCTGGCAGACTAAATCGTGATTGTTGATGCAGGCAAAATATGCCTCATCTCGTGCATGTACTGACCAGCTTGGTCCGAAATAATCCCTGTCGGTGTTTTCTCGCTGTTGAATGGATGTAGAGATCTCTCCCAGTAACGAATGGGACAGGCCTTCGAGATTCAGTGTCCGGTACAGTTGTTTGACACCTCGAGCTTTCTGATACCGGATGCCCCTTATTTGCTCGCGACCAGTCGACTCGTCAACCCGGCCGAAGAACCATTTGATTCGAGGCCAGTTAGATGCTGTGCCAAACATGAAATACACGGTTTCACCCGCACTGAGTGACAGATTCGAATTGAGTGAGCCACCTGGCATATCGATCGGCCACTTCTGTTTTATCTCGTAATTGCCAGGTGGTAGGTAGAAGTAGGTATAGCCGTTTATGCTGAGATCGGCAACATTGATATCGTTGACATAAAAATAACTGTCTCTTCCGGAGAATGCCGAACTTGGAATACGATAGATGTAGATTAACCCTTCACTACTGGACGGCGCCGGCGCATCGGTGAACAGGGGGCCGGTTGCCGCACAGGATATCAGCAGCGAGATAACAACTATCAGGAGCAGGTGCTTAGATATTTTGATCATGAGATAAATGCCAGCGAGATGACGAGCCAGGTTATAATTTCAATCCATTGTTTTTATTGTTTCAGCTGTATAACTGCAAACGCCAAACAAAGGTCGGTCGAGACGGATCATATCTGCAGACCTGGGAATGATCAATCGATTTGGCAATGATGCCATCGAAATTGCGTACCTGTCTGGAATTGTTAATATTTCTTCTGCAGAAAATAGCTATTTTAATACTTTGAACCGTTCGCGGGCGGATTATCCACCGCTGAGTGCCTGAAAAATGTACAGGGTTGCGTTTTCCGAAAGTTGATCCGAGAGATTTTTTCTGTCGACCAGAATACTGTCGTTGATCGACAGGTTGACATGTTTGCGCAGCGCGCCGCGTTCATCGATGATGTAGTCTGAAAAACCCGGAGCGATGGCGTCGATCGAGCGTAATGCATCGGCGACCGATCCGGCAGGTATTGTAATTGTCCGGTTTTCCAGTGTCGGAAAAAAACGGTACAGATGCCGAGTCATTTCAACCGTCGGCATGGCTGTTATCCAAAACGAACCGAATAGATCGGCGGAAAGTGGTTGCCCAGGCTTTGCCAGCTTTCGCCCCGGTCTTCAGAAAGATAGACGTTACCTGTCGTACTGCCGAAGCACAAACAGTCGCCGGAGATATCCAGACTATGTCGCAGTACGATGTCATATGCATTCTGTTGCGGTAAACCTTTTCGAAATGATTGCCAGGATCGCCCACCATCGATAGTGCGCGCGACTGACAGACCGCCATCGATCGCCATGCGTTCCATGTCGCCCCGCGCCGGTACAACCCAGGCAGTGCGTCCATCATTTTCGTCGACGGCTATCGGGAATCCGAAGTGAGCACCCGCATCCGGCCGGCTGACTTTACTCCAGCTTTGTGCACCATTGTCGCTGTAAAATATACCGCAATGATTCTGTTGCCAGAGGTGATCCGGTTGTCCGGGACAGCCGGTGACGAAGTGCGGGTCGTGTCCCCATTCCGCTTCCGGATTCGGCAGGTAGTCCATCAACATACCCTTGTTGCGTCCGTGCCATGTATCACCACCATCGGTGGTTTCGATGACCCCGGCTGTGGATACGGCAACATAGATATGCGTGGCGTCACGGGGATCGACAATGATCGAATGAATACCCGGTTCGAAGATCCCGTAGTCGATACTGGCCGGGGTACCATGCCAGCGGTTTTCGCTGCTGGCAGGACCGGCAAACAGATCGCCGCCGCGGCTGTCGTGATTCCAGAGTGGTCGGTTGAGTGTCCAGCTTTCGCCGCCATCGTCACTGACGAACAGGCCGCCGGGTATGGTGCCGGCATATAGGCGACCGGGTTGATTTGCGGGGCCGAAGCTAATGTTCCAGATTTTGTAAACTGCCGCGTCCTGGTATTCAGGCTCGGCTGCGGGTGCTTCGGGATCGTAATCCGCTGTCGGCAAATATTTAACAATGTATCGAGCACCCGCGGGGTACTTGATGGAGGGAGCGTCCTGCCAGTTGTGACCGCCGTCACTCGAACGTGATAGCTTGGGGCCCCAGTGGCCGTGATCGAGTGAGGCCCAGAGCATTCCATCGCGGGGGTCGCGTACCGCATAACAGACGGGGATGCCGGCATGTTCGATGGGGCGCGGAGTCCAGCCCTGGGGGCCTCGATCGAAGATGACGACGCCTTTACGTGTGCCCAGTAGAATCATATCCGCCATAAGAAAATCCTTATATTCCTGGCTCAGGCAGTGAGCCTGACACCTGTATGTTCACTGCCGCTGCATGGACTGAAGAAACCGACTTGCGGACATTATACTGCCCATGTCATGCAACAGCATCCTGAAAATGTCGCTCGAACACATGCGTTTATGTGTTCGAGCAGACCCCGGCTTGCAGATCGTTATCGAATCGAAGGCGCCGATACTCATCCTCACCGGGTTCTCTGATTTACGATTCATCGGTATTTGCGGTACCCGAATTTAACTGATACCAGTCGATATTTCGTGTCAGATACATCATCAGTGAGAGCGCTGCAAAGAAACCGATAGAGCCGAACAGGAGTGAGTTCTGTTCTGACTGAACCAGGAAGAATAAAAAGCTATAGATGATTGCGGTAATGATCCCAATTAGAAGGCCTCTTGAACGCTGTTTCAATATTGCCATGCTATAGCCACTCATCAGTATCGTAATGGATATGGATGAGATCAGGTAGGCTATCGAGAAATTGATATGTTCGGACAGGGCGAGCAGTAGAAGATAGAATGTACTCAGGGCGCCGCCGGTAAAAAAATACTGCAAAGGATGAAGGCGCAGGCCATAAAATATTTCGAACAAAAAGAAAGCCATAAATGTGAGCGCAATGAACAGCACCGCATATTTTACGCTACGCGTATTCTGCTGATACAAATCAGCCGGTTGATACAGTGAAATGCCAAAAGCCGCGGTTTTTATCTGCTTCTCATCGACATTGTTGTCCCGCCAGTTCTGCCCAAAGCTTCGATTCAGACCGAGTATTTTCCATTCGGCCTGAAAGCCGGATTCATCGATGTTGCGTTCGATCGGTAGATATGACCCTGTAAAGCTTGGACTACTCCAGTCGGATTCCAGTGTTATCAGGCTGGTTCTCGCCAGAGGCAGATAATTGAGCTGTTTGCTGCCGGACAGGTTGATTTCCAGTGAGAAACTTAAGTTGTTTTGACCGGGCTTGTCGAGTTCGATTGCTGCCTCGACACCGGGCAATTGGGAATCGCCATGGCTTGAAGGTATAAAATCGAGCTTTTTGTCAGCAATCGTGAGCTCAGATATTTCACGAATACCCCGAACGTCCTCGACTGGCAGTACGAGTCTGGCTTTTGTCCATTCTATATTCGGGTATTTGTCTTCGAGCTTGTTCAGATCGTCTTTACTGTAGTGACCAAGGATTCTGGTCCGGGAAGTGTATACCGGCATCTCATATATGCCGAAATAACGCATTTCCGTGGTCATCACTGAGGAAATATGGACTTTGTCTGCGAGCATATAGGCGACATGGTCGACGTAGCGTATTCTTTTTTCAGGTATCGGCTCCTGGGTGTGCCAGCCACCGTTACCCGCCGTATTCTCGACGATTTTTTCCTTGTAGGGAACAATCAGTACAGGTGCTGAAATATGCTGCTCTCCGCCCCATCGTGCGCTTATGCTGGTCTCGGCCTGGTGTTTAAGTCCAGTCCGCTCGTGAATCGTGCTTTCAACCATTGAAACCGGAATGGTCATCGTCAAGGTGATGAACAGGATCGTGATTAATTTTAATGTGCTGCTGTTTCTGAATCGGCTTGCCAGGTTGGTCATCGTTGTTATCCTTGAAATTTTCGCTAGATATCTATTACAGCATTTCCATATGTCTTTCCCGGGGCCAAAAATGATGAATTGTGGCAGCGCAGGCTGCAGAGCGTCAGTCCTTACAATGTGTAAAGAATCTGACCGGCCATTCCCCAGATACTCAAAAGCCGGGTTGACCATTCCATAACAATCGACATAGTATTCAGCAGGGGAACCCGGAAGGCATTGATAAAGACGCTATAAAGGCGTTAATGGCCCGGCCACAGGCATGCCTGTTCGGTGCTATCGATATGATGAAGCCTGAAAATATAATTAGAAAATATCCCCGTTGTCATTTAAAAATACAATCCGCTGAAAAAATGTCTGGTCAGCACACTGA
>CBDULQ010000122.1:0-10844 GCA_965368115.1 uncultured Gammaproteobacteria bacterium | reverse complement strand
ACGCAAGGAGAAAAACTTTTATGAAACCCGGGTAACCGAGTATACAACCGGCGGCGCATTGAAATGGGAATAACAAAACCCGGCCATGGTTCGGGCAAAACACCGACTCCCCGAACCATGGCCGAATGGTATTACCGGGCTTTCACGTCCCAGGTATCCAGACAGTCTTTGGTCGGCAACGGCGGACAATCGGTATCCGGGATGGCCGCTGTACCGCCGGGACCTTTCAGTTTCAACTGACGTTGATAGCTCTGCCATCTGGTTTTCTTGTACTGCGACCGAATTTGCTGCTTGTTCGGCATGGGTTGCGCCAGTTTCATGCCCTGGCGTTGCGGTGCCTGCATTTCCATTTTCTGCATGGCCGGTTTGGCCGGCTGTTCGGCGGACGCGGTAAACACCAGTCCGGCAGCCAGCAACAGGCTGGATATTAAGATGAACGATTGCTTGATCATGGGTCAGCTCTCCTTGTAATTAAGTCCATGATACTGGGTCGCATCATGACCGATCCTGGTTCAACCGGAACAATACCGCCGCCCTGACCGAACCGTTTAGCATGACATTGCTGTATGCGATATTACCTCAAATTGTGTCAGGGGGCTTTAGCCGGCATAGAGAAGCGCCGGCTCAGGCATTCTAAGTCAACCTGCAGAACGCGCGTCAACTAAAGTCTGAAAGGGTTGCGGTCGACCGAACAGATAACCCTGCCCGTAATCGACACCCAGCTCACTGACGATGCGACAGACCTCATCGGTCTCCACATACTCGGCAATGGTCCGGATGTTCATGGCATGGGCGATCTGGGTAATCGACGCAACGATGGCGCGATGAGTGAAGTCTTCGGTGAGATCGCGAATGAACAGGCCGTCGATTTTAACCGCGTCCACCGGCAGATTTTTCAGGTAGCCGAAGGAACTCAGGCCACTGCCAAAATCATCCAGTGCGAAATGACAACCAATGCTGCGTAAAGTATTCATGAATCGAATCGCACCACCCAGGTTACTGATCGCCGCGGTTTCGGTGATTTCGAAACCGACGAATTCAGGATCGACACCACTGTTGCGGATCTGATCATGCACAAAATCGAGGAACCTGGCATCGGAGAACGACTGGCCGGAAAGATTGATGTTGAGGTACCACTGATGGCCATTCGGCGGAAGCATGGCCGAAGCCAGCAGCTCAAGGCCCCGGGTAATCACCCAGCGATCGATCTGGGGCATGATGTGATAACGTTCCGCCGCCGGCATGAACGCCATCGGCGAGACCGGTTCACCATTTTCGTTGCGCATTCTCAACAACAGCTCGGCACGCCGCACCTGATCCGAGTCACCGTTCAGCGGCCTGATATCCTGGTAATAAATTTCGAAACGATCGTGTTCCAGCGCATCTTTCACCTGCCCCATCCAGTAAGCATGACCGCGACGTGTCTCGACCATGTCGGTATCCACTTCCGCCGTATGCACGCGGTTACGCCCGGCATCCTTGGCACTGTAACAGGCAAAATCGGCGGTTTGCATGATGTCCACCAGGGTACCGCTATCGGAACGAATCGGCGCCACGCCGATGCTGGCGCCCACCTGGAAGCTGTGGTTTTGCCAGTGAAAACGAAAATCCATCACCAGCTCGAGAAATTTTTCAGCGATGGTGCGGGCTTCCTTGATGGAACAGGATTGCAACAACAGAGCAAACTCGTCTCCACCCACCCGGGCCAGGGTATCGGTCTTGCGGATTGCACCCTGTAACACCATCGCTAGCTGACGTAACAGTTCGTCGCCGGCAATGTGGCCGCAGGTATCGTTAACTGCCTTGAACATATCGAGATCGAAATAACACACCGCATGCTCGCTCTGATCGATGCGCGCACGCTCCAGTAATTTCTGTATACGTCGTTCGAATTCGTGGCGATTGTAGAGGCCGGTCAGACTATCGTGCGCTGCCTGGTACTTCACTTCTTCATCCAGCGCGCGAATCGCGGAAATGTCGCGCAACGCCATCACATTACCGGCCACCAGTCCGGCTTCATCGTGCAGGGGCGACAGGGTCAGTTCCACAACATGCCGTTGACCGCGCGCCTTCAGTATCAGTTCGTGCAGTTGCAGACCGCCGCTTTCATTATCGACCTTGAACAGCGCAGCATAGTCCACCGGCTGATCCTTGCGATACAACTCCAGGTACTCGGCCAGTAACTGCCCTTTCACTTCGGAAAAACTCAGACCGGTGAGCTTTTCCGCCTGCATATTCATGTAGTCGATGCGCCCGCTCTCATCGACGGAGATCACCGCATCGCCGATGGACCGGAGAATGACCACAGCCTTCTGGCGCGATTCGAACAGGGCTTTTTCATAACGCTTGGAGCTGGAAAAGACAACGACGGCAACCACCACCGCAATGACGATGATCAGCACCACGACGATGATGATCAGTGTCAGCGCCTGGTGATAATCACTGGCCTGCAACGCAACCGCCCGTTGCGCGGCCGCTTTCTGTAAATCATGCAGGCGGTCGAGCTGTTCCAGCACTTTGTCCTGGCCGGGAATGGCCACATCGACCAGTAACTGGTGGGCCTCCTGTTTACGCCCTCCTGCGACCAGGTCGGTAATGCGGCGTTGATGCGGCACGTTCGCACCGGTCAGACGCCCCTGCTCATCGAGGATGGCCTGTTCTTCCTCGCCCAGCACCATTTCCAGATAGCGCAGACGCGCCCTGGCAAACTGGCCACCGAGACGATTGAAGTAAAGAAAAATGTCATCCTGTTCGAAGGCGTCGTCGAGCAGAATCAGTTTCTGCATGGCGATGGTGCGTTCACGTGCGGCGTTACGCATTTCGGAAATGAGGTCGAGCTTGCCGACGTGCTGATCCAGCACATACTGGAAACGTGCCTGATCGAGATGCATTTTATAGAGACTGATACCGGCGACCAGTACGATCAGGATCACCAGGATGGTGAAACCGCCGGCAATATTCGCCAGCGAACGTTTCCTCAGGGAAACCGCAGTACCTTGGTTGAGTAAGCGCTTGAGGGTGTCGGGCATAAGATCATGGCATCTTGTTATCCCTTGAATATAGTATGGAATACCCGGTCTGGCGAACGGCTCGGACTACCGGCACTTTATCCGCGTACCTCAGCGACCGGAACCGCTGAGCCAGAACCACCAGATGATCACCCCGATCAGCAGCAGGCCGACCAGATTCACCAGTATCATGCTCATAATGACTCCCGCGCCCTGAACCAGCGTAAGCGATTGGCGTTACTCACCACGGTGACCGACGACATGGCCATGGCGGCGCCGGCAATCATCGGATTGAGTAACAGACCGAGCACCGGGTACAACACCCCTGCCGCAATCGGCACGCCCAGCGAGTTATAAATGAATGCACCGAACAGGTTCTGTTTGATGTTACGCACCGTGGCGCGGGAGATGGCGATGGCATCGACCACACCGTGCAAGGAACCGCGCATCAGGGTGATGTCGGCGCTTTCAATGGCCACGTCGGTACCACTGCCGATCGCGAATCCGACATCGGCGCGTGCCAGTGCAGGCGCATCGTTGATACCGTCACCCACCATGCCCACCTTGTGTCCGGCGTTTTGCAATGCGGCAATCTTGTCCGCCTTGTCCGCCGGCATGACTTCGGCGATCACTTCATGGATTCCCAGTTGTTTAGCCACCGCCTGCGCCGTTGCCCGGTTGTCGCCGGTCAATAGCACCACGTCGATACCCAGTCGTTGCAAGCGCCGAATGGCTTCCGCCGAATCCGCCTTGATGGCATCGGCGACGCTGATAACGCCGGCCAGCTCGCCATCGACAGCCAGGTAAATCACCGTCTGTGCCCGGACATTGAGTTCGTCCACCCGATCTTCGAGCTGTTGAATATCGACCTGCTGTGCCTGCATCAGTGCCCGATTGCCCAGCAATAGCTGACGATTATCCACCCGGGCACGCACCCCCTGCCCGGCAATGGCTTCAAAATCGGAACCGGCGGTCAGTTGTAGTTCCCGTTGCTGAGCCGCCTGCAGAATGGATTGCGCCAGCGGATGTTCCGAGGCCTGTTCCAGACTCGCCGCCAGTTGCAGAATCTCGTCATCCTGCCATTGCCCGGCGGGAATGATTTCAGTCACTGTCGGTCGACCCTCGGTCACCGTACCGGTTTTATCCAGCACCACGGTCTGTAATCGCCCCGCCTGCTGCAATGCATCGCCGTTGCGAATCAGAGCACCGAACTCCGCCGCCTTGCCCACGCCCACCATGATGGAAATCGGTGTCGCCAGACCAAGCGCGCAGGGGCAGGCAATGATCAATACCGTCATTGCAGTGACGATGGCATAGGTTGTTTGCTGATCCTGTGGACCAAAATTGAACCAGGCCAGAAAGGTGATGACGGCAATGATCAACATGCCGGGTACAAACACCGCAGACACTCTGTCCGCCAGACGACCGATAGCCGGCTTCGAGGCCTGCGCCTGGCGCACCATATCGATAATCTGCGCCAGCGCGGTATCCTTGCCGATGCGTTTCGCCTGAAATAGAAAGCTGCCGATTTTATTGATGGTACCTGCCGCCACTTCATCGCCCACCTGTTTGCTCACCGGCATGGGTTCGCCGGTCAACATGGATTCATCGATGGTGGAATGACCGTCGATAATGACGCCGTCAACGGCAATGCGTTCACCGGGTCGCACACGTAAGGTTTCATCGAGACCGACTTCGCTGATGGCAATATCCTGTTCCTTACCATCGCGAATCACGCGGGCGGTTTTCGGTTGCAGACCGATCAGACGTTTGATGGCTTCGGAGGTTTTACCGCGCGCGCGCATCTCCAGCGCCGAGCCGAAATTGATCAGCGCAATGATAATCGCCGCCGCTTCGAAATAGGCATGCTGGGCCATCGCCGGCACCAGTTGCGGATCAGCCACGATGATCATCGAATACAGCCAGGCGGTGCCGGTACCGAGAGCGATCAGGGTATCCATATTGGCATTATGATGACGCGCCGATTTCCAGGCTCCGGTGAAAAAATGACCGCCGGAATAAATGAGCACGCCCAGGGTCAGCAGACCGATCACCAGCCAGAACAAGCGCCCGCCGCTATCCGCCATCTCCGGCAGTAGACCGGACATGCCGAACACGAACAATGGAAATCCGACCAGCGCGGCGACGCCGGCCTGGCGCCACAACTGGCGATAATGTTGCAACTCGGCCGCTTCTTTTTCAGTTTCGTCGTCACTTCCGGACAGTTCCGCCGCATCGTAACCCGCATCTTTAACCTGCCG
Organism: uncultured Gammaproteobacteria bacterium; assembly: GCA_965368115.1. GTDB lineage: Bacteria > Pseudomonadota > Gammaproteobacteria > SZUA-229 > SZUA-229 > CBDULQ01. The sequence continues at coordinate 5,575 of CBDULQ010000122.1, read as the reverse complement.
AATCAGTTCGGCGGTATCCACGTCACCTTCGACCGTGGCGGTATGTTCGGCAAAATTAACACTGGCGCTGGCGACACCTGCGGTATTGTTCAGGGCGTTCTCGACGCTGGTGACGCAACCGGCACAACTCATGCCGGATATGGATAAACGTATACTGCTCATGATGAAACCTCGCTATGGTTTCAGCCATCAATCGGCTCGGCATCGTAGCCGGCCGCTTTAATAACTTCGACAAGACGCGCCACCGGCAATTCCGATTGCAGACGAGCGGTTTTGCTGTCCAGATCGACATTCACGCCACTGACGCCGGACTCGGCATTCAGGGCCTTTTCCACGTTGGCGACACAACCGCCGCATTTCATACCGGGTATGGATAACACAATCTGCTGGGACATGGCTTCTCTCCTGTTGCTGAATATTCGATAGCTTCCGGGAATATCGGATTCATGATGTTATTCTATGCGCGGGAAAGCGATACGGCGTTATATCCTGATGGCGCCGGCTTGCATAATTCAGGTTTTATCCAGCGGTCGGCGCTGTCGGGTGTCTCTCAACTTGCGAAACTCGGTGGGTGTCTGCCCAGTCACTTTCTTGAACTGGCGACTCAGATGCGCCACGCTGCTGTAAGCCAGCCGATCGGCGATAGCGGTCAGGGTCATTTCATCGTAGATCAACAACTCCTTAACTTTCTCGATCTTCTGCTGAATGAAGTACTGTTCGATGGTGACACCTTCCACCGATGAGAACAGGTTACTCAAATGGCTGTAATCATGATGCAGCCCCTTACCCAGATAATCGGACAGGCGCAGCTCCTCAAGTTGTTCCGGGCTATTCAATAGTTCGATCAACCGGGTCTTGATGTTTTCGATCAGGCGGCTTTTGCGGTCGCTGATCAGTTCGAAACCCAGAGCCTCGATACGTCGGCCGAAATCGTTCAATTGATTTTCGTCCAGCTCGCTGTTACCCAGGTCCACTTCACCCAGCCGCACCGAATCCACCGCAATATTCATCTCATCGAGAATATTGCGAATCACATAGATACAACGATCACAGACCATGTTTCTGATGTAGATTTTCATACGGGTTCAGGGCAAGGTTAAGAATTAAAGCGTGACAAGGCGGGTTATATTAAACCAAAACCAGCCGCTATACATATACAACAGGGGAAACAGCCGTTTCGACCGCAATGGACGGACAACAGATCCGGGACCGGCCCCACAAATGCAATAGACAAAACAGGCCGCCACGCAGTTCATCCCTGGAACATGCTGGAGACGGGTGTAATAACGGAGTTTTTCGAAGGGATTAAAAATAATCTTTCAGACATCGTTCATCTGAATCGCCATCGGACCGGGTTAACACCGGGAGGCAGCGGCGGGTTACTCGGCCATGTCGCCAGCCAGGTACTGATCGATTTCACGCAGGATAAATTCGTTGCTTTTGATGTCGCGGGCCAGCTCGATGATCTCGTCGTACGTATAATGATGCAGATCGAAACTCAGGGTATCCACGGCATCATCCTGAAAGAACAGCTCCAGCCGCAACAGCACACGTTGCGGCTGGCCGTGACCTGCATCCACAATCTTGATGCTGGATACGGCTTTCAGGCTACGGTCGATCTGGCTGATAAAATGCAGGCTCGACAAATAATCGACTTGATCAGGACTTAACATCACTCAGGATTCAGCGTCGGTCGCCTGGCGACCGACGGCTCGATTTTCAGTAAAAAATTACAGTTGAAGCTGGGCGATATCCAGCTGCTCGACTCTGGAACGTGCGGCGGCGCTGAGCGGATTCCGTTTCAGCTCAAGTTTTTCCAGCTTACTGTTGCCGGAAATATCGATATCCTCCAGTTCGTTCTGACTCAAACGAAGATCCAGCAGCTCAGGATTATGGCTGAGGTCGATAGCTTCCAGGTCGTTCTTGTTGGCGCATATGGCTTCGAGCAACGGATTCTTACTGACGTCCAGTTGTTCCAGCTGATTGATGAACACTTCCAGGTAAGTCAGTTTGCTGCAGCCGCTGATATCGAGTGAGGTCAGTTCGTTGTTTCCCAGAAACACCTCTTCGAGTTCGGCGTTCGAAGACAGGTCCAGCTCACTGATTTCATTGCGCGTGAGATCCAGCAGTTTAAGATTGCTCAGGTGCTCGATACCGGTCACATCACTGATCTTCTGCTTGCGACACTTGAGTTCAATAACATCTTCCGCACTTTCCGCACCGGTCGCCAGTACACAGGCTTTAAATGCTTCGTCCACAAATTCAATATCGCTCAGTTTCATCGATTCATCTCCGGGGTTCAGAATAAAACAGAAAGGGGTTATGCCGCCTGGGCACTGTCCGCGGCGGCCAGCAACGCCGATTTGACCTGCTCTACCCAACTGGTTACACGGTCGGCGGTCAGATCAGACTGATTGTCCTGGTCGATCACCAGACCGACGAACTGATCGTCGATTTCAGCCGCGGAAAAATCATATTCATAACCTTCGGTCGGCCAGCCACCCACAAAACTCGCACCGATGGATTCCAGTTTTTCATACAACAGGCCCAGTCCGTCGACGAACTCGTGGCCGTAATCCTGCTGATCGCCCAGCCCGAACATGGCTACGGTTTTGCCCTGCAGGCTGATCGAGTCCAGTTGCGGCATGAACTCGGCCCAGTTTTCCGGCAGTTCACCTTCGCCCAGCGTCGGCGTACCGATAATGAATGCGCTGTAGTTATCGAAGTCCGCCGTCTCAAGCTTGGTTACGCTTTTCAATTCAACGTCACCATCGTCGAACAACTTGCTGATCATTTTGGCTACCTTGCGGGTATTACCGGTATCCGTGTCATAGAACAAACCAATTTTAGCCATCTGGGCCCCCTTCAAATTTGTTGCATATCCGACAATCGAGAACGGATTTGTGCGGATCGCCACTCGATCTCACGCAATGAACCGGTATTCATCGGTCCGCACCGCCCCTGCGAAACCTGTCGCAAGTGTTGTGCCACCTCGTCTCGCGGGATTTCGCATCCACGACCGAGCCGCAGCCCTCGACATGGAACAAATCCTGCAACCGGTTTATGCAATATTTCCCGGATGATCGGAGATCCACATGACTGAACTCGCTGATATTGAAAGCGTCGCACAAGTGGCCACTGACGCTGATCTGTTAATGGTCGCCTTCGCTTCGTCGGATGGTGAATGCGTTAACCAGCATTTTGGTTCCTCGCAGGGCTTCGAGGTCTATGGCATCAGTGCCGACGAGGCGACCCTGATGGCCAGTAAAAGGTTTGCCAAGGAAAAGAAAGACGGCAACGAAGACAAACTGAAACCGAAGCTCAAATGGTTGCACGGTTGCGACCTGGTTTATGTCGGTTCGGTCGGCGGTTCCGCCACCAAGCAACTGATCATGCTTGGCGCCAACCCGATTGTGGTCAAGGGCGGACCGGACATCGAGGAGCTGATCGAGGACATTCAGAAAGAGTTAAGCGGTGACCTTTCCCCCCTGCTGGCGCGGGTGATGAAACAGAAAACCGGCAAACAGGACGACCGTTTCGAAACCATGGATGAGGAAGGCTGGGTCGAGTAATCGACGCAGCAAACGTTATGGCTCGTATTCAGATTCTGGTGGGCTCGGTCGGCGGCCGTGCACTGCAGACCGCAACAGCGGTTGCCCATGTGCTCAATCGCCAGGGGCACCAGGTCCGGCTGAACATGGAACCGGACATCGACGATCTGCAACAGGATGAGCAGGAAGTATTGCTGGTCTGTTGCTCAACCACGGGCCAGGGGGAACTGCCCGGCGAACTGTTACCGTTGTTTCACTCACTCGACGATGAACGCATCGATCTTCAACAACGTTGCTATGGTGTGATCGCACTGGGGGACAGCGGTTATCCCTACTTTGCCCGGGCCGGTTACCTGATGGAAGACGCATTGTATCGTTCCGGTGCACATCGCATCGGCGACATCTGTACGCTGGACGCACGACATATCGATAACCATCCGTTATCGGCAGCCATGTGGGCAAACGACTGGGTTGCTCAACTGCCCTGAAGGATGTGCTGTTAATCCGTTTTCCTGCAGCACGACACAACGACGGACACCGTTTCTTAAGCAAAAACATCCAGATATCGCAAAAATCAACTGAAAATAAAAAAAGGGTATTTTTTCCCAATGGCAAGCGTTCAGGAGTTTGTATTATTACAGTCTGTCGCTGCGAGGTTGACCCAGGAAATTCCCGGCGCGTGCAGCGAGCAACAAAATAAGGAACCAAGACAGGAAACAATTTTGGCGGCCAGCCCCCTACCGTAGGCCAGTTCCGGATGGCACACGGGAAGCCGCGCAACCTGTTGCACTCACCCGAATCCATCCGGGTTTGTCGGCAACATTTTTCGAATGGAGAACACCCATGCACGAACCGCTTAACTCACACAGTGTCAGCTTATTTTCTGAACATGTGTTCCAGCTTAAATCGGAAATAAAAAAACAATATGATCGTAACATTGTCCGCGACCTGTCCCAGCAAAACAATGAATACCTGTTCAAACGCAATGTCGTCGCAGTACTCCAACAGGCTTATCAATCCTCTCTACACCGTTTGCAACAACTGAATTTCGCCATGGAAGACGAACTGTCCATGTACCTGCTGAATTCCTTCGATGGCTTTATCGACGAAGTCATCCAGTATGCCCTGCAAAAACATCGCAGCTCATGTGCCCTGTCGAGTTTCCCCGCCGAACACAATCCACCGCGCGACTACATTGCAGAGGTCATCCAGGAAACCTTCACGGACTGGAAATGGTTTATGCAACAGGTGGACGAACTCATCGAACATCGACTGTTGCTGGAATCCTGAACACATGCCGTCATCGAGTCCTGTATCAGCCCCGCCCATTGTTTCACTGGGTCGTGCTTATCCGGCACACCGCTGTTCCAGTCTACTGAACAGATTACTGCAGGACACCGAATGGCAATCCGATTACTTCGCGTTCGGTCGTCGCATCGATATACCACGTATGCAGGCCTGGTATGCCGATCCCGGCATACACTACCGCTATGCCAGCAACCAGTTGCACACGCGGGACTGGTCGCCGTTGTTGCTGGACATTCGCCTGCATGTCGAAAAACTGACCGGACACCAATTCAATTCCGTTCTACTCACCTGTTACCGAAACGGCGACGACCATGTCGGCTGGCATGCGGACAACGAGACGGAGCTGGGCGATCAACCGGTGATCGCCTCGCTGAGCCTGGGCAGTCGGCGCCATTTCCACTTCCGGCGCAATGACGGCCAGGATGAAGGCAGCATCGAACTACATCCCGGGGATCTGATCCTGATGCAGCCTGAATTTCAGCAGCAATGGCAACACGCCGTGCTCGCCGCCGCGGATGTGCAACAGGCCCGCCTCAACCTGACCTTTCGCCAGGTGGTGGTCAGCCGCGACCGATAACCCCCCTTGAATCGACCTGAGCGGTCACGACCGCCTGCCGATCATCCAGCGAAATGGCCGGACTATCCATAAATCTAGAATTCAGTACACATTTTCGACATCATTCTGTGCTAAGCTTGCGACTCGATCTAAACATAAG
>CBDULQ010000121.1:0-10882 GCA_965368115.1 uncultured Gammaproteobacteria bacterium | reverse complement strand
TGTAAATGCTCTTTGGTGTGATGATCCATGCGCTCTTCACCGTGGAACACCAGGAAAAACATGCGGAACGAATAAAACGCGGTAACGAACACACCCAGCAGCACCATGATGTAAGCAAAGCCTGCACCGGGTATGGTCGAATGATGTACGGCTTCGATAATCGCATCTTTGGAAAAGAAACCGGAGAAACCGGGGAAGCCTATCAATGCCAGGGAACCGATCAACGAAGTCCAGTAAGTAATCGGCATGTATTTTTTCAGGCCGCCCATCTTACGGATATCCTGTTCGTGATGCATGGCGATAATCACCGAACCGGCCGCCAGGAACAGTAGCGCCTTGAAGAAAGCATGAGTCATCAAATGGAACACGGCCGCAGAGTAAGCCGATACCCCCAGCGCTACCGTCATGTAACCAAGCTGCGACAGGGTTGAATAGGCCACCACGCGCTTGATGTCGTTCTGCACGATACCGATCAGCCCCATGAAGAAAGCGGTAATGGCACCGATCACCAGTACAAAGCTCAATGCGGTCTCCGACCATTCATACAGGGGCGACATGCGTGCCACCATGAAGATACCAGCGGTGACCATGGTTGCAGCGTGAATCAATGCGGAGATCGGCGTCGGGCCTTCCATGGAATCGGGCAGCCAGACATGTAACGGAACCTGCGCCGATTTACCCATGGCGCCGATGAATAACAGAATACCGATCACCGTCATCAGTTCCCATTGCGCATCACCGACGATATTGATGGTCTGGTTCGCCATTTGCGGCGCACGCTGGAACACTTCCGCGTAGTCCAGGCTGCCGGCGTACATAGCCACTGCAGCGATACCAAGAATGAAACCGAAGTCGCCGACCCGGTTGACCAGGAAGGCTTTCAGGTTGGCGAAAATAGCCGTGTCTTTCTTGTACCAGAAACCGATCAGCAAATAAGACACCAGGCCCACCGCTTCCCAGCCGAAGAACAACTGCATGAAGTTGTTGGCCATGACCAGCATGAGCATGGAAAAGGTGAACAGTGAAATATAACTGAAGAAGCGCTGGTAACCCGGGTCGTCATGCATGTAGCCGATGGTATAGATATGCACCATCAACGACACACCGGTGACCACAGTCATCATCATGACGGTGAGGTGATCCACCAGGAAACCGACTTCGAACCGCAAACCGTCACTGACCATCCAGGTGTACACCGCCTGGTTATAGGTTTCGCCACCATCAAACACAATGTGTTTAAGCGCGATCAGTGACAGTGCAAAAGCCACCGCCACACCGATAATGGTCACCCAGTGCGCACCGGCTCGACCGATCTGTTTGCCGAAGATGCCGGCAATGATCGAACCGATGAGTGGAGCCAGGGGAATCGCCAGATATAGATTGTCCATGATTACCCCTTCATATTATCCAGTTCGGCCACATTGATGGTGTTACGACTGCGGAACAGCACCACCAGTATCGCCAGACCTATGGCCGCTTCCGCAGCCGCCACGGTAAGAATGAAGAATACGAACACCTGTCCGGCGGTGTCGCCGAGAAAGTGCGAAAAGGCTATGAAGTTGATATTCACCGCCAGCAACATCAGTTCGATGCACATGAGCAGCAGAATGACATTTTTACGATTGATAAAAATGCCGGCCACACTGATGGCGAACAACACGGCCGCCAGGATGAGGTAACTGGACAGTGGAATCATTGCTTATCTTCCGATTTCATCTTAACAACACGCAAACGATCTTCTTTTTTAACCTGGATCTGCTTGCCCGGTGTCTGGTATTTGGTTTCCGGCCGGCGCCGCATGGTCAGGGCTATTGCCGCAACAATCGCCACCAGCAGAATAACTGCAGCGATTTCGAAGGGGAACACATAATCGGTATACAGTACTCGACCCAGCTCTTTGGTATTACTGTAATCCGCCGCGTGACGCGCGGGTTCCGCAAAGTCCTGAAGACCAAAGTTCTCCGGCCCTACCACCATGATCATCTGCACAATGAGTATCACGGCGATGAGAATACCGAACGGCGCATAACGCATGAAGCCCTGGCGCAGCACGGCGATGTTGATATCCAGCATCATCACCACGAAAAGAAACAGCACCATCACGGCCCCCACATAGACCAACACCAGGGTGATGGCGAGAAACTCGGCTTCCAGCAACATCCACACCCCGGCGGTGGCAAAAAATGTCAGCACCAGAGACAGGGCGGAATGCACCGGGTTACGAAAACTGATGACGCCCAGCGCTGCCACAATCATGACAGCAGAAAAAGCGTAGAAGACGAATTCAGTAAAACTCATTTAATGGCCCTGTTGATCTTATTATTCAGCGACAATTTAACGATAAGGCGCATCGGCCTGACGCGCCGCGGCAATTTCATGCTCGTACTTATCACCGACTGCCAGCAGCTTGTCCTTGGTCATGATATTTTCGCCACGATTCTCGAAGTGGTATTCGAAAATATCCGTTTCCACAATCGCATCCACCGGACAGGCTTCCTCACAAAAACCGCAATAGATGCACTTGAACAGATCGATATCGTAACGCGATGTACGACGTGTACCGTCTTCACGTTCCACCACATCGATGGTGATAGCCAGTGCCGGACACACCGCTTCGCATAGCTTACAGGCGATACAACGCTCTTCACCGTTAGCATACCGACGTTGTGCATGCAGCCCACGAAAACGCGGAGAAATCGGTGTCTTTTCTTCCGGATACTGAATCGTAATCTTACGTGCAAACAGGTAACGCCAGGTTACCGACAGACCACGAAACAGTTCCAGGAAGGTGAAGCTTTTCAGATAATGTTTCATCAATCTCATGATCAGCTCCTACAGCGCCCAGGGTCCGACTTTCATCACGGCCATCACCGCTTCCACGGCAATCCACACGATGGTCACCGGGATGAAGACTTTCCAGCCCAGGCGCATAATCTGGTCGTAGCGAAACCGCGGGAAGGTAGCGCGGATCCACAGGAATACGAAAATGAAAAACGCAGTTTTGATGGCGAGCCAGTGGAATCCGTCTCCCAGCAACGGCACGTCAGCCATACCGGCAAACGGTGACATCCAGCCACCAAAAAACATGACTGATGTCAGTACCGCAATCAGGATAATATTGGCGTACTCCGCCAGGAAGAACACGGCAAAGGCCATACCGGAATAATCCACATGGAAACCGGCGACGATTTCCGACTCACCTTCCGCAACGTCGAAGGGTGCGCGATTGGTTTCCGCCACACCGGAAATGAAATACACAAAGAACAGGGGCAACAGCGGCCACACATACCATGATGAAACACCGCCGGACTGGCCACCGATAATTTCACCGAGATTCAGGCTACCGGCTGCCATCAGAACACCAACCAGTGCAAAACCCATGGCAATTTCATAGGCCACCACCTGGGCTGCTGAACGCAGTGCACCCATCATCGCGTACTTGGAGTTGGACGCCCAGCCGGCGATAATTACGCCGTACACACCCATGGACGTGAGCGCCAGAATATACAGCAGGCCGGCATTCACATCCGCCAGCACCATGCCGTCATTGAACGGGATAACCGCCCAGGCAGCCAGTGCCGGACCTATGGCCAACATCGGCGCTATCAGGAACAGGAAGCGGTTCGCATTGGTGGGAATAATCACTTCCTTGAACATCAGCTTCAGGGCATCGGCGATCGGCTGCAGCCATCCTTTCGGGCCGACGCGATTCGGCCCCAGGCGCACATGCATATAACCGATGACTTTACGCTCGAAATAAGTCACGTACGCCACGCTCAGCATCAACGGCAACATGATCGCCACAATGCTGAGGGTAATCTGGATAAAGCGGGGAATACTGTCCCACAGGGCGGCGGCTGAAGTTGTGAGGGTTTCAAACATGGTCAGACTTTCTCCACTTCGACATCACCGTACAGACGACCCAGCCCTGAACTGGCCTGAATGCCTGCAGCAATCCATACACAACCGTCGGGAATCGCATCATCGATGGCCAGGGGTAGATAAGCATGCTTACCGCCTTGCATCACTTTCACCTTGCTGGCCGCGCTGACATCCAGTTGCTCGGCCTGGCTGCTGTTCATGCGCACTTCATCCTGGCGCGCATCGACCGTACGTTGCAATGCCTGGGCACGACGCACCAGGCCATCAATGGCGTAAATGGGCACGTCACCGATGCGTTGTACGCCGCTACTTGCCGCAGGCAGACGGACTGCAGCCTGAACCTTGACGGCGTTATCGAGCTCAATCGACTGGCAGGCGGATCTGATTTCATCACGCACTTCATCGGACGCCACATAATCGAAGCCGTCCAGGTTGAACAGGTTGCCCATCACACGCAGGATTTTCCAGCCCGGGCGCGCTTCGCCGACGGCTTCGGTGACGCCACGGAAACTTTGCCAGAAACCTTCTGCGTTGACATAGGTACCGGAGGTTTCGGTAAACACCGCCAGCGGCAACAACACATCGGCATAATCACGCATGGTATCGGTGACGAAACTGCTAACGGCGACGACAAACTCAGCTGCCGCTGCCGCCTGCAATGCGCTGGATGCGTATGCACTATCCAGTTCAGGTTCGACATTAAAAGTCAGCAATGCCTTGCAGGGTTGCTCAATCATATCAACAAAGGCTTTACCCGCCGCACTCGCGGCCACACCACCTGCGGTGCGGTGTGGTAGGGCACCCGCCAGCCATGCGCCGGCGCTGTTGGCGGCATCGGGCAGATAACCGAAGCGACTACCGGTCTGTTGCGCAATCGCATCGGCGAGTACGCGAATCACTGCAAACTGAGGATGGTACTGGGCCAGATTGCCGAGCAGCACTGTCGCATTTTCAGCGGCCACCAGTTCCTCGACAATCTGTGTATGCTCAGGCTCGATATTCACCCCATTGATGATGTCGGCCAGTGGTGCCGGCACATCCGCCTTTGAGACCTGGAATGCGGCTTTGGCAACGGCGGCCAGATGATCGAGCATGGCGCGCGGTGAACCGATGCATTCGTGACTGACCGGAAAGTGCCAGTCGAAGGCGCGCGGATTGATGAAACTGATTCTGGCATCTTTCTTGATCGCCGCCTGACGCAAACGATGCGCAATAATGGGTTGCTCCTTGCGCACATTGGAGCCGATCAACAGTGCCGCGCGCAGCCGACGCATGTTCTGAATATCCTGTGCCAGCCAGGGCATCACCGGTGCCGCATCCTGATCGGAGAAATCGCTCTGCCGCAAACGATGATCGATGTTATTCGAACCAATACCGCGGGTAATTTTCTGTAATAGATAAAGTTCTTCCAGCGTCGCATTCGGGGAAGCCCAGACACCGAACTGATCGGCATCTTCATTCTTGACGATGGCCTGGATACCCGATACGGCTTTTTGCAGCGCCTCTTCCCAGTCCGCTTCTCGCCATTGTCCGTCTTCCTTGATCATCGGCGTGGTCAGACGATCTTCCGCATGTACCGCCTGGTAACTGAAGCGGTCGCGATCGGAAATCCACACTTCGTTAATCGCTTCGTTTTCACGCGGCACCACACGCGTGACTTTGCCACGGAAAGTGTGTACATAAATATTGGAACCGACGCTGTCGTGCGGCGCAATCGCCGGATGCTGTACCATCTCCCAGGAACGCGCCGAGAAACGTGACGGCTTGGCGGTGAGCGCGCCCACCGGGCACAGGTCGATGACGTTACCGGACATTTCGGAATCGACACTTTTAGCAACGAAGGTACCAATCTTCATACGATCGCCACGATCCGTCGCACCCAGCTCGCGCATGCCAGCAATTTCTTCGCCGAAGCGGACACAACGGGTACACTGGATACAGCGTGTAAGTTCGGTCGAAATCAAAGGACCGATATCCTTATCGACCACAACCCGTTTGATTTCCGCATACTGGGATGAGTCACCACCGAAACCCACGGACAGATCCTGCAGTTCGCACTCTCCACCCTGGTCACAAATAGGGCAGTCCAGCGGATGATTGATGAGCAGGAATTCCATTACCGATTTTTGAGCCGCAATCGCTTTCGGTGAACGGGTATGCACAACCATACCTTCCATCACCGGCGTCGCACAGGCCGGCATGGGCTTCGGCGCTTTCTCGACTTCGACCAGACACATACGACAATTCGCCGCGACTGATAATTTATTGTGATAACAGAAGCGTGGTATGCGAATGCCATTGGCGTCGGTCACTGAAATCAGCATGGCGCCTTTGGGCGCTTTCAGTTCCCGATCATCGACGGTTATGTTGACTAAATCTTCGCTCATGCGGCCTCGACCATGCTGCGTTTATGTTGAATGTAATATTCGAATTCGTGACGGAAGTGCTTGACGAAACTGCGTACCGGCATGGCTGCGGCATCACCCAATGCACAGATGGTGCGACCTTCGATCTTCGCAGCCACATCGTCCAGCCTGTCCAGGTCCTCGGGCTGACCTTTGCCGTCTACAATGCGCGTCAGCATACGATATAACCAGCCGGTGCCCTCACGACACGGCGTACACTGGCCGCAGGATTCGGAGAAATAAAAACGGGAAATACGTTGCAACACTTTCACCATGTCGGTGGTTTCATCCATCACGATGACGGCACCTGAGCCCAGCATGGAACCGGCCTTGGAAATGGAATCGTAATCCATGCTCAGGCCCATCATGATTTCGGCCGGCACTACCGGTACCGAAGAGCCGCCGGGAATCACCGCTTTCAGCTGATGCCCATTGCGCACGCCGCCCGCCATTTCCAGCAGATCCTTGAAGGGCGTGCCCATATTGATCTCAAAGTTGCCCGGTTTGTTGACATGGCCGGAGACGGAAAAACATTTCACACCACCGGAATTTTCCACACCCAGTTTGGCGAACCATTCCGGGCCGTTGCGAATAATGCTCGGCACCGAAGCCAGAGATTCGGTGTTGTTGATGGTTGTCGGCATGCCGTAGAGACCGACATTGGCCGGAAACGGCGGTTTATAACGCGGCTGCCCCTTCTTACCTTCCAGCGATTCCAGCAATGCGGTTTCTTCGCCGCAAATATAAGCGCCGGCACCCAACGTGGGATACAGGTCGAAATCGACACTGCTACCCAGTACATTTTTACCCAGGTAACCTTCTGCGTAAGCTTTTTTCACAGCCTGTTCGAAATGCAGATAAGGCTCGTCGAGAAACTCTCCACGCATGTAGTTGTAACCGACAGTAGCGCCGATACAGTAGCCGGCAATGGCCATGCCTTCCACCAGCGCATGGGGATTGAAGCGCAAAATGTCGCGATCCTTGCAGGTACCCGGCTCGGATTCGTCCGAGTTGCATACGATATATTTCTGCACCGGTGCATTACGCGGCATGAAACTCCACTTCAGACCGGTCGGGAAGCCCGCACCGCCGCGACCACGCAGGCCGGACTGCTTGACCATCTCGATAACGTCTTCGGGTGGAATTTTTTCGTCGATAATTTTTTTCCACGCCTGATAACCACCGATTTTCAGGTAGTTTTCGTATGACCATGGCTGGTCTTCAAACTGTAAGGTTGCGTAGCAAACTTCGTTCGCCATGATTACTCCAGAGCGTCGATAATCTCATCCACTTTTTCAGGAGTGAGATCGGTGTAGTATTTGTGATTAACCTGCATCATCGGACCGCCGGCACAGGCAGCCAGGCATTCTTCTTCTTTCTTCAGATAGATGCGGCCATCGGCAGTGCTCTCGCCCAGTTTGATACCGAGCTTGCTTTCCAGGTGATCGACGATGCCATCGGAACCCATCAACATGCAACACACGTTGGTGCATACCGCGATATTGTGTCGTGCGACCGGTTGCAGTTCATACATGGAATAGAAACTGGCCACTTCGTAGACTTCGATTTTGCTCAGTTCCAGGTAATCCGCCACGGCATCCATCAGTTCAACAGTTAAAAAGCCGTTGTTCTGATGCTGCACTTCACGCAACGCCGCAAGCAGCGCCGATTTTTTCTGCTCTGCCGGATAACGTTTGATCCAGTTGTCGATTTCTTCCCGCGTGTGCGCGCTCAGCAAATCGCCATTTGTGTTCTGTGTTTCAGTCATTAGCGGTCAATCTCACCAAATACGATATCCTGAGTGCCGATTACGGTCACCACGTCAGCCAGCATGTGACCACGCGTCATTTCATCCAGCGCGGACAGATGGGCAAATCCCGGTGCACGCACCTTCACACGATAGGGCTTATTGGCACCATCGGAAATCAGGTAAACGCCGAATTCACCTTTTGGATGCTCCACCGCAGCATAGGCCTCACCGGCTGGCAAACAAAAACCCTCGGTAAACAGCTTGAAGTGATGAATCAGCGATTCCATATCGGCTTTCATCTCTTCACGTTTCGGCGGCACGATCTTATGGTCTTCCGCCAGCACCGGTCCCGGGTTATTGCGCAACCATTCCACGCACTGTCTGATAATGTGGTTGGACTGACGCATTTCCTCCATGCGCACCAGGTAACGGTCGTAACAATCGCCGTTAGTGCCGATAGGAATATCGAATTCCATACGATCGTAAACTTCGTAGGGCTGTTTCTTACGCAAATCCCATTCGATACCGGAACCGCGCAGCATGGGTCCGGTAAAGCCAAGTTGCAGCGCACGTTCCGGCGTCACAATACCGATGTCGACCAGACGTTGTTTCCAGATCCGGTTATCGGTCAGCAGTGTTTCGTATTCGTCGACATATTTCGGGAAACGCTGGGTGAAGTCGTCAATGAAATCGAGCAGGCTACCGCTACGTGATTCGTTGAGCTTATCGACCTGCTTCTGACTCTTGAAACGATTCGGCTTGTACTGGGGCATGGCATTGGGCAGATCGCGCGCAACACCACCGGGACGATAATAGGTTGCATGCAGCCGCGCACCGGACACTGCCTCGTACATATCCATCAGGTCTTCGCGTTCGCGGAAGGCGTACAGGAACATGGCCATGGCACCCACATCCAGACCGTGCGCCCCGATCCACAGCAGGTGGTTTAGCAGGCGAGTGATCTCGTCGAACATGACACGAATATACTGGGCACGCTCCGGCACCTCGATGCCAAGTAGTTTTTCGATTGCGAGCACATAACCATGTTCGTTACACATCATCGACACATAGTCGAGACGATCCATGTAACCGATGCTCTGGTTGTAAGGTTTGCTCTCAGCCAGTTTTTCAGTGGCACGATGCAGTAGACCGATGTGTGGATCGGCTCGCTGTATAACTTCGCCGTCCATTTCCAGGATCAGTCGCAACACGCCGTGAGCGGCTGGATGCTGTGGCCCGAAGTTGAGGGTGAAATTACGAATCTCAGGCATCGGCCCCATCCCCTTCAGGATCATAATAACGATTGTCTTCACGAATGACGCGCGGCACCAGCACGCGCGGCTCTATGCTCACCGGCTGATAAATGACACGTCGCTGTTCCGGGTCGTAACGCATTTCCACGTGACCGGACAGGGGAAAATCTTTGCGGAATGGATGACCGACAAAACCATAATCCGTCAGAATACGGCGCAAGTCGGGATGACCATCGAAATGAATTCCATACAGATCGAAGGCTTCACGCTCGTACCAGTCGGCGACATTCCAGATATCGATGACCGAGGGCACGACGGGCATGGCTGCATCTTCGGCATAGCAACGAATGCGCAGACGCTGATTGTGTGTCAGTGATAACAGGTGATAAACGGCTGCGAAACGCGGACGCCCACTATCCGTTTCCGGTATTTCGTCACCGAACCGCAGGCGTCCGTGACTGGCCACCTCGACTCCGCGACTGAATCCGACACCGGTACTTTTTTCAGTGGTCCATTCCGCCTGACCATATTCGGAATAATCGACACCGCAGACATCGATGAGAATGGAGAAGTCCAGATCTTTATCGTCACGCAGGCGGGTACAGACCTCGATTAAATCGGCCGCGGCCACTTCGATGGTCACCTCGCCGACTTCAATGGCATTGGACTGCAACTGCGCGGCAAATACAGCCGCCAGCTTGTCCGAGAGTTGTTCAGCTTTACTTGTCATGGGTTCAGTTTTTATTAGCGCGCAATGGTATTGGTGCGTTTTATTTTATTCTGTAGCTGGACGATGCCGTAGAGCAGGGCTTCAGCAGTGGGTGGACATCCGGGGACATACACATCAACCGGCACAATCCGATCACAGCCGCGCACAACGGCATAGGAATAATGATAATAACCACCACCATTGGCACATGATCCCATGGAAATCACCCAGCGCGGTTCCGGCATCTGGTCATAAACCTTGCGCAGCGCGGGTGCCATTTTATTGGTCAGAGTACCGGCAACGATCATGACATCGGATTGCCGCGGACTGGGACGAAAGATAATGCCGAATCGGTCCAGATCATAGCGTGAGGCGCCGGCGTGCATCATTTCCACCGCACAACAGGCCAGGCCAAAGGTCATCGGCCATAATGAACCGGTACGCGCCCAGTTGATGACGGTATCCAGGCTGGTCGTCACGAAACCCTGGTCGAACTTACCTTCTATTCCCATTCCAGCGCTCCTTTCTTCCACTCATATATAAAGCCTATGACAAGGATACCCAGAAAGATTCCCATCGCCACAATGCCGAACACACCAATGTCTTCCAGCACTATTGCCCAGGGGAATAGAAATGCGATCTCCAGATCGAAAATAATAAAGAGAATGGCAACCAGGTAGTAACGTATATCGAATTTGAGGCGTGCATCTTCGAATGCTTCGAAGCCACATTCATAGGGCGAGTTTTTTTCCGCATCGGGCTTACGTGGCGCCAGTATAAAACCACCGAGCACTACCATCACCAGACCGGTAATCAGACCGATGCAGATGAATATCAAAACAGGCAAATAATTTTCGAGCATTTTTTATATTCTCTCTGGCCC
>CBDULQ010000120.1:0-10990 GCA_965368115.1 uncultured Gammaproteobacteria bacterium | reverse complement strand
CACCCAGACCGGTATACAACAGCTGTGGATCGATACCGCTCGCGGCAAGGATCTACCCCCACCCCCTCAGCAGCAAACCGATGTCCCGGCAGCGCCTGCCATCGCCGAACCGGCTCCCGGAATCGAAAAAGTCGCGCTGGAAGACGAAATCGCCCTCGCCCGGGAGACACTGAACCGTGCCCGCGAAGCCACCCAGGCGCTATTTCATGAAGCCCGCCTGGGCCGCACCATCCAGGTCAGCGAAGTGGCACCGCTGGTGGAAGACATCACCAGCTCGATATCCAGAAATCCGGGCGCCATGCTGAGCCTGACGCGCCTCAAGAACAAGGATGATTACACCTATCTGCATTCGGTCGCCGTCTGCGCACTGATGATCGCCCTCGGCAAGGAACTCGACTACCAAGGCGACCTGCAATTACTGGGCATGGCCGGCCTGCTGCACGATGTAGGCAAGATGGCCATCCCCGAAGATGTCCTCAACAAACCCGGCAAGCTTACCGACGAAGAATTCGAAATCGTCAAAGCCCACCCCTTACGCGGCTGGGAAATGCTCAAGGACTGTTACGACGTCGATCCGGTGGCGCTGGATGTGTGCCTGCATCATCACGAACGCGTCGACGGTCGCGGCTATCCGGACCGCCTGACCGATAAGGATATCTCACTGGTCGCCAAAATGGGCGCGGTATGTGATGTCTATGACGCCATCACCTCGGACCGCTGCTACAAAAAAGGCTGGGAACCGGCCGAAGCGCTGAAAAAAATGGCTGAGTGGAAAGACGGTCACTTCGATGAAAAAGTGTTCCATGCTTTCGTCAAATCCGTGGGCATCTACCCCACCGGCACATTATTACGGTTAAAATCCGGCCGCCTGGCCGTGGTTATGGACCAGTCGGAGAAAAGCCTGCTTACACCCCGGGTGAAAGTTTTTTACTCCTGCACTGCACACGCGCCCATCCCACCGAAAGTCATCGACCTGGCACGATCCGGTGAAACCATCGAAACCATCGAACAACCGGAAAACTGGCAACTGGACCGTCAACGTATCATGGCGATGATCTAGCGCCAGTTAATATAATGCGGGGCACCCGTCCTGTTAACAGGCACTCTGTACATTTACAAAACTTTACACTCAATTTATCGTCAATTCATTTTCTTCATCAGGCATAACCGGGAGATTTTTATCGACGACCGGGATTCCCTGCCGGTTGACATCACAACGACGATGATTAAACTGTGCAACATTCTTCAACGGCTACGGCCATCGATTAAAGCAGAGGAGACACCCATGAACACAAAACAACTGGATACCATCTTCTAGCTTTCCCGAATGCGATATTCTGGAAGGCAACAACGATTACGTTTGTCTTTCAGGATCATAAAGCCCTGAATAGCAAACGTTGTTCAGGGTTTTTTTATGCGCGTATCAAATTCCGGCGCGGATAAATCAACCATTAATGCGACAAGAGGCTCACCCAACATCGGGTGATGGACGACTATGCCTGTTTTAAAAACATTAAACAAAGGTCAGGTCCCGGTAAAAATTTTTACCCATGATGTGGACCATCGGGCCATGGAGCAATTGAACAACATCGCGCAACTGCCGTTCATTCATCAGCACGTCGCCGCCATGCCGGACGTACATGCGGGAATCGGCGCCACCGTGGGTTCGGTCATTCCGACTCACAAAGCGATCATTCCCGCCGCGGTCGGTGTCGACATCGGCTGCGGTATGAATGCCGTGCGATTGAGTTTGAAGGCTCATCAGCTACCGGACAATTTGCGCCGAATTCGACTCGATATCGAAAGCACGATTCCGGTGGGCCTGAACATGCACAAGGTGGATCGTGCGCGTGAATCGACCATTCGTGGTCTGCAAACCGGCCTGCACAGCTTACTGGAACGCACACCTAAACTGATTGCACGGCAGAAAAAACCGTATCAGACCTGGATTCGCCAGCTCGGCACGCTGGGTGGCGGCAATCACTTCATCGAACTGTGTCTCGATGAAAACGACGACGTCTGGGTAATGCTGCATTCCGGCAGTCGCGGTATCGGCAATACCATCGGCCAGTACTTCATCGAACTGGCGAAACGGGACGCCATGCGCAACAACGTGCATTTGCCGGACCGGGACCTGGCCTATTTCGAGGAAGGTGCCGAACACTTCGATGACTATGTCAACGCGGTGCACTGGGCGCAGGACTACGCCATGGCGAATCGACGGGAGATGATGCATCTGATTATCAATGCATTGAAAAAATGCCTGCCGGACTTTCGCCTGACCCGCGAAGCCATTAACTGCCATCACAACTATGTGGCGCAGGAGCATCATTACGGCGCCGATGTGTATGTCACCCGCAAGGGTGCGATACGCGCCGGCGTCGACGAGCTGGGCATCATTCCGGGTAGCATGGGTGCGCGATCCTATATCGTGCGCGGCCTGGGCAATGCCGAATCGTTCTGTTCCTGTGCCCATGGTGCAGGGCGACGTATGAGTCGCAGCAAGGCGCGCAAGATGTTTCAACGTGCCGACATGGAAGTGCAGACACGCGGTGTCGAATGCCGTAAGGATACCGGGGTGATCGACGAGATCCCCGCTGCCTACAAGGATATCGATACGGTGATGGACAACCAGAAGGATCTGGTCGAAGTGGTGCACACACTGAAGCAGGTGATCTGTGTGAAAGGCTGAACCCCAGCCTCACGGATTCACCAACTGTGAGGCAAAAGGTGACGCTTCGCCCTGCGGGGCGTTACATTCAGCCATAGAGGATAAACACATGGACAAACAATTGATGATGGAGATCATCCATTGCCTGCCGAAGGAGCGGACCAAGTTTTATTACTTTCGGGACCGCTACGCCCTGTTGCTGCTGTCCTGGCTGGCAGGCGACGGTGTTCGCATCGGCGAGCTGAAACAGCATGGCTTTGCCAGCCTGCTGCAACGACCGCTGGTTAAACAGTTGCTGGCACAGGCCGGTGACGGCCGGCTGAACAGTGAACAGCTTAACCTGTTGTGGACGCAGGATGTGCAGCCTTTCGTGCTAACCGTCGATTTCTGGGGCGGTGGCAATCGCGGCTGGCAGCAGACCACACGTAACGGTTACAACCTGGTATTGCAGCTGAACTTCAGCAACGCCCACGATGCGGCGTATAAACGACTGGTCAAACCGGAAGCGGCGGGTCTGCTGAACTACGGCGGTCACCCGGTACTGTTGCCCTGGAAGCGCAGTTTCTTTCGCGAAACTCTGGCCTGGGCTCGCCTGGATCTGGATTTCGACAGCAACGAGGTGTTGATCGAAGAAATCCAGAGCGACTGGGTGCGCTATGCCCGTCGCCTGCTGCGCGATGTGCAGGCGGATGAAGACCTGCAATTACTGTGGGGTCTGCAGGGTGATCGGGAACGCGTACTGCGCTATCTGCACAGTGTATTGAAGCCGTACATGGCCATCTGGGATGAAGCCATGCTGGCGGCTACCTTGCACTTTGTGCGCAATGAGCTGGGTATCGAGCGCGTTTACTATCACAGCAGCAAGAGTGGCGCGAAACTGAAACAGATCTACGGCGCACCGCCGCATGACCTGTACAGCAAACTGCCGAAACGTTTCTGTTTCCGTGAAACCCGGGAACAGCCGGTGTTTTTGCAGCGCGACAAACAGTTTCGCCGTTTACTGAAATCAGAACCGGTACTCTCATGGTATCGACTCGACCTTAAGGAGGTACAACATCATGCCCAATAGACGGCGTAGCCGGGGACGCAATCCCTGGGCGACACATCCGCTGTTAACGAAAGGCGGAGCGCATGAAACCAGTGTCAGCGGTGAACGTTCGCGCAGCCGACAGGATCTGCTCGATGAAGCGGATGACTACATGCGCGAACGAGCCGAATCCGCCGACACGGGTTCAGGCCATAAAAAAAGGGAGCCTTCGGCTCCCTTTTCTTTTTTATCAGCAGTACCCGTTCAACTGGTCATGTAACCGCGGATAGTGAAATACAGAATCGCCGCCATGGCGCCTGATGCCGGCACAGTGATCACCCAGGCGGCTGCGATCTTCAACAGATGGGAACGCTTCACCAGTTCCTGACGATACAGTTTCTTCAATGCCTTACGTTCTTTCTTGGTCAGCTCGGCTTTGGCGGAATGCTGCTTGAGCTGTTTCAGCATCACGGCTTTTTCATCCAGCGAGGCATGTTTGTATTCCAGCAGAAACGATTCCACCACCTGTTCATCCTGGTCCTGGTGGTGCGCCTTGATTTCTTCGACCATGGTGGAATAACTGGCTTTCAGGTATTCACGTAAAAAGCCGACACCGAACACACCACCCACTGCGATGTGCGTCGAGCTCACCGGGAGCCCGAGCTGGCTGGCGATGATCACGGTAATCGACGCGGCCATGGCGATGCAGAAGGCGCGGGTCTGGTCCAGTTCGGTGATTTCCGAACCCACGGTGCGGATCAGTTTCGGGCCGTACAGCGCCAGGCCGATGGAAATACCCAGCGCGCCCACCATCATCACCCAGAGTGGAATCGGCGCTTTGCTGGCGATGCCGCCGTGGGTAATGGCTTCGTTGATCGCGGCCAGCGGTCCCACCGCGTTGGCCACGTCATTGGCGCCGTGCGCAAAACTCAGTAATGCGGCAGCGAAAATCAGTGGAATGGTAAACAGGTGATTCACCGCCTGTTTGTCGTTACCCAGCGCATCCGAAGCGCGGGCCACCGCCGGTTTCACCAGCAGGTAGATCATCACCGCGATTACCACGCCCATGCCGGCGGCGAACATGAACTCCACTTTCCAGATTTTCTTGAAGCCCTTGAGGATAAGATAAGTGGCGAAAGCCCAGGCCATTACCGAGACCAGAATCGGCACCATCTTGCGCGCCGCCTGATTCATGTCTTTTTTGTAGGTAATGGTGCGCTTGATCAGGTACAGGAAAAACGCTGCGATGGCACCACCCAGCACCGGTGAGATCACCCAGCTGGCGGCAATCTGTCCCATGCGGCCCCAGTCGGCGATACCGAACCCGCCGGCGGCGATGCCCGCGCCGAGTACACCACCGACAATCGAATGGGTAGTCGACACCGGCGCACCAACGGCGGTGGCGATATTCAACCAGATCGCACCGGCCAGCAGGGCCGCCATCATCAGCCAGATAAAGGTGTCGGTATCGGGAATCAGTGCCGGGTTGATAATGCCCTTCTTGATGGTACTCACCACTTCACCACCGGCGATCAGGGCACCCGCCGCCTCGAACACGGCGGCGATGAGGATGGCCATGGTCAGGGTCATGGCCTGGCTGCCCACTGCGGGGCCCACATTGTTGGCGACATCGTTGGCACCGATGTTCATTGCCATATAACCACCGATCATGGCGGCGGCGACCAGCAGATAGTGGCCTTCGTGACCGCTGGCGGCGGCACCGGTGTACAGCATGATGCCGACAATGAACATGATCGCCACACCCACACGCAAGGTTTCCCTGCGTCCGCTACGGGTGGCACTCTCGATTTCGTTGATATCTTTGAGTTCCAAAACTGCCCCCAGATCAGTTACTTGCCGCGGTCACTGTCATCAAACCGTAACCGTTCTGTCACATTTCTGGGCGGCATACTAAAGATTCGGCCGGGATAAATCCACCCCGGCCTGAGTTCTTATCGGGAGAAATCGACGAAAGCGTCGTTAGCGTTCGGACTGGTTCCAGCTATTGAACGCCATGATCCAGGTGCCGATGTCGGGATAGGCTTCGCCCTGCTCCCTGAGCCATTCACCCAGTTCGATCATGCGTTCGCGGAATTCGCGGATGTGCATCTGCCAGCTCCAGTCGTCCATACCGGGATTGTCGGCCATGGCCTGGTTGGCCACCGAGCCGGCTCCGCCCCACATGCGCGCGGAATTGAGCCGGCGCAGGGCGGCCGATTCATCTTCGACGAGTAGATTTCGGGTTACCGCCAGCCACTCTGCTTCATCACCGGGATGCTGTTGCAGCAGCTCGACAATGTCATCGAGCAGTGCGCTCAAGCGGGTATCGCTCATCGAATCAGCCCTGCTTCCACATGACATCCACCTGCTCGCGAATCGCCGCTTCCAGCAACTCGATCAGGGGCCGGGCGCGATTCGACAGGGGAACCGGCGGCTCGTCTTCGTCCGCCGGATGAGACGGTGGTGCAGCGTCGGCTTCCAGCCGCTGCAGGCCGGCCTGCAGGTTTTTCAAGGCTGCGGGCAGATCGGCGGCCAGGATCGCGCCGGGTACACTGCCACTATGCCCCATCAGATGCAGCAACTGGGTGGCCACGTCGCCGAACATCGTAATATCCGCATAAGCCTCACAACTGAACGTAACTAACATGGCATTGTCCTTACCGGCTGAAACCGGCTAATTGATGCATATCATGATGAACCCAACCGCTGGTCAGTCGGTCAAAATCGAGCATTGACCCGGCGGCGATCGACTCATTATAGTGTCTCTTCGTTTCGAAAAGTCATCGGGACCTGTTAACAGGCCCTGGCACCGTCGCCAATTCAAGCTGCGACGGATTCGCTAACTCCGGGCGACCCCGCCTGAACCGATGGAGGAAGGCTGTTAAACCCCAACACACAATCTGGTTCTGTCAGTACAGGAGATCGTCATGAACAACAGTTATAACTTTGCTGATTTTATTGGCCTGAATCTCGACACGAACACCGAGCAAAAACTCGGTCATACCCAGACCAAACTGGAGAGCACGGATCCCACGGATCACTGGCCCGCACCCTCGCCGCACCAGGACCAGCAACCGATACGGACACGAAGACCCGACACGAAACCCGTCTAGAATATTCCGCAACGCCCGGTTATTAAACCGGGCGTTTTTTATTGTTGTTCCTGGTCCTGCTCGCGCATGCGCTGGCAATAGGTTCTGGTTTGCGGATGCTCCACCGCATCAACGATGGCGTTGACGATTTCACCGAACTCTTCCGGCGCGATCACGCTCATCACCCGACCCAGCAGTTTCGGATCCACGTCGGCATAAGACACGGTGCCGTCCTGCAGCGTCACCACCACACCGGCCATGTGATAGCCGTCGTTTTGTTCCCGCTCCTGTTGTTCGGCGATGTCCTGATTCATATCCATACAGACATCGTAATGCTCGTCGATCGCGTCGAGCAGTGAATCATCCAGGTCTTCCGGAACTGCAATCTCGTAGCTGTCCTCATCCTGTTTTACATCATAAGGAATATTCTTTTCCTTCAACCAGTCGATAAAGACCTGAAACGGTTTTTCATCAAACAGTACATATTCAATCATTGGGATAAATCCGCATTTTGCAGTGCCAGATCAAGCAGGCTCTGCTGTTTAAAAGAAGCCGTCATCGCGCTTTCCATGGCATCGCAGACATCATCCACCGCCGCATCCGAATCGAGTGAATCCACACTCATGCGTCCGCTTTCGCCCGAGGCGCGTACCGCATTAATAATATCCGCAAGACTCATGGTGGCCGGGTCATAAGCCGGCAGATACCGCTCCGGCGTGTCGCTACTGGTTACCAGCAGTCCTGCGGATACCAGACGCGTCATCATCAGGTTGCAGGCGTCGAACTGGACATTGATTTTCTTCGCCAGCTCCTCGCAGTTCCAGGCCGTCCTGTGCTCATGGAAATGTCGCGCCACATGCACCATGATCAACAAGGCCATGCGTTCGCGTAACCGGTTGCTGAGTCGGAGCATGCGCGAATGCAGCGTGCGTTGCGCCGGTTGTTGATGGTAGGAGGCGATGCTGCAGCCGATGAGCAGGATCAACCAGTTCAGGTAAATCCAGATGAAGAAAATAATCAGCGAAGCAAACGCCGAATAAATCGCCGTGTAGTTGGCGGAGTTGACGATAAATGCAGAGAAGCCCCAGCTGGTCGTCGCCCAGAGCACACCGGCAACCACACCACCGATCAGCGCCGAACGAAACTGCACTCGAATATTGGGCACCAGCATGTAGACAAAGGTAAAGGCGATGATGACCAGCAGATAGGGCAGCAGCCGCCCACCCAGTTTCACCAGCACCCCCACCGCCTCGATCTGCATCAGGTCCTGGATCAGTGTGACACTGCTCAGTGATGCGGTAATACCCAGCGCCGTAAACAACAACACCGGACCGACCAGGATGATGGAAAGATAGTCACTGAACCGCTGGGTAATAGAGCGATGCTGGTTGACGCGCCAGGTGTAGTTGAAGGCGCGCTCGATTTTTTGCAGCAGTGAAACCACGGTATAGAGTAGCAGGGCCAGACCCACACCACCGAGAACGCCGGCGCGGGTGTTGTCGACGAAGGCGATGATTTTTTCGGTGATCTCCACACCCTTGTCACCCAGCGGTGCCAGCAGGTTGAACAGCATGGGTTCGACCTGGTTATGCACTCCGAAACCCTTGAGCACCGAAAAACTCACTGCCAGCAAAGGCACCAGCGCCAGTATCGTGGTATATACCAGACCCATGGCACGCAGTGTGATCATGCCGTCGATGAGATCGCGAATCACCAGGTGAAGGATACGCAGAGCAATGACAAGTTTTTCACGGGCCGGCGCCATGTCGTCCAGCGGCGTTTGCCAGACCTGAACCATAAAGACATTTTTCAGCGCACCGACATCCAGCAGTTTATGCATGGCGAAATTTCGATGATGAGAGAACGCCTATTGTGCCATAAAACGCACTGCACATTTGAGCCGCGAGCTGGCATCTGAAACGACCTTGACCCGTTTGCCCTTCAACTCAGGGTTTCATTCCGATTCGGGCGGTCAGACGATCAGGATCGGGTCGGTGACGACCACTTGAAGCCGTTTCCGATTTGCACTATTGTTCCTCCAGTCGACTCCACTTAAAAATACAATAATATAGCGGTCAACCCTTTGATTCGTTACCGTCGCCGGCAGGTCTGTCTCAACCACCCGTATTTTACTCTCGAGGCCTGCGACGTTCCGTACGCATCATTCGGTTGTCGAGACAGTCGGCCTGTACCCGCCCCCAGGTATGACATGGCTGTAAACCGGACCCCGGTCCGCTAACCCGTAGATCCACTGATAACAAACACAAGATAGGGAGCTCAAGTTGAACACCTCCGCCAACGTTTCTGGCGATTCCGCCGCATCTCGTCCATTGAGCGCCGCCCAGCGCAAACAGATCATCGCCGCGGTCGTGTTCGCCGCCATCGCGGTCGGCATGGCCTTCGTGGTGCCCAGCATCCCCATCGCCTGGGTTACCGCGATCCTGTTGCTGACCATCTACCTGTTCGCTTTCGAAGTGGTGGGCGTAGATGTGGCCGCCGCCAGCATCATGGTACTGCTGGGGCTGACCAGCCTGCTGGCACCGGTGATGGGCCTGGAACAGGGCCTGGTGGATACCCAGCACCTGTTCGACGGCTTCGCCAGTAACGCAGTGATTTCCATTATTGCGGTGATGATCATCGGCGCCGGACTGGACAAGACCGGCCTGATGAGCAAGGTCGCCAGTTTTATTCTGCGCATCGGCGGCACTTCGGAAGCGCGCATCATCCCGATCATTTCCGGCACCGTGGGCATCATTTCCAGTTTCATGCAGAACGTGGGCGCGGCGGCCCTGTTCCTGCCAGTGGTATCACGCATTTCAGTGCGCGCCAACCTGCCCATGTCGCGCCTGCTGATGCCGATGGGCTTCTGCGCCATCCTCGGCGGCACGGTCACCATGGTGGGTTCGTCACCGCTGATTCTGCTCAACGACCTGATCCTCACCTCCAACCAGGCACTGCCCGCCGACCAGCAGATGCAGACCTGGGACCTGTTCTCGGTGACACCGATCGGTCTGGCGCTGGTCGCCACCGGCATCATTTATTTCGTCGTCGCCGGCCGCCTGGTGTTGCCAACCGCCAGCACCAGCAAGGACACCGCGCGCGGCGTCGGCACCATGAGCTATTTCCAGAGTGTGTACGGCATCGACTATGCACTGAGTGAACTGGTGGTACCCAAAGGCAGTTCGCTGGTGGGCATGCTGCTCAACGATATCGAACAGGCGGAACGCATTCGCATCATCGCCATGCAACGCGGCGACAAACTCAATGTCGGCGCCGGCGGTGTGGCCCGCGATACCTCCATCGAAGCCGGTAACTCGCTGGGCATCCTGGCATCGCCGGAACATGTAAAAGCCTTTGCGGAGAAATACAGTCTGCAGCAACGCCCCTTCCTGCTCGACTTTGCCGAATCCCTGTCACCGGCCAAATCCGGTGTCGGTGAGGTGGTCATCCCACCCGGCTCCAAGCTGATCGGCAAAAGCGCACGGGAAATCTGGCTGCGTAAGAAATACGGCATCAGCATGGTCGCCCTGCACCGCCTCGGCGAAACCTATCGCGAAGGCGACGGTATCCGCGACATGCCGTTGCAGGCCGGCGACACCCTGGTGGTGCACTGCCAGTGGGCCGACCTGGCACGGCTCGAGGACGACCGGGATTTCGTCGTCGTCACCAGCGGTTATCCACGCGAAAACCTGCGTCCGCAAAAGCTGGCCTGGGCGGCGATCTTTTTCTTCATCGCCCTGGCTCTGGTGCTGTTCAGCGACATCCGCCTGTCCATCGCCCTGCTCACCGGTGCGGTGGGTATGGTCCTGTCCGGCGTACTGTCCATCGAAGAGGCTTACGAAGCAGTGAGCTGGAAGACCGTGTTCCTGCTGGCATCACTGATACCGCTGGGACTGGCGGTGGAGACCTCGGGCACGGCGCGCTTCATCGCCGAACAGACATTGTCGGTGGTCGGCCACATGCCGGTGTGGGTGATCCAGGCGGCGGTCGCGGTACTGGCCACCTTCTTTACACTGGTCATGTCCAATGTCGGCGCGACCGTATTACTGGTTCCGCTGGCGGTTAATATTGCCATCGGCGTCGATGCCAGCCCGGCCATGTTCGCATTGACCGTGGCCATTGCCACCTCCAATTCGTTTCTTATTCCGACTCATCAGGTGAATGCGTTGATTATGGGGCCCGCGGGATATAGAGTAGCGG
>CBDULQ010000119.1:0-11020 GCA_965368115.1 uncultured Gammaproteobacteria bacterium | reverse complement strand
CAGCATCCCACACCTGGAAAAATCAGTATCAACATCACCAAGCCCTGCAATACGCAGCGCGACCTGTCCCTGGCATATACCCCGGGTGTCGCCGAGCCGGTGCGTGCCATCGCGCAGGACGCTGAGCAGGCGTATAAATACACGGCCAAGGGCAACCTGGTCGCGGTCATTACCGACGGCACCGCAGTACTGGGCCTGGGCAATGTCGGCGCACTGGCCGGTAAACCGGTGATGGAAGGCAAAGGCGTGTTGTTCAAGCGCTTCGCCAACATCGATGTATTCGATATCGAGGTGGACGCGGCAACGCCGGAACAATTTATCGAAACCGTGGCGCGTATCGCGCCGACGTTCGGCGGCATCAATCTGGAAGACATCGCAGCACCGCGTTGTTTCGAAATCGAACGCCAGCTCGACGAAATGCTCGATATCCCGGTATTTCATGATGACCAGCACGGTACCGCGATCATCATTGCCGCCGGCCTGCTGAACGCACTGGAAATCCAGGCGAAAACACTGGAGAGCTGTCGAATCGTCTGCATGGGCGCCGGTGCTGCGGGCATCGCCTCCATGCGACTGCTGGTCGGCCTGGGTGCGAAAAAAGACAACATCATCCTGCTCGATCGCAACGGCGTGATCCACAGCGCGCGTGAAAACCTCAACGAATACAAGGCCGAGTTTGCGCTGGACACCGATCTGCGCACGCCACTGGAAGCGCTCACCGATGCGGATGTTTTTATCGGTGTATCCGGCCCCGATCTACTCACGCCGGACATGCTGCTGGCCATGGCGCCGCGGCCCATCGTGTTTGCCCTGTCCAACCCGAACCCGGAAATTCACCCGGAACTGGCGTTCCGTACCCGCGATGACGTGCTGATGGCCACCGGGCGCAGTGACTATCCTAACCAGGTCAACAACGTACTCGGCTTCCCCTATATTTTTCGCGGTGCACTGGACGCCGGCGCAACGCGCATCACCCAGGAAATGCACATTGCCGCGGTACACGAAATCAGCACCCTCACGCGGGAACCGGTGCCACCTGAAGTGCTCGCCGCCTATGGTCTGGACCAGCTCAGTTTCGGCCCGGATTACATCATTCCCAAACCGCTGGACCCGCGCCTCATCGAACGTGTTCCACAGGCGGTGGCGCGGGCGGCGGTGGAAAGTGGCGTTGCCGAACACCCGCACGACGAGGTGGTATAAAACCGGCAGCGCTATCGCGAACTGCTACACTCATCGGTAGTCCCATTCATTAAACCCACCAGGACAGGCTAATGAAAAAGATTACCGTAGTCGGTGCCGGTCGTGTCGGTGAATCCACCGCCCAGTTCATTGCCTCACAGGACCTGTGCCGCGAACTCACACTCGTCGATATCAATGAAGGCGCCGCCTCCGGGGCCGCACTCGACATCCAGGAAGATGCGCCCTTGTTCGGCTTCGACACCCGCCTGCAGGGCGGCAGCGATCCGGCGCTGATGAAAGATGCCGAACTCATCGTCATCACCGCCGGCATCCCGCGCAAACCCGGCATGTCCCGTTCCGATGTCATGGAAACCAATGTGCGCGTCATCGACCAGATCGTCGACAATGTACTCGAACACGCCCCCAACGCCATGCTGCTGGTCGTCTCCAACCCGGTCGACATCCTCACCTACCGCGCCTGGAAGCGCACCGGCTGGGATCGTAGCCGCGTATTCGGTCAGGCCGGTGTACTCGACTCCACGCGCATGGCCAGTTTCATCGCCCTGGAAACCGGCTTCTCCGCCCACGATATCGACGCCATGGTACTCGGTGGCCATGGCGACTCGATGGTACCGATGATGCGCTACACCACCATCTCCGGCATACCGGTGAGCAACTTCCTCGAACAGGACAAGATCGATGAAATCGTCACCCGCACGCGCAACGGCGGCGCCGAGATTCTTGCCCTGCGCCAGAACAGCAGTGCCTACGACGCACCGGCCGCGGCCGTCGCGGTGATGGTCGACGCCATCGTCAAGGACCGCAAACGTATCCTGCCTTCAGTGGCCTTACTCGATGGGGAATTTGGCTGTTCCGACCTCGCCATCGGCGTGCCCACAGTGCTCGGTAAAAACGGCATGGAAAAAGTGATTGAACTCGAGCTCAACCGTGACGAACAGAACAATTTCGATAGTTCTGTCGCTGCAGTACAGAAAGACCTGCAAACCCTGTCTACACTGTAAGAGGTTATTCAGGACTCCGATTCAATTAGCCCTGCACCGCAGGGCTTTTTTTCGGGTAGAATAACGCCATGTCTAGACCTCGCGCATACCTGATCGACGCCAGCATCTACATTTTCAGAGCCTGGCACGTGTACGACGATTCCATCACCGATATCGACGGTAATCCCACCAACGCCGTCTACGGCTTCAGTGAGTTTCTCTACCAGCTGATTACCCAGGAACGCCCCGAATACATCGCCTGCGCCTTCGACGAGCACCAGACCGATTCCTACCGCTGCGGTATCTTTCCCGAATACAAGGCCAATCGCCCACCGGCACCGGAAGAACTGATTGTACAGTTCGACTACTGCCGTGAATTCTGCCGCGCCGTCGGCATCGCCAACTTCGGCAGCAATCGCTACGAAGCCGACGATATCATCGGCACCCTCGCGCAACGCCTGCGCAAGGAAGGCTATGCCATCACCATCGTCAGTGCCGACAAGGACCTGACCCAACTGATCGAAAGCGAAGACGACATCTGGTGGGATTTCGCCCGCGGAAATACTCTCAACATCAAGGGCATCGAAAAACACTGGGGCGTCAAGCCGCAACAGATCGCCGACCTGCTCGCCCTGTCCGGCGACAAGGTGGACAACATCCCCGGCATCCCCGGCGTCGGCTACAAGATGGCCTCCAACCTGCTGAAAAAATACCCTGATGTTGAAACCCTGCTGCAGAATATCGAAAACATCTCGGCAATGAAATTTCGCGGCGCCGCACGTATTCAGAACCTGGTGAACGAGCACCAGCACATCTTGCCTACCAACAAACTGCTCACCACCATCGTGTGTGACGCCCTGTTCGATGAACACGACCGCTGCATCAAATGGCAGGGTATCAACGAAGACTACTTTCACATGCTGTTCGACCAGCTCAACGGCAGCGGTGCACGGCGTAATCGCTGGCTGCAATTGCACTCCGCCTGATTACGCGCCATGTCAAAGCTGGTGCTGTTCAACAAACCTTATGGCGTAATCTGCCAGTTCAGTTCTGACGACAAACACCCCTGCCTCGCCGAATACATTCCCATTAAAGAAGTCTACCCCGCCGGACGACTGGATCATGATTCGGAAGGCTTGTTACTGCTTACCGATGACGGCAAACTACAACATAAAATTGCCAACCCTAAAAACAAAATGGCCAAGACCTACTGGGTTCAGGTGGACAACGACATTACTGATGACGCCATCGCTCAGTTACGTAAAGGCGCGCAACTCAAAGATGGCTTAACAAAACCTGCGCAGTGTAAACGTATTGATGAGCCGGAGAATTTATGGCCGCGCGACCCGCCGGTACGATTTAGAAAAAATATTCCGACCAGCTGGATTGAGTTGACGATTCGGGAAGGACGGAACCGGCAGGTGCGACGGATGACGGCGGCGGTTGGGTTTCCGACTTTGCGGTTGATCAGAGTTAAGATTGGGGAGTGGGATTTGTCTGGGTTGAAGCCTGGGGAGTTTCGAGTTGTTGATGTTTGATTTATTCACACCTTCGACTCCATTTCCCTCACCCATATCGGGGCGACTGCAGGGCAGGGATTGCTCATTTCGACTCAAATCGCCATCCCTGGCGATTTGTCCCTCTAGCATTCACAAGTCTCGGCAAACTGGAAAGGGGGAGAAAAATCAAAAGCAAAAAAGAAAAAAATGACCGGATTAGGCATTTTTACTATTTTACAAATATAACCTTGCTGAAATTATACCCACCCACTATCTTTCATGGCCAACAACGAAATGAATCGGCCATCAACTTGAATAGTAATTAACCATATCGTGAAGCAGGCACGAACACGAACGGCCGCCAAACAATTATCGCCCCGGCACACATCAAGGAATTACGCTAAATGGACTTGCCCCATTCAGATTTAAGACTTGATTTATAAAATTCCTTCCGCGTTACGGTCTAGAGCGCATTCTACCGATTTTAATATCGCCTTTGACCACAAGATTCATTACGAACTTTAGCTGTCTGCGTCAGATTCAAATAAATAGGGGACCAACATGCCCCTAACAAGGAGAGTCACAATGAGACGACTGCACCAGGTCATGCTTTGTAGTTTCGCCGTTCTAATTACACTGGCATCCTGTAAAAACGATTCCGAAATCAGTTCATCATCAAGCTCAAGCCAACTGAACAGCAACTCACCATCACACATGGTCGCCGACACTTCGATTGACTATGTTGCCTCAAACCGTGCCATTTACAGACCCGATCAAGTTGCCGACTGGGCAAAAAATAAAGACCTGAAAAAAGTCCGCGAGCATGCCTGGCGTTTATGGGGCGGCATCACCGCCCGTACCGGACAGAAATACCCGAACTCCGGTGAATGCGCACAGCAAGTCGACATAGCCGTCTGGGACACCTGGTACGGTGAAGCTGAAACATTTCAACGTCCGGCAACCTGTTTGGCGGGAGAGCATTGTCGAGGATTTCATTTGCCTCGGCAGGCGGGTGGCGCCCAGGTACTGTCATTCAATAAATACAGCATCGAGTTCCTGAACTGGGTCGACAAAAATAAATTCTATGATGAACGCACCTTCATCAAGATCAATCAGCAGATGGACAAAGACGGAACCCCAATCGTCGACCGCATCATAAACGCCATCCCGCCTGACTCGGCTACCATGTTAAAACCCACCTTCTGGGTCGTCCCCCGAAACAAACCGGTGATGATGCCTTACTGGAAAGGACCACATCTCGACATCAACGGCACCCTGACGCCAGACCATCCGGTCGTCAGCACCTGGACTCAATTCGTCCTGTATGATCCGACCGGGAAAGCCGATCCCGAGAAAGCCTACCCAGTGAAGATACTCGGACCTAACGGCTTCGTTAAACGTATGGTTAAACCTGACAAAGTCGTAAACGCCAGTGATTTCTACGCCGTTCCTCTTACCCAGGCCGACGTTGATTACATCAAGGCCGGTAATATTTTTACTATCGGCGGCGTTGACGTAAACGATCTTCAACCCTGTGACCTGGCACTCCTGGTCGGCATGCATGTCACCACTGCCGAATTCAGCAACTGGACCTGGCAAACATTCTGGTGGTCACCGTTCCCGGAAGATACCGATCAACCGACCGTCAAATCGCCTTTCACCCATTTTAACGTGGCCACCGCCTATTATTTTGACGACAGTGCCAAGCAGCCACAAATTGCTTTCAATCCTTACCTCGAACCACCTATCGAGGGACCAATTTTCATGAACCCACAGGACCACGGATCACACAGCAATTGCATGACTTGTCATCACGCCGCTGCTTATCCGACCACTAACCGCTCATCCAGTCCGGCGAATATGTTACTGGGCAATTACCAGGCAACCGGCACCATAACCGGCGCAGAGCAGTGGTTCAAAGGCCGAGTAAAGACACGATTCATGTGGGGCATGTTAATGGAAGCGCAAATGCAGGGCTGCACCTTACAACCGGACAACACCTATCGCTGTAAAGGCGATGATGACACGACCGCACTACAGGAGTAATGCAACATGGCTGAGCTTACTTTCTATCAAGACATCAAACCCCTGTTCACCCAGTATGACCGAATCAAAATGATGTATTACGTGGACTTATGGAACTATCAGCAGGTGAAACAGCATGCCAAAACCATTTTGCTGTCTTTAAAACCTCGCATGGTCGACGGCAAACCCGACCCTGCCGGCTGGAGCGAGCTGCCCGAAGTCCATGTCATGCCGAAATACACCGGCCCCTGGCCGCAGGCGCAAATCGACCTGTTCAGCCAGTGGATCGACCAGGGTTGCCAGGAAGGTACCGCTCCGGTCAAACCGGTTATTCCAGGCCCGCAGGCAGGCACCTTCCTGGCCTTGTCACAAGTGCTAACTGGTTTCGACGACCTTGACGACAAGGTACTCGCGCAAATTTATATCGACCGCCTGAACAGCGAATCGGACGCTGCAAAAAACGGACAACTGAATCAATTGCTCGAACAGTTTTCCACCAACCCCGATGTACTCGATGCCAACGGCCACGTGACCGACACATACCAGGCGTATCTGTCGCTGATACAGGACATCACCATACTCTGGTACAACGCCAGCATTAACGGCGTACAGGGTACCCCTGACAACAATCAGTATATACAGGGCCTGGTATGGCGCGCCATCCAGGCGCATCCCATGGGTTATGCCGACACCAACGAACAGTTTTACTGGCAGTACAAACCGGAAGGCACTCAATACACCGGCCTGCAATCTGTTGCCCCTCGCGTGTCATCCGAATACAGGGAGTCTGAATAATGAGTAATGAACATTACGATGCAGTCGTCGTCGGCGCCGGTATTTCCGGAGCCCTGATAGCCAACCAATTGTCCGAAGCGGGATTCTCCGTACTGATTCTGGAAGCCGGTGACCAGGCGAACAACCGGCAATCGTATATCGACACCTATTATGCCGCCACGATCAAAACACCTGACGCACCCTATACCCGAGCAGGCAGCCCGGAAGACCAGGACCCCTCCCCGTCCGCTCCACACCCCGGAGTACCTATAAGTCCACAATGGAAAAACCCGGACGCTTATAACACCGATTCCCGTTACTATCTCGTGCAAACCGGATCGGTATCCTTCGGCAGCAATTATGAACGCCTTGTTGGCGGCACCACGCAACACTGGCTGGGCACCTGTTTACGCTTCCTACCGGAAGATTTCAAGACTGCAAGCCAATTTGGTTTTGCAGTTGACTGGCCAGTCGACTATGACGACCTCGAACCCTGGTACACCCGTGCCGAATCGGAACTCGGCGTCGCCGGCAACCTGGCATCGGACGAAGTGATCGGTATTAAACATTCCACGGCCTACCCCATGCCTGAAGTACCCACCAGTTATCTCGACGAGTACTTCATGAGCAAGCTTAACGATCAATCGATAAATGGCGTTAAGCTTAATGTAGTATCAACACCACAGGCCAGAAACACCATTGGCTATGACAACCGGCCGCCCTGTATGGGTAACACCAGTTGCGTACCGGTGTGTCCCATTCAGGCCAAATACGATGCCACCGTTCACCTCAACAAAGCCACCCGCGCGCATAGCACCAAAAACGGCACGACCAGCGTTCCGGCAAAACTGCTCAGTCGAGCCATTGTGTATAAAGTCGAAATCGACCCATCCAGTGACCAGGTCAGCGCCCTGCATTATAAAACCTGGGACGGCAAGGAGGATTCCGTTAGCGCCCGGCGTTACATTCTTGCTGCACATGCCATCGAAAACCCCAAACTGCTGTTGATGTCCGAGTGGAAAGACGGCAAGACCGTGGCCAACTCAAGCGGCCAGGTCGGTAAAAACCTGATGGACCACATTTGTCTGGTAGCCTGGGGAAAAACTGCCAACGAACCGGTATACCCTTTTCGCGGCCCGCTCTCCACTTCAGGCATTCCGGACTTTCGTGGTGGTGCAACACGAAAACAACGAGCGGCTTATCGCATCGAGATCGGCAACGAAGGCTGGAACTGGTCAGCCGGCGCACCGCAAAGCAATGTAACTGATCTGGTTACCCCCATCAGTGGACAAGCACTATTCGGCGCAGCACTGAAGAAACAGTTACACGCAGAATGCACCCATCAGATTCGCGTTGCCATGGAGCTGGAGGCCACGCCGCTGCAATCCAGTTACATTAAACCTTCAACGCAATACATGGATCGCTTCGGCCTGCCACGTCCGGAGGTGCACTACGAAATTATGGGTGAAGCGAAAGACGTCACCTATCCTGGCACCGACGGTGAGTACACGGTCAAGGGTTACGCCGAATCAGACGACGTCGCACAACAACTCTTCAAAATGGCGGAGGTCAGCTGGGACACCTCGATCCCGGACAATGACAACGAGCCCGGTATATTTAATTACAACGGTATCCGTTATCAATTCCGCGGTGCCGGCCATGTCATCGGCACACACACCATGGGCACCAGGGCCGATAATTCGGTCGTAGACAGCTATCAACGTAGCTGGGATCACAGCAACCTGTTTATTGTCGGTTGCGGTTCCTTCCCCACCACCGGGACGGCAAACCCTACCCTCACCATGTCGGCCCTGGCATTACGCACTGCAGAGAAAATTTGCGATGATCTTAAGACAAACTAAATACCAATATCGAATGAGCCTGTTGATGTTATACCTGGCCGGCGTCTCTGCCTGCTCGACACAGCAGCATATCTGGCAGACCGGCCCGGTCATCAGCCTGTTAAACGGCGTCTATGACGGCACGGTACCGGTATCCGAGATTCGGCGGCATGGCAATCTCGGCGTCGGTTTATGGGATAAGGCCAATGGCGAAGGCCTGGTGGTCGATGGCATATTCTACCAGGTCACCGCCGACGGCGTAGCCCACGTAAAAAACGGTACAGACATCATGCCCTGGGCGATGATGACCAATTTTGAAGCTGAGCGAATGATCGAACTGCCATCTGGTCTTTCAATGCAGACCATCGCTGATTACATCGACAAACAGCTGCCCACGATCAATACATTTTATGCGCTACGCATAGAAGGCGAATTCAGTTATGTGCAGGCACGCAGCGAAGCTGCGCAGAAGAAACCTTATAAACCTTTCGCAGAAGTCGAAAAACATGAAGTCAAGTTTGACTTTAAAGACGTGACCGGCGTGATGGTCGGTTTTCGTTCACCGCCTTATGTCACCAATGTCAGTGTACCCGGCTATCACCTGCATTTTCTGAATCAGCAACGTTCATCCGGCGGTCACGTCCTGCAATTCACCGTTAAAAATGCTGTTCTGTATCTGGACAAAGTCGACAGTTTCCAGATGAACATACCCGACAGTCCCGAATTTAACCGGGCCGATCTTGATCACATCATGCAGTAATCGATCTCTTTTAACCTGTGCAGGGAGCAGCTTCATGAACAATGCGTCATTACACGACTATATGAACATCGGTATTGTGCAGTTTATGATTTATCCTCAGTGCTTCAACGGCGACGGTCCGATACTGGAAACCGTTTCCTCACTGGTTGAGGATGATTTTTTCGACTTTCTGGAACTGGGTCCGATCAATAGCGCCACTGTTCGCAAACAGGTTATCTCGGTGATGTCACAGGCCCGGGTAAGCGTCGAATTCGACGGTCAGCCAGCTACCCTGATACCCGGCTTATCGCTGGAAGCCGCCGACAATGTAGACAGGACCCGAGCTATCGACGCCATGAAAAACGCCATCGATCAGGCGGCGGAATTCGGTTCTCCCAGTTGCGGCGTAATGAGCGGCAAACTGTATCCCGCCGACCTGAACCAGCCGCAAGCATTGCTACGCCTTCGCGATTCCCTGATCAAGCTGTGCGAATACGCCTCTCAATACGACATTACCCTGTGCCTGGAAAATTTCGACCAGGTGCCCTATTCCAAAGATTGTCTGGTCGGCCCCACATCCATGGCTGCGCAACTGGCCGGAGATGTCCGCAAACAAACACCCAACTTCGGCCTGCTTCCCGATCTGAGCCATACGCCGATTCTGAATGAAACACCTTCGCAAATGATTGAGGCCGCCGGAGAATTTATTGTTCGCGCGCAGATCGGAAATGCATCAAACAACCCCTATAGCAGTCATTACGGAGACAATCACCCTTACTTTGGCGCACCGTTAACCAATGTCGGCATCGATCAGCTCACCGAATTCCTGCAATCCCTGGTCAACATCGGTTATCTGTCCCGGGACTCCAAAGGCAAAGTCGGTTTCGAAGTCAAACCCTCGTCCGGCGAAAATTCTTTAGCCATTATCGCGGGCTCGAAGCGCGCACTTAAAACCGCCTGGGAACAGGTCAAGCTGTAATCGAATATTTTCAAATTCAACGGAGTGATAGTCATATGCATAAACTCATTTTACTGATACTTGCCGTTTCACTGACCACGGCCTGCGCTCGCCAGAACGACAACTTAAACGCCGTACTCTGGATGCAAACGGCCGCCGAGTATCGGGGTAACAGCCTGAACGTTTATCACTCTGCAACCAATCGCCTAGCCCAGGCAGTCAAACAGCACGACATCACTGCCGCAATCGAACAGGCGGAGATGTACAACTGCCAGCTCGCGACGGCTTGCCCAGCACTGGCTGACGACAAGAACCTGACTCCCGCCGTCGTTCTCGACATCGATGAAACCGTACTCGACAACAGCATCTACCAGGCCCGCCTGGTACGTGACAGTGGCGAATGGAATTCAGAAACCTGGGATCGATGGGTCGCCGCTAAGCAGGCCAGCGCCATACCCGGTGCCGTCGATTTCATCAAAGCCGCAAAGCAACACGGCATGGCCATTGTCTATATTACCAATCGACGCTGTCAGGCAAGAATCGGCCATACCAACCCCTGCCCACAGCGACAGGACACCCTGGACAACATGAAAAAACTGGGGTTTCCAGATCTTGAAAAGCCCGACCTCATGCTGCTGCGAAATCAAAAACCGGACTGGGACCAGTCGGAGAAAAAGAAACGACGTGAATATGTTGCCAAAACGTATCGCATAGCCATGCTGATCGGCGACGACCTGGGTGATTTAGCCCCTGATGTAAAGACTATCGGAATCGAGGCCCGGTTCGAATTCGTTGATCGACATGCGTTGTTGTATGGGAATTACTGGTTTCAGTTGGGGAATCCAACATACGGCAGCTGGACGAAACCTTTTGCCGGGAAGGATAAGTTTGATTTTCTGGCGGTTGAGCCAAAACACAGATAGTCGTCCGAATTTCGAGGGTTCAGGATTGCAGGGCAGGGATTGCTCCTGCAATCCCATGCATTTCCTCCATCCATGGAGGTC
>CBDULQ010000118.1:0-11106 GCA_965368115.1 uncultured Gammaproteobacteria bacterium | reverse complement strand
CCATCGTCCACGGCTTGCGCACCGGCAGCGGACTGTTCGCCGTTCGCCGGCGTTTCGGCTACCGGTTGCGGACCATAGTCCTGTTGCCAAGCCTGCCACAACAAGAAAATAAAAAAGAAGAACGTGATGTAGAGCAGGGTGCGTTGGTTTTCCATAAGTCTATTCGGGTTTGTTATGTAAATGATTGTCGTGGCAACAGTGTTTTTCGGGTACCGGGTCGTAACCCCCTTCATGCCAGGGATGACAACGACCGATACGACGCAACGCCATCCAGCCACCGCGGACTATACCAAATCGGCTTATTGCTTCAACCGCATAAGATGAACAGGTGGGCTGATATCGGCAATGGGGGGGCAGAAACGGACTGATGGCGTACTGATAAAATCGAATCAGGGCTATGAAGATTTTGCGCATAGCTTCGTTAACCTGTGCCAGTGATGCTGCAGGGACTTGAATATATCCTGATTGGGCGCTGTCTTTGTAGCGGGTTTGGCCAGCACCACAAAATCCGCGGCGGGTAGATCGGCCTGGTTCAGCCGAAAGCTTTCTCGAACTAATCGCTTGATGCGATTGCGGTCAACGGCACGTTTTGCGTGTTTTCTGGAAATGGCCATACCCAGCCTCGGGTATCCCAGATCGTTGACAGTGGCGAGTATGGTCAGTTGACGATCGCTCGAACGGTGGGCTTTGTTGAAGACCCGGCTGAAATCCGCCGGCTTTAAAAGCCTGACGCGCTTCGAAAAGCGCGTCCTGTGCACCGTCATAATAAACCCAATATTACAGGGCTAAACGAGCACGGCCCTTGGCGCGACGGGCTTTCAGTACTTTACGGCCACCAACGGTTGCTTTACGGGCACGGAAACCATGGGTACGTGCGCGCTTCAGGCGACTGGGTTGAAATGTTCTTTTCATCGATCCGGATCCTGATAAATGAGTCTTGAAAATCGGGCCGTGTATTCTACTTGGGCGGACTCGGCGAGTCAAAACATTAAAGCGATGAAAGAGTGAAAAAATATCCGGCCAATCGTCAGATACGTGTTTTAAAGTCCGCTTGATGAGGTATAAAATGCTCGGTTCATTTCTATTTCCACTTTTTGGGGTTCAACGTGTCGAGGGCATTGTGGGGCAAATGCTTGCAATTGCTGGAGGAGGAGCTGTCTGATCAACAGCTGAATACCTGGATCCGGCCATTACAGGTGATCGAGGACGCAAATGCCTTGCGCCTGCTGGCGCCTAATCGTTTCGTACTGGACTGGGTGCAGCAGAATTTTCTGCAGCAGATCTCCGACATCACCGAAAAGCTCGCCGGCGAAGACCCGATCAAACTGTCGCTGGAAATCGGTACCCAGGATCGACCTCGACCGTCGGCGTCTACGGCGCCGGTCAGCGAAGCGCGTAAACCCGCTCCGGCTCCGGTCGCCAGTGAACCGGTCAACAGTTATCCCGCGTCGCCGCGCGCGGCAAGTCATGTTCAGCAACATATCGATCACAATCTGAACATCGGGTTTACCTTCGATAATTTTGTCGAAGGTAAATCCAATCAGCTGGCGCGGGCCGCGTCGTTACAGGTGGCGGAAAATCCCGCCGGTGCTTACAACCCCCTGTTTCTCTATGGCGGGGTCGGTCTGGGTAAAACCCATCTGATGCATGCCGTGGGTAATCGCATGCGCGAAGCCAAACCGGATGCTCGCATTGTTTACCTGCACTCGGAACGTTTCGTCGGCCATATGATCAAGGCGCTGCAGCACAATGCCATCGACGAATTCAAACAGTACTATCGCTCGCTGGATGCACTGATGATCGACGACATCCAGTTCTTCGCCGGCAAGGAGCGTTCCCAGGAAGAATTTTTTCACACCTTCAACGCATTACTGGAAGGTGGTCGCCAGATCATACTCACCTGTGATCGCTATCCAAAGGAAATCGAAGGCCTGGAAGAACGCCTGAAATCACGCTTCGGATGGGGACTGCCGGTATGTATCGAACCACCGGAACTGGAAACCCGGGTGGCGATTCTACAAAAGAAAGCGGAAGAGTTCGGTATTGCCTTACCCAGTGAAGTGGCATTTTTCATCGCCAAGCGGATTCGTTCCAACATTCGGGAACTGGAAGGCTCGTTACGCCGGGTCATGGCCACGGCCAATTTCACCGGTAAACCCATCACCCTGGATTTCGCCAAGGACACCCTGCGCGACCTGATTGCGCTGCAGGACAAACTGGTCACCATCGAAAATATTCAGAAGACGGTGGCCGAGTATTACAAAATTCGCAGTTCCGACCTGTTGTCCAATCGCCGTAGCCGCTCGATCACCCGACCCCGGCAGCTGGCCATGGCACTGGCCAAGGAACTGACCAATCACAGCTTGCCGGAAATCGGTGACGCTTTTGGCGGTCGAGACCATACCACTGTGTTGCACGGTTGTCGTAAAATTGCCGAATTACGCGAGTCGGATTCCAAGATTAACGAGGATTATGTGAATCTCTTACGTATCCTGAGTAACTAGCGGGACAAGCTGTGGATAAACTGGAGATGAAACGACACAACCCGGTCGAGCTTGAGTTATCCACAAACTGTCGACAGTTTACAGGGCTGAAGTTAACTTTATCCACAGCCATTATTAGCGGGTTAAAATATTGAATTAATTGTAGAAATTATAGTTATCCACAGAAACAGGCGGAACTAACTATAACTACTAGGTTTTAAATATATATAGATCTTATTATTAGGAACCGGAATGAAATTTAAAATCCAACGGGATGATTTGCTTATACCCCTGCAACAGGTCATAGGTGCAGTTGAAAAACGCCAGACATTACCTGCACTGGCCAATGTACTGATTCGAGCAGAACAGGATCAGTTGTCACTGACTGCCACCGATCTGGAAATCGAACTGGTGTCCAGGGTTCCGCAGATGATGGATGAAACCGGTGAGATCACGCTGCCGGCCAAGAAGTTGCTGGATATCTGTAAGTCATTACCGGCGGAATCGGAACTCAGCATCGAAGTCGACGTGGATCGAGCCCTGATTCGCAGTGGTCGCAGTCGCTTTACCCTGTCCACTCTACCGGCATCGGATTTTCCCGCGCTGGATGAAATCACCAGCGTGTACGAATTCAGCCTGCCCCAGAGCATATTGAAAACCCTGATTGAGAAAACATCTTTTGCCATGGCTCAACAGGATGTGCGCTATTACCTCAACGGCCTGATGATGGAGGTATCCTCCGGGGCGATTCGCACCGTGGCCACCGATGGACATCGGCTGGCGTTTTGTGAAAAACAGATCGAAGGCGACCTGGCCGACAGTAAGCAGGTCATCATTCCGCGTAAAGGTGTCGCCGAATTACAGCGCTTGCTGGCGGACAGCGATGACCCGGTCAAAGTGGTGCTGGGCAATAATCACATCCAGTGTGAGCTGCCTAATCAGCGCTTCACGTCGAAACTCATCGATGGACGCTTCCCCGACTACAAACGCGTGATGCCGGAATCGGAAGGCAATACCATGACCATGGATCGGGAGTCGCTCAAGCAGGCCCTGGTTCGGGCGTCGATCCTCTCCAACGAAAAATATCGGGGTATCCGCATCATCCTGTCGCCCAACCTGATCAAGATCCAGGCGCAAAACCCGGATCAGGAGGAGGCCGACGTGGAACTGGAAGTGGATTATTCCGGTGATGCCATGGAGGTGGGATTCAACGTCAACTACATGCTGGATGTACTCAACACCAGTCAGCAGGACGTGGTGCAGGGGATTATCAAGGATTCCAACAGTAGTTGCCTGATGGTGTTCCCGGACCAAGCGGAGTGTAAATACGTCATCATGCCCATGCGACTCTAGGCCGGTCATTGAATCGGTTGGATGAGCCTGAGTCAGCTCGATATTGTTCAATTCCGTAACCTGGGTCAGGTCAGTCTTAGACCCGACCCGGGTATCAATCTCATTATCGGTGATAATGCCGCCGGTAAGACCAGCCTGCTGGAAAGCATCTTTTATCTCAGTTACGGACGTTCGTTCCGTAGCAGCCAGACCCGCGATCTGATCCAGTACGGCCAGCCTTTTTTTCGCCTGGTCAGCCGACTCGAGTCCGGATCGGTGCTGGGTATCGAAAAGTCCCTCAAAGAGCAGACCATTCGGCTCAATCAGCAGAGCCTGCAGCGCATGTCCCAGCTGGCCGAGTTGTTACCGGTGATCGCTTTGCATCCCGACAGCCATCAACTCATTTCTGCCGGGCCGGAATACCGTAGGCAGTTTCTCGACTGGGGTGTGTTCCACGTGGAACACAGTTTCATCCGTATCTGGAAAGATTACCGAAAAGCGCTCGCCCAGCGTAATGCGGCGCTGCGTCACCAGGAACCGGATCGAATCTGCCAGCTCTGGGATCAACCCCTGGTACAGAATGCATTGCTGATCGATCAATTCCGTATCGCATATCTGGATCATTTGAATCAGGTTCTAAAGGAATATGCCGCGGTCCTGTTTCCGGACCATGTGATCAGCCTGGATTACCGTCGTGGCTGGAGTGACGCGGAAGATTATTCAGCCCATCTGCAGCAGACACTGGGTCGGGATAAAGAAAAAGGCTATACCCAGGGTGGTCCGCATCGAGCGGATATCCGTATCAAACTGGACGATAAACCGGCGCAGACCGCCGCATCCCGGGGACAGCAGAAAAAACTGGTGGCATTGTTCAAACTGGCTCAACTCGCGTTGTTCAACCAGGCCTCGAGCAAAACCTGTATTCTGCTTTACGACGACCTGCCGGCCGAACTGGATGCGGACAACCGGGCCCTGCTGATGCAGCTGTTGTCACAGATGAAGGTGCAGCTGTTCATTACCGCGATAGAGGCGGATCAGCTGGATTTAAGTGCCTTCCCGCAACCCGCCATGTTCCACGTGGAACAGGGGCAGATCACTGCGCTAAGTCGATAAAAATACTTAACAATCCAGACGGTTAACAGCCCCAGCAGCAGGGAATTCAGGTATACTAGGTCGATTGTTCCAAGGGGATTTATATGAGCGAACCCGCTTCTTACGATTCTTCAAATATTAAAGTTCTCAAAGGCCTGGAAGCCGTCCGTAAACGCCCGGGCATGTACATCGGTGACACGGACGACGGCACCGGACTCCACCACATGGTTTTCGAGGTGGTGGATAATTCGATCGACGAAGCGCTGGCCGGTTACTGCTCTGAAATCAACGTTATCATCCACAGCGACGAATCCATTAGCGTATCGGATAACGGTCGCGGCATTCCGGTGGATATACATCCGGAAGAGGGTGTCTCTGCAGCCCAGGTCATTATGACCGTACTGCACGCCGGCGGTAAGTTCGACGACAACTCCTACAAGGTGTCCGGTGGTTTGCACGGTGTGGGTGTCTCCGTTGTGAATGCGCTGTCGGATAAATTGCGCCTGACCATCTATCGCAATAACCAGATACACCAGCAGGAATACCATCTCGGTGAGCCGCTGGAACCTATGAAGGTCATCGGCGATACGGATCGCACCGGCACGGAAGTGCGCTTCTGGGCCAGCCCGAATACCTTCTCCAATATTCATTATCACTACGATATTCTCTCCAAGCGCCTGCGCGAACTGTCATTCCTGAATTCCGGTGTCCGCATCGTGCTGACCGACAAGCGCTCCGACAAGCAGGATGTATTCGAATATGAAGGTGGTATTCGATCTTTTGTCGAGCACCTCAACAAGAATAAAACACCGATCCACGACACTGTGCTGCATTTCCTGGCCGAGAAAGAGGGTATCGCTGTTGAAGTTTCCATGCAGTGGAATGATTCCTACCAGGAAAATATATTCTGTTACACCAACAATATCCCGCAGCGTGACGGCGGTACTCACCTGGCGGGTTTTCGAGCTGCGCTGACCCGTAGCCTCAACCAGTACATGGAAGCGGAAGGGGTTGCCAAAAAACACAAGGTCAACACCTCCGGTGACGACGCCCGAGAAGGCCTGACCGCCGTATTGTCGGTCAAGGTGCCGGATCCCAAGTTCTCGTCCCAGACCAAGGACAAACTGGTGTCATCGGAAGTGAAAGGGGCGGTGGAATCGGCGATGGGCGAGAAGCTGGCCGAATTCCTGCTGGAAAAACCCGCGGAAGCCCGTGCCATCACTTCAAAGATTGTCGAAGCGGCCCGCGCCCGCGAAGCGGCCCGTAAAGCCAGGGAAATGACTCGCCGCAAGGGCGCGCTGGATATAGCCGGCTTGCCGGGCAAGCTGGCG
Organism: uncultured Gammaproteobacteria bacterium; assembly: GCA_965368115.1. GTDB lineage: Bacteria > Pseudomonadota > Gammaproteobacteria > SZUA-229 > SZUA-229 > CBDULQ01. The sequence goes on along the minus strand of CBDULQ010000118.1, from coordinate 4,868 downwards.
GATTGCCAGGAAAAAGATCCGTCCCTGTCCGAACTCTACCTGGTGGAGGGTGACTCTGCAGGTGGTTCCGCCAAGCAGGGCCGTGATCGCCGTACCCAGGCGATTCTTCCGTTGAAGGGTAAGATCCTCAATGTCGAGAAAGCACGCTTCGATAAAATGCTTTCCTCCGCCGAAGTCGGTACCCTGATCACCGCGCTCGGCTGCGGTATCGGTAAGGAAGAATATGATCCGGACAAAATGCGTTATCACCGGGTCATCATCATGACCGACGCGGACGTCGACGGCTCCCATATCCGCACCCTGTTGCTGACCTTTTTCTATCGGCAAATGCCCGAGCTGATCGAACGCGGTTATATCTATATTGCCCAGCCGCCGCTGTACAAGGTGAAGAAAGGTAAACAGGAACGTTATGTCAAAGACGATGACGAACTGGACAATTATCTGCTGCAACTGGCCCTGGGCAACGCCAAGCTGTTCGTTGCCGCCAATGCGCCGGCCATATCCGAAGCTGCACTGGAAGATCTGGCAAAGAGCCATATTCGCGTGCAAACGGTGATTCGCCGCCTGATGCGTAAATACGAGGAAGCCATACTGCAGTCACTGCCGAATTTACCGGCATTGCGTGAAGAGGGGCTGAAGGATCAGCAAAAAACCCAGGAATGGTCTAATAAGTTATTGAAATCATTAGAATATTTAACGACTTCCGGGGTCAATTACCGGGTCGAAGTCGATCAGCCCGAAGACAGTGCTCATTATCGGGTCAGGGTCATCAAGCAGATCCATGGCCTGGATCATGAATTTGAACTGGATGAAGAGTTCTTCCTGTCGCCTGAATATCATCTGATTGCCGAACTGAGTGACAAGCTGGACGGCCTGTTCACCGATACGGCCTATATTCAGCGTGGTGAGAAAACCCAGTCCGTATCGCGCTTTTCCGATGTGGTGGGCTGGCTGTTCGACGAAGCCCGAAAAGGCCTCAGTATCCAGCGCTACAAAGGTCTGGGTGAAATGAATCCGGAGCAGTTATGGGAAACCACCATGAATCCGGAAACCCGCCGCATGCTGCAGGTGCGCATCGAGGATGCCATCGGCGCCGACGAGATATTCACCACCCTGATGGGCGACCAGGTGGAACCGCGTCGCGACTTCATCGAAAAGAATGCGCTGGCGGCCCTGAATATCGATATCTGATTCGATACCGTCGGTGTTATCCGGAAACATAACGAAAAAAGCCAGGGGATTACCCTGGCTTTTTTGTATCCATCGATGGAGCATCGATGCGATCACAGCGTGCTTTACTCGTAGGTCAGGTTTTCCGCACTGTATTGCTGTGCCAGACGATCCTGTTGAACCTGCTTCATCACCAGCTTCAGTGCTTCCAGATAGGGCACCACACCGTTCTTCTTCATGATGGTACGACCGGTCCGGCTGTGGGCGAACTCGATGAAATCCTTGATCTGGTCCAGGTTCTGGTTGGCCGGGTTGTAGGTGATGAACAGCGGACGATACAGGGCATATGAACCGTTCTTGATGTTGTCATAGTTGGGTTCCTTGCCGTCCAGTTTCATCAGTTTTACATTACGCAGACGGGCGCTGCTGATGCCGGTGATGGCGATGGCATTTTCATCTTCTTCCACCGCTTTCTCGACCGGGCCGCTGGACTTCAGCGATTTATAGGCTTTGAACTCCTGGTCCGGGTTGGCGAAAATCAGCTTGCGGATGGTGTATCCGACGCCGGAGATCTTGCCCTTGCGGATGTACAGGTTAATCGGTGCATCTTTGCCGCCCAGCTGCTTCCAGTTGGTGATTTCACCCAGGTACAACTTCCGCACCTGGCCGAAGCTGATATCTTCAACGGCATTGTTTTTGTGAACGATAACCGCCAGAGCATCCCAGGCAACCGGTTCGAAACCGGCGGATTTTTCCATTTCGTCGCCGGGCAGATGGTAACGACAGGCACCGCCCAGATCGGCAACGCCATTGGAAACATCACGGATACCCTTGGTGGCACCACCACCCTGGACATTGATTTTGACCCCTTTGCGGCCTTCGTAAGCCTTGGCCAGTTCGGTCATGTAAGCTTTTTTACTGATACCGCAGCCAACCCAGTTCAGCGTGCCGGTTTCAGCAAACAGGGCGGGAGAGAAAATGCAGGACAGGGCGAAAAAGAACGAGATGAGAATTCGGTAACACATACAGCAGTACTCCAGGTTGGCGAAAGCCTATCAAGATATCTATAGCAGAATACGCTGAGATTGCAGCCGAAAGGCAGTGACTTCATGTCAAAATGCAGATTCAATCATAGTTTCAATCGATAAAAATGCAAATAAACCTTTAAGTGCCTGAAATATCATGGAATACTAATATATATTATGAACAATCCATTACTAGAAAATGACGGTTTGCCGCGCTTTTCAGCCATAAAAGCAGAGCATATCGAACCGGCAATCGAAACCATCCTGTCCAGCAACAGACAGGCCCTGCGGCAACTGCTGGCGGCACGGCCGCCCTGGGCCGAACTGATTCGCGGACTGGAAGCCATGGATAATCGCCTGTCCCGCGCCTGGTCGCCGGTGCGCCATTTGAATTCGGTGATGAACTCGGATGCGTTACGTAAGGCCTACGAATCCTGTATTTCGAAAATTAGCGACTATTCGACGGAGATTGCGCAAAATAGCGAACTTTACCAACTTTATTCGGATATTCGCAAAAGTCCGGCATTTTCCGAGCTGGATCAGGCGAGCCAGCAAACCATCGATAATGCCCTGCTCCAGTTCAAGCTCAGTGGCGTATCCCTGCCGGAACAGAAAAAACAACAATTCAAGCAGATCAAACAGCAGTTGTCCGGTCTGAAGACCCGCTTCGAAAATAATGTGCTCGATGCGACCCAGGCCTGGCAAATGCATATCAAGAAAGAATCGGACCTGGCCGGCCTCCCCGAGTACGCCCGGGCGATGGCCAAACAGGCGGCGAAAAACGAAAAAGAGCCGGGCTGGATATTCACCCTGGATGCCCCGGCTTATATCGCGATTATGACCTTTGCCGACAATCGCGCCATGCGTCGCGAAATGTACGAGGCTTATACCACCCGAGCCTCGGACCAGGGACCGGATGCGGGACAGTTCGATAACTCGCAGAACATGAACGAGATCCTGGAGCTGCGCCAGCAACTGGCCGGACTGCTCGGCTACGGCAATTATGCGGAGTTGTCGATCGCCGACAAGATGGCGGGCAGCACCGACGAAGTGCTGCATTTCCTCGATGATCTGGTGACGCGTTCGCGGCCCCGTGCGGAACAGGAATTCGATGAACTGAAAGCGTTTGCGCATGACCAGTTCGGTGTCGACGACCTGCAGGCCTGGGACGTGGCTTATTATTCGGAAAAGCTCAAACAGCAGTCCTACGGCATCAGCCAGGAAGAACTCAAACCCTACTTTCCGGCACCCCGGGTGATCGATGGCCTGTTCAGCATCGTCAATCGCCTGTACGGCATCAATATTCGAGCTCGCGATGACGTGGAGGTCTGGCACCCGGATGTCACCTTCTACGAAATTACCGATCCGGACGGCACGGCGCGCGGCGCCTTTTACCTGGATCTGTATGCCCGCGCTAACAAACGAGGCGGGGCCTGGATGGATGAATGCATCAGTCGCATGACGGTGGATGAGCAGGTGCAGATTCCGGTGGCCTATCTAACCTGTAATCTCACCCCCCCGGTCGGTGAAGACCCGGCCCTGCTCACCCATGACGAGGTTACCACCCTGTTCCACGAATTCGGTCATGGCCTGCATCATATGCTCACGCGCATCGATCGCCTGTTCGTATCCGGCATCAGTGGCGTGGAATGGGATGCGGTGGAACTGCCCAGCCAGTTCATGGAAAACTGGTGCTGGGAAAAGGCGGGGCTGGACCTTATCGCTGCCCATTATCAGACCGGTGAGCCATTACCGGACGCATTGTTCGAAAAAATGCTCAAGGCGAAAAATTTCCAGTCCGCCATGTTCATGGTGCGCCAGCTGGAATTCGCCCTGTTCGATTTTCGCCTGCACATGGAATACGGCAAAGCGGGATTCAGTGATGTTCAGACGCTGCTCGATGAGGTACGCAAGCAGGTGGCGGTGGTAATCCCGCCCGAATTCAATCGTTTCCAGCATGGCTTCACGCATATTTTCGCCGGGGGTTACGCCGCGGGTTACTACAGCTACAAGTGGGCGGAAGTACTGTCGGCGGATGCCTTTTCACTGTTCGAGGAAAAAGGTATTTTCGATGCGGATACCGGTCGCTCGTTCCTGCAGAATATTCTGGAAATGGGCGGCTCGAAAAAAGCCATGGCCCTGTTCCGCGCCTTCCGTGGCCGCGAACCGAGCATCGACGCGTTATTGCGTCACGCCGGTCTGGCCTGATTGTTTGTTCGACCGATTAGAAGGCGATGTATATCAGGCCGCAGCTGTAAATGACGAACAGCAGAAAACTTTCCCAGCCGATATTGGCGATGCCGTGACGCTCGCGGAACAACAGACCCATCATCAATACGCCGGTCATTAATAGTGCAATCGCCAACCATACATGTTCGACCGGCGTGATGCGGGTGTAAATGGAATCCTGTCGATAAGCCAGATCGGCCATGGCGATAAATAACGTATCGAAGGTGTTGCCACCGATGATATCGCCCACCGCCAGGGTGAGCGAACCGGCGCGTACCGCCGTAATCGCGATCACCAGTTCCGGCAGTGATGTGGTGATGGCGGTAAATACACCGCCCACCAGGCCCTGGGACATTCCGGTCTGGGTAACCAGCGCCATGCCGGTGAGGGACAGCACCCAGCCGGCGCCCCCGACCACCGCGGAATAAGCGATGAACTTCAACC
>CBDULQ010000117.1:0-11270 GCA_965368115.1 uncultured Gammaproteobacteria bacterium | reverse complement strand
GTGTTGCGCATCATATCAGTCTCCTTTGTCAGAACTCCGTGCATACTAAGTGAAAACCGGGTCAGGGTCATGAGGTGCAGGAATGACAGGATTCGCACAGGTGATTTTGTTAGAATCCCAGCTCATGGACGTGTCTCACATACTCGACGATCTAAATCCGGCACAACGCGAAGCGGTGACCGCGGCGCCCGGGCATATGCTGGTGCTGGCCGGTGCCGGTAGTGGTAAAACCCGGGTACTGGTACATCGCATGGCCTGGTTGATCCAGGTGGAAGGCGTGTCGCCGTTCAGCCTGATGGCGGTCACCTTCACCAACAAGGCCGCCAACGAGATGCGCTCGCGGGTGGAAGCCCTGCAGGGTGTGCCGGCCAACGGCATGTGGGTGGGCACCTTTCACGGTCTGGCCCACCGCCTGCTGCGGGCCCACTGGAAAGAAGCGGATCTGCCGCAGGCATTCCAGATTCTCGATTCCGACGATCAGCATCGTATGATCAAGCGGGTCTTGCGTGGTCTGGAACTGGATGAATCGCGCTGGCCGCCACGCCAGGTGCAGAGCTTTATCAACGCGCGCAAGGACGAAGGCCAGCGACCCCAGCATGTGGACGCGGGCCGTGATCCCATCAGCCAGCAACTGGTGCGTGTGTATGCCGCTTATGAAGCGGCCTGCAAGCGCGCCGGGGTGGTCGATTTTGCCGAGCTGCTGTTACGTGCACTGGAGCTGCTGCGCGACAATGCGAGCCTGTTACAGCATTACCGGCAACGCTTCCGTCATGTGCTGGTGGACGAATTCCAGGATACCAATGCCATTCAATATGCCTGGGTCCGTTTGCTGGCTGCACAACAGGCCAATCAGGCTGACGGCGCAAAGCTGTTCATCGTTGGTGACGACGACCAGGCCATCTACGGCTGGCGCGGCGCCAAGGTCGAAAACATTCTCACCTTCAAAAAAGATTTTCCGGATGTACAGGTGGTTCGCCTGGAACAGAATTATCGCTCTACCGGTACCATCCTTGCCGCGGCCAATGCACTGATCGCCCACAATGACGATCGCATGGGTAAGAACCTGTGGACCAGCGGTGAAGAAGGCGCGCCGATTCAGTTGTACGCGGCATTCAACGAACAGGATGAAGCGCGCTACGTCACCGAGCGTGTACGCCAGTGGGTTCGCGATGGCGGCGCACGTGCCGATATCGCCATTCTGTATCGTTCCAATGCCCAGTCCCGGGTGTTTGAAGAACAGCTGATTGCAGAGAGCATTCCTTACCGGGTTTACGGTGGTCTGCGCTTTTTCGAGCGCGCCGAAATCAAGGACGCGCTGGCCTACATGCGACTGATCAACAATCGTCACGATGATCCGTCTTTCGAGCGCGTCATCAATCAGCCGACGCGAGGTATCGGTAACCGAACCGTCGAGCAGATTCGCGAAACCGCGCGCGACCGAGACCTGTCCATGTGGCAGGCCGCCGGTGCGCTGGTCGAGTCGAATGAAATGACGCCACGGGCACGTAATGCGGTGCTTGGTTTCGTGCAGCTGGTCAACGGCATGGCAAAAGATGTCAATGATTTGCCGCTGGATGAACAGGTGGAGCACGTGATTCACCAGAGCGGCCTGATCGATCATTTCGGTAAGGAAAAAGGCGAGAAGGCGGAGGCGCGGGTGGAAAACCTGGAGGAACTGGTGAGTGCGGCGCGCGGCTTCGAGTATCACAGTGAAGACGAGGAACAGGAGATGGATATACTCACCGCGTTTCTCACCCATGCCGCACTGGAAGCCGGTGAAGGTCAGGCGGAAGCCTGGGAAGATTGTGTGCAACTCATGACCCTGCATTCGGCCAAAGGTCTGGAATTTCCGCTGGTGTTCATGTGCGGGATGGAAGACGGCCTGTTCCCTCACCAGCGCTCTTCGGAAGAGCCGGGGCGCATGCAGGAGGAGCGGCGCTTGTGCTACGTGGGTATCACCCGTGCGCGGGAACAGCTGGTGCTCACCTATGCGGAGCGGCGTCGGTTATACGGTAAGGACCATTATCCTCTGCCATCGATTTTCATCGGAGAAATACCCGCCCAGTATGTGGAAGACATTCGTCCCAAAGCGAGTATTTCACAGCCTTACATGGCACAGGCTTCCGTCAGCATGATGGCGTCGGAGGGATTCAACATCGGTCAGCGCGTATTACACCAGAAATTTGGTGAAGGTATCGTGCTCAATTACGAAGGGCAGGGCAGCCACGCGCGGGTCGAGGTCAACTTCGATCATGCGGGCAGTAAGTGGCTGGTGCTGTCCTACGCGAATTTACAGGCTGTCTAGCCGTGTGGACCAAAGAGCAGAACCTCGTTAACCTGTCCGTTTCGGCTTCCGCCATCTTTATTTCTCTGCTCTGGTTGTTTTTCGGCCGCTGGTTGATGAGCCAGGTCATCGGTCCTGATTTCAGTATCACCCTGTATGCTTTTATTAGCGGTATCGTGCTGTCGCTGGGGTTGCTGGGATTTGTTCTGTTCGTCAAAACACTGCTGCAACTGACGGAATTTATTGTTGAAAAAGACAGCCTGCCTCTGTTGATGTATCGCAGTGTAATGACCGACGATAGCGAAGGCATTTTTTTCAAGGATCGCAAAGGGCGTTACCGCATCGTCAACGAAATTGCCTGTCAGGTATTGGGGCTCGAAGGTAAGGATGTGCTCGGCGCTACCGATCAGGAGCTGCATCATTCGATACTGGCCCATAAGATCGAACAGGAAGATCGACGAGTGCTGGAAAACGGGGAAACCGTGGTCTGGGAAGTGGAGGCCAATACCCGCCTGGGTCGTGAATCGTTCATCTGTAAAAAATTGCCCTGTCGCGACCGTAAGGGTCGCACTATCGGTATAACCGGCCTGTGTAAAAACATTACCGTGTTGAAAACATTCCAGAACCTGAACGTGGAACTGGAGGAACATTACCGACAATTGTTTAACCGCCTGCCTTTCCCGGTATTGGTGCTCGATGTCAATACCATGCTGCCGTTTACATTCAACGAGTCGATGACAGCCCTGCTGGGATATAACCGGGATACATTTGCCAATACCCGGTTTACCACGCATGCGGCGGAAGGCGATGCGGATTCCCTGCGCGGTGTTCTGGCTGAAATGAAACGTTCCGGTGGTGGAGAGTTCGAAGTCCGGTTGAAAACACGCAACAAGGATGAGGTGGATGTGGCCGGTTATGCGCAGGAAATCGTTATCGAGGAAAAGGCATTCCTGAACATCATTCTGCACGATATCACCGAAACCAAACGGGCGACCAACGAGCTGATCAGCTCCGAGCTGAAATACCGCTCCCTGTTCGAGCATGCCAACGATGCCATACTCATCGTCGATATTGCGACATTGCAGATCGTCGATGCCAACGACGTTGCCCTGAGTTTCCTCGATTATGGCCGTGACGAACTCAAGCTACTGACCATTTATGACCTGGATGCTGCGGCCGATCACGAACGCACCCAGTTCAAACTGAATGACCTGGAAATTTATAATCATGTACTTTATGAGCATGAGATACGCAGCCGCAAGAATAAATGCCACCAGGTCGAAATCAATGCCCACAAGGTGAACTACGGTAATGACGTGGTTTACCAGTTTGTAATTCGTAATATCAGCGAACGTAAAAAAACCGAGCAGGCATTGATAGCCAGCGAGCAACGCTACCGGCAGATGTTTGAAAGCAATCGAGCCGTCAAGCTGGTATTGAATCTGCAATCCGGTTTCATTGAAGATGCCAACCAGGCGGCAGCCGATTTTTATGGCTACAGTAAAGAGCAGATGAAGGGCATGCCGGTCGCTCAGATCAATGTGTTGAGTAATGAGAAGCTGATCGAACTGATAGCGACTTCCCGTGAACAGAAGCAGGGGTTTTATACCTGTCCTCATAAACTGGCAAATGGTGATATTCGTTTTGTCGAAGTGCGTGACGGACCGATGGATATCGACGGTCAGGAACTGTTGTATTCGATTGTCCATGACGTTACCGCGAGCAAACACGCTGAAGACCAGTTGATGCTGGCTTCCAAGATGTTCGATTACTCATCCGATGCGGCAATGATCACCGACGATCATTATCGGGTCGTATCCGTTAATCAGGCTTTCATCCAGATTACCGGCTATCAGCAATCGGAAATACTGGGCCAGGAGCCGGGCATGATTCTGGCAGGTCGTGACGAGACCCTGTTTACCGATGAATTGATTGCCGAAGTTAAACAGATCGGCCAGTGGCAGGGTGAAATCTGGCATCGTCTCAAGGACGGTGAAACACGGCCGTTGAAATCCATTATCAATGTGGTGAAAGATGAAACCGGTCGTATCAGCAATTTTGTGGTATTCATGACGCCGGCCATTTCATATCGTGATGAGGAAGCATCACGTAAAGCCAACTATACCGGCCTGACCAGTCTACCCAATAAATCCCTGTTTGCTGATCGAATGCAATATGCCATTGATCGTTGTCAGCGTTCCGACAAGCAACTGGCGTTGTTACTGGTGGATTTTAGAAACTTTTCCGATATCAATGCCGAACATGGCTACGACGTTGGCGACCATGTGCTCAAGGCGATCGCCAAGCGACTAAAATACAATGTGCGTGAAAGCGACTGCGTTGCACACTTCTCCGCTGATGATTTTGCCGTATTCCTCGAGGACCTGTCAGACGTGCAGCAAACCGGTACTGTGGCGCAGAAAATTATTTCCACCCTGTCGGAAAGCTATCAGGTCGACGATCAGGAAATCAAACTCGAAGTGTCTATCGGTATTGCTATAGCGCCGGTGGATGGGGTGCGTGTTGAGCACCTTATGGACAAGGCATCCGTGGCCTTGCGCAATGCCCAGCAGGTGTCCGGCAGTCAGTTCAAATTCTGTTCAAGCGAACTGGATGCGGATGCCCATTTCTGGTTGCAGATGGAACAAAACCTGCACAAGGCCTTGCGTAACGATGAATTGTTCGTCATTTATCTGCCACAGTACGCGGCCGGTAATCTGCAACAACCGGAAGCCGTCGAAGCACTGGTGCGCTGGAAATATGATGGCGACAGGCCTGCCATGCCGGAACACTTTTTGCCGACAGCCGAGCAATGCGGTTTCATCAGCGCTATCGGGCATCGAGTCTTTACAAAGTCGATAGCGACGTTATCGGCATGGGCGCAGCAGCAGGTGCCACATGTTCCCCTGCATATCAATATTTGCCCGACCCAGATCGATGAGGAATTTGTCGATTTTGTTATCCAGACCTGTGACGATTATGTGGTCGATGCGAAGCAGGTCTTTTTCGACATGACGGAAAACAAGTTCATTAACCTGACCCATGAGCAGCGTAAATTGCTACAGAAGTTGCATGATCAGGGTTTCCGTATTTGCATCGATGACTTCGGTAGCGGGTCGGCATCCCTGTCCTGTTTGTTGCAGTGCCCGGTGGATGCCATCAAGATCGACCCGGGCCTGATTGCTCGAGCTGTAACCGATACCGGAGCCATAAGTCTGTTACAGGGTATATTGTCACTGGCCACAACACTGGGTATCGAAGCGATTGCCGAAGGCGTGGAAACCGAGCAGCAGTATGAGTTACTTACCCGGCTGGGCTGTCGTCATATGCAGGGATACTATCTGAGTGGGGAGCTGTTGCCGGATCAGGTACCACAATTATTCAAAACAACGGAAGCGAGTCTATGAAACGCAGACAATTCATCAAAACAGCCGGCGCGACCGGCCTGGTATCAGGTGCTTCATTGTTAACCGCGCCCGCGGTGCAGGCACAGAAAAAAATAAAATGGAAAATGGTGACGACCTGGCCGAAGAATTTTCCGGGCCTGGGTACTGGCGCCAACAAGCTGGCTGAGCTGATTACCGAATTATCCGGTGGTCGTCTGACGGTAAAAGTTTATGGTGCCAAAGAACTTGTACCCGCTTTCGAAGTGTTCGATGCGGTGTCTCGCGGTACTGCAGAAATGGGTCATGGTGCGGCCTATTACTGGAAAGGCAAATCGGAAGCCGCACAGTTTTTTGCAGCGGTACCCTTCGGGCTGACCGCCCAGGAAATGAACGGTTGGCTGTATCACGGTGGCGGCCTAGATTTATGGAAGGAAGTGTATGAGCCCTTCGGACTGATTCCCGCCGCAGCTGGCAATACCGGTGTACAGATGGCCGGCTGGTTTAATCGTGAAATCAATTCCGTCGATGATCTCAAAGGTTTGAAAATGCGCATTCCGGGCCTCGGCGGTGAAGCGCTGGAACGGGCCGGCGGAACGCCGGTGAGTTTGCCGGGTGGGGAAATTTTTACCTCCCTGAAAACCGGTGCCATCGATGCCACAGAATGGGTGGGTCCATACAATGACCTGGCCTTCGGTTTGTACAAGGCGGCGAAATATTATTATTACCCGGGCTGGCATGAGCCGGGCACTACCCTGGAAGCGATGATCAACCAGAAGGCATTCGACAAATTGCCGAAAGATTTGCAGAGCATCGTAATTCACGCCTGTCAGGTCGTGAATCAGGATATGCTGTCCGAATACATGGCGCGCAATCAGATTGCGTTGAGTGATCTGGTCAACAAGCATAAGGTGGATCTGCGTAAATTACCGGCCCCGGTTCTGGCGAAACTTAAAAACCTGTCGAATGACGTAGTGGCTGAAGTCGCGGCAAAAGATAAAACAACGCAGAAAGTTTACGATTCGTTCAGCAAGTTCAGTACTCAGGTCAAGGCCTGGACCGATATTTCCGAACGCGCCTACCTCAACGTGCGTTGATAGATAGTATCAAAACCTGTTAGTCGGCCAGTTGCGCTGGCAACCAGGTGGCGATGGCTGGCCAGTAGGCCAGCATGGCCAGTGCAATCAGCTGCAACATGATGAATGGAATCACTCCGCGATAAATGTCCATGGTGCGGATCTGCGCCGGTGCAACACCGCGCAGATAAAACAGTGCAAAACCGAACGGTGGTGTCAGGAATGAGGTTTGCAGATTGATGGCGATCATGATGCCGAGCCAGATCGGGTCTACGCCCATGGCCAGAAGTATCGGCGCGACGATGGGCACCACCACGAAGGTGATTTCGATAAAGTCCAGCACGAAGCCGAGCAGGAACATCACCAGCATCACCAGGAACAGTGCGCCGAAAACGCCGCCGGGTAAATCGCTCAATAAACTCTGTACCAGTTCATCGCCCTCGAAACCGGCAAACACCAGTGAAAACACCGAAGCGCCGATGAAAATCATGAACACCATGCTGCTCACCCGGGTAGTGCTTCGCATGACTTCGCGCAACACCTGCAGATTAAACTGACCGCGCATCACGGAAAGTACCAGCGCACCGACCGCACCCACGGCCGCGGCTTCGGTCGGTGTGGCAACGCCGGCAATGATGGAACCCAGTACGATGAGGATAAGTGCCAGCGGCGGTAGCAGTTCTTTAAGCACCTGCTTTTTCAACTGAGCGGCGTCATCCCGTTCTTCGGACGGGATAGCCGGCATGGTATGGCCTTTAAAAACCGCCACCAGCACCAGAAAAACAATGTACAGAAATACCAGTAACAGGCCGGGGATGATGGCGCCGATGAACAGGTCACCGACGGACAGGGGTTCGGGGCTGAAGATACCCATGTCCAGCTGTGCCTGCTGATAGGCTGAGGACAGCACATCGCCGAGCAGAATCAGAATGATGGAAGGCGGAATAATCTGCCCCAGAGTACCGGACGCGCAAATGGTGCCGGTCGCGATGCGCGGATCATAGTTCCGCTTTAACATGGTAGGCAGGGACAACAGGCCCATGGTGACCACGGTGGCGCCGACGATGCCGGTGCTGGCGGCCATCAGCATGCCGACCAGGATGACTGAAATACCGATGCCGCCGCGCAATCCGCCGAACAGTTTGGCCATGGTGTCGAGCAGGTTTTCGGCAATGCGCGAGCGCTCCAGCATCACGCCCATGAACACAAACAGCGGTACGGCGACCAGGGTCGGATTCATCATGATGCCGAACAGGCGGTTAGGTAATGCGTCCAGAAAAGCACTGTCGAAGACGTCGAAATAAGTACCGATACCGGCGAACAGCAGGGCGGTGCCGGCCAGGGTGAAGGCGACCGGGTATCCACTGAGTAACATAATGAACACGGCCAGGAACAGCCACAACGCCATCCATTCCATTATTCATTCGCTCCCTGTAATACCCGGCTCAGGCTGCGCATCATCAACGCCAGTCCCTGCATGATGAGCAGGATGGCCATGATCAGGATAAAACTTTTCAGCAGATAAATGCCGGGCAGGCCGCCGGTCTGTGCTGAGCTTTCGTGTACGTGCCAGCTCTCCGTGACATAGCCCCAGCTGGTCCAGATGATGAACGCCATCACCGGCAGCAGAATGATCAGGCTGCCGAGCAGATCGACCCATGCTTTGCCTTTGTCGCCGAGTCGCGAATAGAAAATATCCACCCGCACGTGTTCGTTGTGTTTAAGGGTATAGGCGCCGCCGACCAGAAATACCATGGCGTGCATGAAGTTGACCGATTCCTGCAGCGCAATCCAGCCGATATCGAACACATAACGTAACACCACGACCACAAAGGTCACCAGCACCATGGCCAGGGTGAGCCATGAAACCGTGCGACCCGTCCAGTCGATGATCGATTCGATGAGTGATGAAATGCGCGCCAGCATGGCTGCGCATGTTAGCAGATTCGGCCGGTGACCGGGGAGTCTCGGTGCGGCATAAAACCGCCTGTTGCAACTCGACCTAGAGGTGCAGCATTTTCTCCTGCTCTTCGCCGGTGGGTTCGATATCACGGCTTTCGTAGAACGAGAAGATGGCGTCGAGTACCTGCTCGGGTTGTTCGACCACGCTGAACAGTTTCATGTCGCGGGCGCGGATCATGCCCTGTTTGACAAGCGTGTTTTCGAACCAGTCCAGCAGCGGTTGCCAGAAGGATTTTTTCACCAGGATGATGGGGATGCGCCGTGACTTGCCGGTTTGTACCAGGGTGAGCATTTCCGCCAGCTCGTCCAGGGTTCCGAAACCGCCAGGGCAGACCACATAGGCGGAGGTGTATTTCACGAACATCACCTTGCGCGAGAAGAAATGGCGAAAGTTCATGGCGATGTCCTGGTAAGGGTTGGGTTTCTGTTCTTTGGGCAGCATGATATTGAGACCGATGCTGTGGGACTTGCCCGCCTGTGCACCCTTGTTGGCGGCTTCCATGATGCCCGGGCCGCCGCCGCTGATGACGGAGAAGCCGGCGTCGGACAAATGCCGGCCAATATCTTCGGCGAGCAGGTAATCGGCGTGGTCGGCTGCAGTGCGTGCGGAACCGAATATACTGACGCAGGGCTTGATCGGCGCCAGTCGTTCGAAGCCTTCGACGAATTCCGCCATGATCTGAAAAATTTTCCACGACTCGCGATTCAGCGCCGCTTCAACCGCGGCCATGCCCGCCAGGGGTTTCCTTGATTTGTACATTGGGGTCTCGCTTTCTGCAGGTGATGCATGAATAATAACGCTTCACGTCAGCGAAGAAATATACACTTATGTCAGCAAAAAAACCGCCACTGATTCTGGTCGATGGTTCATCCTATCTTTATCGTGCCTTTCACGTTCCCGCATTGCAGCGCCTGACCACGGCCAGTGGTAAGCCCACCGGTGCCATCTACGGCGTCATCAATATGATCCGCAGTCTGCTCAAGGAATACCAGCCTGAACACATGGCGGTGGTGTTCGATGCCAAGGGCAAGACTTTTCGCAACGACCTGTATAAAGAATACAAGGCGCACCGGCCGCCGATGCCGGATGAGCTGCGTGATCAGATCCAGCCGATCCACGATATCGTCGATGCCATGGGCCTGCCGAAACTGGTGGTGCCGGATGTGGAAGCGGACGACGTCATCGGCACCCTGGCGAAGCAGGCGGAAGCCGCCGGCATGGATGTGCTGATTTCCACCGGTGACAAGGATATGGCGCAACTGGTCACCGACCGCGTCACCCTGATCAACACCATGACCAATACCACCATGGATAAAGACGGTGTGGTGGATAAATTCGGCGTGCCCGCCGAGCGCATCATCGATTACCTGGCGCTGATTGGCGATACCGCGGACAACATTCCCGGGGTCCCCAAGGTGGGGCCCAAGACGGCGGTGAAATGGCTCAGTGAATATGGTTCTCTGGACGACATCATCGCCAATGCGGACGCCATCAAGGGCAAGGTGGGGGATAACCTGCGCGACAGCCTGGAGCAACTGCCCCTGTCCCATCAGCTGGCTACCATTATCTGTGACGTGGAACTGGACAAAACCCCGGAGCAGCTCAACCTGGCCGCACCCGACATGGATAAGCTGACCGGGCTCTACCAGCAGTTCGAATTCAAATCCTGGCTCGGAGAGCTGGGTTCAGGCGGGGCTGAGAGTGCTGCCGCGCCGGCCCAGGTGGAAGGCGAGTATGAAACCGTGCTGGATGAGAAAAGTTTCAAAGCCTGGCTCAAGCGGTTGAAGAAGGCGAAGCTGTTCGCCTTCGACACGGAAACCACCAGCCTGGACTATATGCAGGCCCGGGTGGTCGGCGTGTCCTTCGCGGTAGAGCCCGGCAAGGCGGCCTACGTGCCCTTCGGCCATGATTACGAGGCGGTGCCCGAGCAGCTTTCTGAGGCGACCGTGCTGGGCGAGCTGAAGCCCCTGCTGGAAGACCCCAAACAGGCCAAGCTGGGGCAGAATCTAAAATACGACAAGCACGTGCTGGCCAACCACGACATCGACCTGCAGGGCATCGCCGAAGACACCCTGCTGGAATCCTATGTGCTGGATTCCACTCAGCGTCACGACATGGACAACATGGCCAGCCGCCTGCTGCAGCACACCACCATCCATTTCGAAGATATCGCCGGTAAGGGTGCCAAACAGCTCACTTTCAACCAGATAGAGCTGGAGCAGGCCGGGCCCTACGCCGCGGAGGATGCGGATATCACCCTGCGTCTGCACCAGGTGATGAGCGAGCAGCTGAAAAAGGAAAAAGGCCTGAACGGCATCTACCGGGACATCGAGCTGCCGCTGATGCCGGTGCTGCAACGCATGGAGCGCAACGGCGTGATGGTGGACGTGAAGATGCTGGCGCAACAGAGCAAGCAGCTGGCGAAACGCATGGAGGAGCTGGAGCAGCAGGTCTATGAAGAGGCCGGGGAAGCGTTTAACCTGGGTTCGCCCAAGCAACTGGGCCACATCCTGTTCGAGAAACTGGGTATTCCGTCGGGCAAGAAAACCAAGACCGGTCAGTAT
>CBDULQ010000116.1:0-11310 GCA_965368115.1 uncultured Gammaproteobacteria bacterium | reverse complement strand
GATTATATGTTGATATATATTCACGGTTTCAATAGTTCCCCCGCCTCTTTCAAAGCCAGCCTGCTACGAAAGTATGTGGAACAGGTGCATGCCCAGGAAGCGCTGCTGGTGCCGCATCTGCCCCATGATCCGCTGCAGGCCATGGACCAGCTCAAAACCCTGATCGAAAAACACCTCAAACCCAGCCGGAAAGGCCGCCTCTATCCGCTGTGCCTGATCGGCAGTTCGCTGGGCGGCTACTACGCCACCTGGCTGGCCGAGCATTATCCCTGCCGTGCCGTGCTGGTGAACCCGGCGGTGCGCCCTTATGAACTGTTCGAAGATTACCTGGGACCCAACACCAATCCCTACACCGGCGAGAAATACGAACTCACCCTGGACCACGTGAACAAGCTGCGTCAGCTCGAAGTGACGAGCATCACCAACCCGGACCGCTACCTGTTGATGCTGCAAACCGGCGATGAAGTGCTGGATTACAAACAGGCCATCGAAAAATATGCCGCCGTGCCGTCCATTGTCGAAGAAGGCGGCGGCCATGAATTCATGGGATTCGATCGTCACCTGGAGACGGTGTTGGCCTTCTGTGGTATTAATTGCTTAAAATCCTACGTCTGAATCTCTGATCCTGAACGCTGGCCCAATAACATCTGAATTCAAGCGAATAAAAATGAGGCAATATCCATGTCGCTCGGCCCGGTGATGCTCGACCTGGTCGGCACGTCCATTTCCGCCACAGAGCGGGACATGCTCAAACATCCGCAGACCGGTGGTCTGATCCTGTTTACCCGTAATTACGAATCGCCGGAGCAGCTCGCCGAGCTGGTGCGCGAAATTCACAGCATCCGTTCGCCTCATCTGCTGGTGGCGGTGGACCAGGAAGGCGGCCGGGTACAGCGTTTCCACGAAGGTTTTTCGCGGATTCCGCCGGCGGCGCTCTACGGCCGGGTGTTCAAACACAATATGAAGGAAGGCCTGAAGCTGGCGCAGAGCTGCGGCTGGCTGATGGCGGCGGAATGTCGTGCGGTGGGCATCGACATGAGTTTCGCACCGGTGCTCGATCTGGGTCGCGGCGTCAGCGGGGTGATCGGCGATCGCGCCTTTCACCAGCATCCGGACAAGGTCGCCCAGCTCGCCCATGCGTTCATGGAAGGCATGCAGCAGGCGGGCATGGCCGCCACCGGCAAGCACTTCCCGGGGCACGGTTCGGTGAAAGAAGACTCGCATGTGGCACACCCGGTGGATGAGCGTGGCCTCAACGACATTCTGATGGAAGACCTGATTCCTTTCGAGCGCATGATTCATTTCGGCCTGGCGGCGGTGATGCCGGCGCACGTGGTATTCCCGAAGGTGGATGACAAACCCGCCGGTTATTCGAAAGTCTGGTTGCAGCGCATCCTGCGCCGGCAGCTCGATTTCCAGGGGGTGATCTTCAGCGACGACCTGAGTATGGAAGCCGCTGGCGTGGTGGGTGGCTACAGTGATCGCGCCCGCGCCGCGCTCGACGCCGGTTGCGATATGGTGCTGGTGTGCAATCACACCGAGGCCGCGCAGCAGGTGCTGGAAAGCCTGGAAGACTACAGCAACCCGGCCTCACAGATGCGCCTGGTGCGCATGCACGGCCGCGGCGATATCGAATCCCTGGCGGCCCTGCAGGCGACGCCGCGCTGGCAACAGGCGGTGCAGCAGCTGGCCAGCCTGGAGCAGAGTCCCTGGCTGGAACTGGAAGTCTAAAAGGATTGCGGCGAGCTTTGAACTGAGCAGGGAATAGGCTGTACAATGCGCGCTGTTTTATTTGCGCGGCCTCTGCTGGTAAAAAATAACGATCATGAATCTGCAAACCCTTACCGACTATTTCAATCTGCTGGGCAAGGAACACGCCTGGATCATGCAGGTGTTCCTGGTGGTGCTCGGCACCCTGCTGCTGAATTTTTTCCAGAAACGCATACTGGCGAGAATTCGCCGCAAGGCCGAAGGGACCCGCAACGAGTGGGATGATCTGCTGATTACTTCGGTGCAGAAGCCGCTGGGACTGCTGATCTGGCTGCTGGGCCTGACGTTGGCCGCGGAGATCGTGCACAAGGAAAGCGATGCGGCGATTTTCCAGGTCATCGATCCGCTGCGTTACGTGGGTGTGATCGTGATTCTGCTCATGTTCCTGCTCAACCTGATCAAGGGCGCGGAAAATATTTTCATCAATCGCGAGCAGGGTGATGGCGGACGGCGCTACGATCAGCATACGGTGCAGGCGCTGGGTAAACTGTTGCGCGTTTCTGTGCTGATTACCGGTGGCCTGGTGATGTTGCAGACCCTGGGTTACAGCATTTCCGGTGTGCTGGCCTTCGGCGGTATCGGCGGTATTGCGGTGGGTTTTGCCGCCAAGGATCTGCTGGCGAATTTTTTCGGTGGGTTGATGATCTACCTGGATCGGCCGTTTATTGTCGGTGACTGGATTCGTTCCAACGACCGCGACATCGAAGGCACGGTGGAATCCATCGGCTGGCGCCTGACCTGTATCCGCACCTTCGACAAGCGCCCTCTGTATGTACCCAATTCCGTATTTACCAGTATTGCGGTGGAAAACCCGTCGCGCATGACCAATCGGCGCATTTACGAAACCATCGGAATTCGATACGAAGACGGCGACAAGATGTCGGTCATCGTCGCCGATGTGAAAGACATGTTACAGAACCATCCGGACATCGATACCGATCAGACCCTGATGGTGAACTTCAACAGTTTTGCGGCATCGTCCATCGACTTTTTCGTCTACACCTTTACCAGAACCACGGTATGGGCGGAATATCACCAGGTGAAACAGGATGTGCTGTTTAAAATCATGGATATCATTGCCGGCCACGGTGCGGAGATTGCATTCCCGACCTCAACGTTGCATATTGAATCCTTCCCCCAGGCGGTAGAACAGAGCGTGTAGATCGATGGCTGATAAATTACTCGTGGTGCTGGCCAACGCCAATCTGGATAATCCTCCGGAACTGGTGCCACCCCTGCTGCAGGCCACGGTCGCTGCGGCAATGGAATTCGAAGTGGAAATTCTGCTCACCGGACTTGCCGGTCGACTGGCGATCAAGGGTGAACCGGAATCGATGATTATCGAAGACGAACACCACAAAACCGTGTATGCCTATATGCAGGAGGCGCGTCGTGCCGGTGTGATTTTCAAGGTGTGTACCCCGGCGATCAAGCTCTGGGGCGAAGACCTGGTGCCGGAAATCCATGAGATTGTCGGCGGCGCCTACATCATCAACGAATCCATGGACGACAATGTCGTCACCTTTACCTACTGATATGAGCGTAACACAACAACAGGCACAACAGGTTCTGCAACAGGCCGACTGTTTATACGACGCCCGGGCGATCAGTCGCGCACTGGATCAACTGGCCATCGAAATCAGCGAACGCGTCGCCGAACGGGTTAACGGTGATCAACCGGTGATCGTGGTGAGCGTCATGAATGGTGGTCTGGTATTGAGCGGACATTTGCTCACCCGTTTCAAATTTCCCCTGCATGTGGATTTCATTCACGCCACCCGTTATCGCAACCAGACCAGCGGTGGTGAACTGGAATGGAAAGTGGAACCCCATCAGTCGATTCAGGGACGTCACCTGATCATCCTCGACGATATTCTGGATGAAGGTTATACCCTGAAGGCGATCATCGAATATTGCCGGACCCAGGGTGCGGCATCGGTGACCTCTGCGGTGCTGGTTGAAAAACAGCATGACCGTCGAGCGCCGGGCGCCGAATGCGACTTTATCGGACTCACCGTCGAAGACCGTTACGTGTTCGGTTTCGGTATGGATTACAAGGGCTATCACCGTAACCTCGACGGTATCTATGCGGTGGGCGAATAAACCAGAGAAGACAATAGCATGTCATTAACCGCAATCATCGGCGGCACCGGCCTGACCGAACTGAAAAACCTCAACATCACCGGAAAAGAAATGGTCAACACACCGTTCGGTGCGCCGTCCGGTCCACTGACCTTCGGCACCATCGGTGATAACCAGGTGGTGTTCCTGGCGCGTCACGGCTATCGTCATACCATTCCGCCGCACATGGTTAACTACCGCGCCAACCTGTGGGCACTGAAACAGGCGGAAGTGGACAAAGTGCTGGCGATTGCCGCGGTCGGTGGCGTCACCGAAGCCATGGGCCCGGAGCGCATCGTCATTCCGGACCAGATCATCGACTACACCCACAGCCGGGCGCAGACCTTTTTCGAGGAAGACCTGAGCTTCGTCACCCATATCGATTTCACTCACCCCTATGACCAGCCGTTACGCACTCTGTTGCTGAAAGCCGCCGAAGAACTGGGTTACGATCCCCATGACGGTGGTGTTTATGGCGCCACCCAGGGGCCGCGACTGGAAACCGCCGCGGAAGTCGATCGACTGGAGCGGGACGGCTGCGACATCATCGGCATGACCGGCATGCCGGAAGCGGCGCTGGCTCGCGAACTGGGTTTGCGTTACGCCGCCTGTGCGCTGGTCATCAACTGGGCCGCGGGACGCGGCGGGCAGGCGGAAATCAGCCTGGTGGAAATGGAAAAATGCCTGGCCTCGGGCATGGAAAAAGTCCGCCGTCTGCTGGAAGTGGCGTTACCGTCAATCTGTGAACAGGACCCTGCGGCCGGCTGAGTTTTTTCTGAATTCACCTGCCGATTGAGATAGAATAAGCCGCTTTTAATACCTGCGGGGATATGCATGTCACGCGCTGATCAGTTTTCCGACGTTCACGGCATTCAGAAAATCATTCTTCATCTGCGTTACCACGAACAGTCTCGCCAGTGGTTCGCCGTGCTGTTCGTGTTGCTGGTCAGTTTGCTCGGTACCATGAGTCCGGGTACTTTCGTTGCCGGTGTCGTCATCGCGGCAGTCGGCGAAGCGATTCGCATGTGGGCTTCCGGTCACGTTAAAAAGAATCGCGTGCTGGCCACCGACGGTCCCTACGCCTATGTCCGTCATCCCCTGTACGTGGGCAATATTCTGTTACTCGTCGGTTTCTCACTGGCCTCGAACCTGTGGTGGTCATGGCTGCTGATGGGTTTCCTGCTGTTGTTCTACTATCCGCCGACTATCGCCTATGAAGATAACAAGCTGCACAATATTTTCGGCGAGGAATGGGAAAACTGGAGCAAGGATATTCACGCCCTGATCCCGACCTTTAAAAATCGCGCCGGTTCGACCAGCAGCGAGTGGTCGTTCAAACAGAGTCTGATGCAGAATGGTGAGCCGGTCATCGTCGCTTACCTGGTGATGTGCCTGTACTTTTTGTACACCTGATGGTGCGGTGTGATCGATCCGGCCGCGGGCATCAATGAACAGCAACTGGTTCAATGGATTGAACACAGTTTAACAACCGGCAACAATAACCTGTCCGCCGGTTATCAGGGACAGACCCTTCTCTATACCGAAACAACACCTCATCTGGTGATTAAAATTGCCCATGGCGACGGCCTGCTCAGGTGGTTTCACCAGCGTTTACTCAAACACGAATTCGGCGTCTATCGGCAACTGGATGATTTTCCCGGCGTGCCGCGTTGCTATGGATTGATCGACAACCGCTACCTGGTATTACACAAGATGGACGGCCATACCATGAAGCAACAACGACCGCAGGATGAAGCGGCTTATTTTCAACTCATGCTGGATTACATCGAACAGATGCACGCCCGTGGCGTGGCCCATTTCGATCTGAAGAAAAAAACCAATCTGCTGGTGACTGCAGGGGACGAACCCTGTCTGATCGATCTGGGTGTGGCGGTGATCTATAAAGCGGGCTTTCATCCGCTCAATCATTATCTGTTCCAGCTGGCGAGTATTTTCGATTTCAATGCCTGGGTGCGGCATAAATACAATAACCAGTTACAGCAGATCAGTGATGAGGATCGACCTTATTATCAGCGTACCTGGATCGAGTCGGTGAGTTATAAAAGCAAGCGCTTTTACAAGGATAAGATTAAACGCATTATCAAGGGGCAGCGACCGCGCTGACCCTGTTCCGCATGACCCGGTCCGGATCAGGCGACGATATCCAGGCTGCGGGTGTGAATCAAAGTTTCGATTTCCCGGGTCAACAATGACTTTGCAGTCATGGCTTCCGGAATGTCCAGTCCCATCAATTGCAGCACCGTCGGTGCGATGTTGGCAAGACCGCCAGAGCAGGAGAGTTGCCAGGCCGACTGATCGGCAATCAGGCAGGGCACCGGGTAGGTAGTGTGCTGGGTATGCGGCATGCCGGTGGCGGCATCGATCATCTCTTCACAGTTGCCGTGGTCTGCGGTCATGATCACCGAGTAGTCATTGGCAATGGCCGAATCGATCACTTTGCCAACCTGGGTATCCAGTACTTCCACCGCCTGGATCACCGCGTGTTCTACAGCGGTATGGCCAACCATGTCGCCGTTGGCGAAATTCACCACGATGAACGCATACTGGTTCGACTTGATGGCATTGACGACGGCATCCGCCACTTCCGGTGCACTCATTTCCGGTTTCTGGTCGTAGGTGGACACATTGGGTGACGGCACCAGTAACTGGGTTTCGCCGCTAAACGGTTCGGTGCGCCCACCGTTGAAGAAATAGGTGACGTGCGGATATTTTTCCGTTTCCGAACAGTGGAACTGTTTCAGTCCCTGGTTGCTGATGACTTCGCCCAGGCAGGTGTCCGGCACTTCCGGTTCGAAGGCGAAGGACAGGTTCCAGTTGCGGTTGTAGGGCATCAGGCAAGTCAGCCAGGGCAGGGCGGCGCTGCCGCGATCGAAGCCCTCGAAATTTTTATTCGCCAGGGCATCGACGATCTGTCTCGGCCGGTCTTTGCGGAAATTGAAACTGATCACCGGGTCCTTGTCCTGCATAGGCTGGAACGCCGGCAGCAGAATCGGGCGAATGAATTCATCCGTGTCACCCACGGCATAGGCGCTGCAGATCGCCGATTCGGCGGACTGGCCTTTCTGTCCCTTACCACACACATAGGCGCGCCACGCCAGCTCGGTACGTTCCCAGCGATGGTCGCGGTCCATGGCGTAATAGCGGCCGACGATACTGGCAATGGCGCCGCCGGCTTCATGCAACAGGGGTTCGATCTGCGGCAGATAGGTCAGCGCAGATTTCGGTGGTGCGTCGCGACCGTCGGTAATCATGTGCAGCAACGGCTTGACGCCCTGCTGTTTGGCGAATCGGATCAACGCCTTGAGGTGTTTGATGTCGCTGTGCACGCCGCCGTCGGACACCAGGCCAAGCAGGTGCAGCGGGCGGTCGTTCAACTTGGCTTTACGCGCCGCCTTGATCAACGCCGGATTTTCAAAAAATTCGCCATTTTCGATGGCTTCGTTGATGTTGACGATATCCTGTTTGATGATGGCGCCGGCACCGAGAATCATGTGGCCGACTTCGGAGTTGCCCATCTGGCTGTCGGGTAAACCGACGCTGGGGCCCGAGGCCTGAATCAGGGTGTGCGGGTAACTGGCAAAAAACGCATCCAGTTTCGGAGTGCTGGCCTGTTCCACGGCATTATGCAATTTGCCGGGATTGACACCAAAGCCATCAAGGATAATGAGCACAACGGGTCGTCTGGGAACAGAATCTATTTTAGCCATAGTTTTCGAGAGTCTCGTAGCAGGGGGAAGGAAAGGGTTGCATATGCAAAGCGCTGGGGCGACCGTGCCCGTGGAATCAGGCAAAGGTCAGAATATGTGTCGCCCCTGTTCATCTTGCGGTCCGATGTAAGTCGCTTTACTGACTTTGTAACAAGTTTCATGCCGAGCGCTGAAAGTGGTGCAGAGTCAGAGGAAATAGCGGCCTGACGACCTGGGCCGTTGTTGAATTCGGATCGATGTGCACTCAATTGAAGCATTCGGGCGGTATTGTGTGCGAATTTGGTGAATTCTTGATGACAGATTAAACGTCTACTCGGGAAGACTTCAAGCGCTTAAAGAAGTTTCCTTAATGACTATTATAGTGACGCCGGGACTGCTTTTAAATCGTTGTGCTCAACCCGCTGTGAAATTTGTTAAGCGCATCACTGAAGCGCAGTGGAGAGAGTCAGAGTCGTGCCAGCAACTGGCCGGCGGCGTGCAGATATTTTTTACGATTTAACAGAAAGCGCAGTTTGTTGCCGCCGGTCTGCTGCCAGAGAAAGGCGGAGCGGATACCGGCCAGCAGTAGTGCACGTATCTTGTTGGCGTTGGCCTGCTGAGACAGCAGATGTTGTTCACCCTGCACGATGATGCGCGGTAACAGAGTGCTGACCGTATCCTGGTAGAGTCCGGCGAGACTGGCGAACACGTTTTCGTGGGTCAGGCTGAAATAGTCCATCTGGTTCTGAGCGGTTTTCAGGCCATCGGCGATACGTTGAACCAGGTCGGGATGTTTGCGTAATTTTTTTTCCAGGTGCAGCAGTGAGATGGCGTAGCGGGTGACTTCGAGATCCTGCTGTTCCGCATTGCCGCTGAGCTGGATTTGCAGGGTTTTCAGACCCAGCGATACACCGGCGATACCGCCGAAGACATCGAGCACGTTTTCACTGTCGAATTTGAACAGGGTTTCCAGGCTGCTTTCCATATGCGCACCGGGCGCCTGCCCCTGGCGGGCAATCTGCTGCACCAGGCGCGCGGCCTGAAATACACCGGCCAGCGCCAGTGTCTGATCTTCAATGCTGTATTTCATATTATGTATTGAACATGTGGTCGATGACGCCGCCGCCCAGACATTCATTGTTCGTGTAGAACACGATGGACTGGCCCGGAGTGATCGCGCGTTGCGCGTCGCTAAAGCTTACCACACACTGGTCGCCATCCAGTGATTCGATCACGCAATCCTGGTCGGCCTGGCGATAACGTACCTTGGCTTTGCAGGTGAACGGCGTTGTCGGTGCGATGCTGCTCACCCAGTGCAACTGGCTGGCATTCAGATGCGTATGAAACAGACGCGGATGATCGGCGCCCTGGGCGACGATCAGGATGTTGTTGTCCAGGTCCTTGTCGACGGTATACCAGGCGTCCTCAGCGGAACCTTTTACGCCACCAATACCCAGGCCCTTGCGTTGGCCGAGTGTGTAGTACATCAGGCCATGGTGTTCACCGATCAGTCGGCCGTCGACGCTGCGAATTTCTCCCGGCTGCGCGGGTAGAAAGCGTTGTAGGAAATCGCGGAACTTGCGTTCGCCGATGAAACAGATACCGGTGCTGTCTTTTTTGGCGTGATTGGGAAACTGCGCCTGTTCAGCGAGTTCGCGTACCCGCGGTTTTTCCATGTCGCCGATAGGGAAGATGCTATGGGATAACTGATGCTGGCCCAGGGTGTAGAGGAAATAACTCTGGTCCTTGTTGTCGTCCAGCCCTTTCAATAAACGAAAACGGCCGTCGACTTCATCCACCTGTGCGTAGTGTCCGGTGGCGATGTGGTCGGCGCCGAGGTTCAGCGCATAATCGAGAAATGCCTTGAACTTGATTTCCCGGTTGCAGAGTATGTCCGGATTGGGTGTGCGTCCGGCGCGATACTCGGCAAGAAAATGCTCGAACACGCGATCCCAGTACTGGTCGGAAAAATTCACGCCGTGCAGGGTGATGCCCAGCCGGTCGCAAA
This sequence comes from uncultured Gammaproteobacteria bacterium, assembly GCA_965368115.1. GTDB lineage: Bacteria > Pseudomonadota > Gammaproteobacteria > SZUA-229 > SZUA-229 > CBDULQ01. The sequence continues at coordinate 1,704 of CBDULQ010000116.1, read as the reverse complement.
CCTGTTGCGCATCTTTAAGATCCTCGGCCGCGGCACAGTAATCCTCATCGTCATCCTGTTCCCAGTTCTTCATGAACAGGCCTTCGACCTGATAGCCCATCTCCAGCAGACGCAATGCGGCAACCGAGGAGTCGACGCCGCCGGACATGCCGATCAGTACCCTGTTCGATTCACTCATGGCTGGCGTCCTGTTCGTCGGCACCGGTGAGATCATCGAACAGGGTTTTGATCTGTCCACCCAGTTTGCGCACCGGTGTGGACTGTTTCCATTCCTCCAGCAAGCTGATCTGCGGCGGGAAGCCGAAGCCGGTCGTGGTCGCATCCACGGCGTACACGCGACCGTCGTCGATACTCTGGATGACGGCGGTAAGCTGGGTCGGTCCGAACACCGCCTGGCGTTTTTCACTGCGGCGAATGACATGATTGCGTATCAGTTGTCGGTCACTGAGCAGGATCATCATGCTGCGCGTATTGCGTGTCTCGTCCAGGTTGGCGAACATCTGTTGCAAATAATCCGCCAGCTCTTCGTCGCCGAGTTCGTGTTTCACCTGGCCGAGAACGTCCTGTTCCATCAGCGCCAGTGCGTTGGCAATTGCGGCGCGTTCTGCAGCACTATCCAGTTGCGCATCGAAAAGTTTATCGATGCGCTGCCAGGTGTCGGCCTGCAGTTGATATTGTTGCTGTTCGGTGCATTCGAACTGACACATCGCCAGTGCCGGTTCGGCACGCAGGGTGCCGACCAGCATCAGGTTCGGCAACATCAGGACCAGCCATAACAGCCGATATTTCACAGCGAGAGATCCTGTAGCAGTTCCAGTGGATAACGTTTACCGGCCAGGTAGTCGTCGATACAGCGCATCACCATCGGGCTACGCAGTTTGTCCGGCCGGGCCAGCAATTCTTCCCGACTCAACCACACGGCGCGCAGAATGCCGTCGTCCAGCGCCTGATCGGCATGATGGTCGTCACAGTCACCGGAGAAACATACGCGCAGGTAGGTGCGATCGGTGGGTTCGTGCAACCAGCGATAGATGCCGACGATGGCCTCTGGCTGAAAGCGCCAGGCGGTTTCTTCACGGGTTTCGCGAATGGCGGCCTGAATCAGGCTTTCGTTGGGGTCGAGGTGACCGGCGGGCTGGTTATAGACGATTTCGCCATCGCTGCTTTCTTCGACCATCAAAAACAGGCCGTCGCGTTCGATGACCGCCGCGACCGTCGCATGGGGTTTCCAGATCATGGGGCTAACTTGTTGGCTAATTTCTGCTTCTTCTGTTTAATGTAACGCACAATGTGCATCCGCCACAGCACGCGGATGCTGAAAAATCCGGCCGCGCCGCTGACGATGGCAAAGGCGAAACAGCCGAGGAGAAACGGTTTCCAGATCACATGCAGCTCATGCATCAGCCAGTCACCGCTGAGTTCGAAATGGAAGTTGTTGGGCGGTACCGCGAGCACCCAGGCGCCGAATTTATAGGCGAGGAAAAACATCGGTCCCATGGTAATCGGATTGGTGATCCACACCAGGGCCACGGAGATAGGCAGGTTGCTGCGTACCAGGATGGCGACGGCGGCGGCCAGTAACATCTGGAACGGAATCGGTACCCACATGCAGAACAGGCCGACGGCGAAGGCGAGTGAGACCGATTTGCGATTCAGGTGCCAGAGATTGGGGTCGTGAAGCAGGGTGCCGAAAATCTGCAGGTG
>CBDULQ010000115.1:0-11432 GCA_965368115.1 uncultured Gammaproteobacteria bacterium | reverse complement strand
GGGGAGGAGGGAGCTCTTCGGGTCCAGGTGTGTTTTTTAATCAAAATAAGATTGTATTTTCCAGGTTAACTCAGAATGCCTCCGGTATCGGATATACGGATGAGTTGTGGTTTTCCGATGGAACCGATCCGGGCACCCATCTTCTCAAGAATATAAATACCTCGACGGACAGCAATCCACAGCGGTTCTTTGAATTCAATGGGAATGTTTATTTTTCTGCCGATGACGGCGTTCACGGTCATGAATTATTTGTTCAGTCAGGCAATACCGTGTCGCTGTTTATGGATATCGTGCCAGGCATTGGTTCATCCTTTCCGAGCGGTTTCGTCGAACTGGGTAGTCGAATGTTGTTCCTGGCGAATGGTGATTTATGGGTGTCCGATGGGACCCTTGGTGGAACCCGGTTCCTGGCCGGAGATGCTTCGAGCTCTTCGTCATCCGGAAGTGTTAGTTCCAGTTTTGTCTGGAACGGATATTTGTATTTTCACTATGACGGATATCTGTGGCGTACCGACGGCACAACTCAGGGCACCGAGCAGGTTTTTCCGGTCTATGCCATGTGGGCCCATGCCGTCATGAATAATAGTCTGTACTATTTTTCCGGTTCTAATCAGCTATGGCGTTATGACGGGGCAAATTCGACTCTGATACATGATTATGGTTCGGCGAGTGGCACTGGCTTAAAAAACACTTCGCCTTTTTATGTGTTCCAGGGGCATATTTATTTCGTCGCCAGCGACGGTCAGGCCGGCTACGAGCTTTGGTCAACCGACGGCACCGCGCAGGGTACGGGTATGGTGAGTGATATCAGGCCGGGTGCTGAGAGTGCGTTCTCAAACTCTGGTGTTATCAGCTTTGAATCTCTGGGCAATGAGGTGTTTTTCTTTGCCAACGACGGTGTAAGCAGTCTAGCATTATGGGCATCGGACGGTACGGCACCGGGTACCCGGATCGTAAAGACCGGAGAGTCAGTAGCTGCGGGTTACTATAATCTTGGGTATTCCTCATATCGAATTATCAAATCTAATGGTTTGCTATTCTTTATTGGAGCGACCTTTGTAGACGGCGAATATGCCGGCGCGGAACTTTGGGCGTCCGATGGTACTGAACAGGGCACTTCTCTGGTGAAAGAAATATGGCCGGGTAGGGCATCGGCCCTGGATGACTACAATCAGAAGTTGTTAGCTTTTAACGGTGGCATCTATTTTGTGGCAAATGACGGGCAGCATGGCCCGGAGCTCTGGAAATCCGATGGGACTTCATCGGGCACCACACTGGTCAGCGACATCAATGTCGGCGCACGCGGCTCGCAACCTGTTTCCCTGACCATGGTGAACAATGAGTTGTATTTCTCTGCCGATGATGGACTGTCGGGGTATGAAATCTGGGCGAGCAACGGAACTGGCACGGGTACAAGGCTGATCGCCGATGTTAATCAGCTCAGTGAAGACACCGAAAGCTCAAGCCCTCGAGAGTTTACAGAATTGGGCCCTTACGTGCTGTTCACGGCAACCGCGAGTAAAGTCGAGGAGGGACAATTATGGCGAACAAATGGTACCGAGTCCGGAACCCAGGTTATCAATGCCGTTAACCCTTTCGGGGGTGCACAGATTTATCACCTGACTAAAGCAGGCGGCTATGTGTACTTTGCAGGTCTTGACGGAAGCTCCAGACATTCTTTCAAACTCTGGCGTTCGGATGGAACGGAAAACGGTACTATGAAATTGGTGAATAGCGATGGTGAGCCGAATGTCTCGAACGCGACCGAATTTACTGCAGTTGGAAACAGCGTGTTTTTTCTCGCTTTTGCGGGTGGTGAATATAAGCTCTGGCGTTCCCAGGGCACAATAGATTCAACTCGCCCTGTTTATGGTTTTCCGGATTATTTTACTCCCTCGGGCAGGTTTCTAGGTGTAGGAAACAGGCTGTTTTTTGTCTATGAAAATGCTCAGGATATAACAGAGTTATGGGTTTCTGACGGAAGCGAAGCGGGCACCCGAATGATCATGCCCATTTCATCGCCAATCGGTTACTCATGTCAGAATCCCTTCGAAGAAAGCAACTGGGCTGAACTCAATGGTTATCTCTATTTTACGGCATATGACGATAGTCAGGGCGTTGGTCTGTGGAAGACGAACGGAACAGCTTCCGGAACCACTAAGCTGGTAGACGTCGACGCAACACGCGGCCCAGCTGATAATGAAATCCTCTGTCATAAGCTGGTTGCCACAAGTGATCATGTATATTTCATCCGCAATGACGGCGATACCGGCTATCAGCTCTGGCGAACGAATGGAGCCTCTGGTGGTGAGGAGCTGGTTACAGAGAGCATTGCCGATGCTGGAAATCAACTGCAAAGCAATTTGGTGGAGTTTAACGACAAGGTGTTTTTTAATGTTGGTTTTGATGGCCAGGCCAATTATTCCGAGTTCTGGGTGACCGATGGCCGTGACTCGGGCACGGTCAAGCTAGGCGAATTCGACGAATATAATGCCAATCCGTTTTACAATCACAAAAAGACGAAAGACTATCTGTATTTCACAGTCCACCCGGTATCGGGTTCTGAAGAGCTCTGGCGAACCGATGGAAGCGTCAACGGCACTCACCAGGTGAAAGATTTTGGTGACGGCGCATATGGCAGCTTTCAACTCAATTGATAAATATGCCCCTGTCGGAAGATATCCGGCAGGGGAGGCTTTCTTTATACCAGATGAAAGAGTTAAAGACCTGTATTCCACTGCTCTCCCACTAACACGTCATTCCCGCGAAGGCGGGAATCCAGTGATGGTGACCTGTATATCCATCAACAACATACTGGATACCCACCTGCCGGGGATGACATGATTTCTGCTTCTGGCATTTCATGTCCAGACGGATGTCCCAGTTATCGAGATGCGGGAATAGCTGCATTTTATAAGGGCTCGACTTTTGTTTCCTGGGACAGCAGTGCACGTATTCCGCAGTCATCAGCATGTCCACAAACCGCAGATTCCGCTAATGCCATGAATTTTTGGGAGAAAAGCCAAAAATGCAGGGTTCCGGCTTGCCTATCGGGACCCAATCCCGTAGCCTAATTGCCTGGATTAACAGCAGGGACCGCATGCTAGATGTTCTCAAAAATTCCCTATCAGAACAGTCACTTAACCCTCCCTGCTGGCGCCGGTTTTTAGGGGTGTCGGCCAGTTAATCAACGAATTCAACATACCGTGCCGGAAATCCGGGTGTTTTTCACCATTATGTATCGGGCCGAGACACGGATTCAGGCTGTGCCGCGATATCCGTTATCCGGCATGCTCAACAGACATCGAATTAATATAAAAGTGGGATGATTAAAATGAATGCAGTGAAAACGATTTCTACCCTGGTGTTGGCTTCTGCGCTGGTTTCTGGGTGTGGTGGGGGTGGCGGTGGTGGTTCTACACCTTCTCCGAATGGGATTTATTCAGGGTCGATTACCGGGGGGCGAGAAGCAAATGGCTCTAACGGAGGCGAAAAAGCAATAATCTATGAGGGAAGAGTTATTGTGTTCTCAACTGCGTTAGGAATCCAACAAATTTTTGATGGCAACCTTTCTGTTAGTGGCACTAGTCTGGCGGGACAGATGGGATGGTTTGACAATGACACTACATTTGGAACAGGCGAAGTGGCTGTTTCAGGTACCTTTGTTCAGGATAGTTCTGTTGAAATTAATTTTAGCGATCTTGACACAGTGAGTCCCTATCCGGATGGAGTTATTTCTTTAACGGAAAACACCCAACTTTACGACAGGGGAAGCTCTTTAAATGTGGTGACAGGAATGTGGTCTGCTGCTCATGGTGGAATAGTTATCACTACCGATTTTACTATTGACGCTGCCGGGGGTATTACAGGGTCAGATAGTGGTGGATGTATAATTTCTGGTGCTATCGCGCCAGTTGATGAAAATATCAACGTATACAGTGTTAACGTCCATTATACAAACTGCGCATACGATCCTGGGATGGATGGCAGCTATACTGGTTTGGCATGGACCGAAGGTGCTACTGATAATATTCTAAATATCTCGTATTCAAATACCGTATTTGGTCGAGCGATGATTATGGATAAGCAATAATACTGATTTTAGATTTTATTTGGATATTTATGAATCCAGGTAATATTAAGCAAGTGGGTTGGGTGCTGTAAATTGAACAGACGACTATTCCTTAATACGGTCATCGCGCAATTTATATTTTCGTCCATTGGTTATGCGGGGCCTGTGGGTGGAAATATAATTGCAGGGCAGGCTCAAGTCAGTCAGTCAGGTCTCAATACCACAATCAATCAATCATCTAATCGTGTAGCCATTGACTGGCAAAGCTTCAATATCAACACGGACGAGTCGGTAGCATTTAACCAGCCCGACTCGTCCTCCATCGCGTTAAACCGCATTCTCGATCAAAGTCCCACTCAGATTTTCGGTTCCATCACAGCCAACGGCCAGATCGTACTGGTCAACCCGCGCGGCATTTTCTTTGGCGATACGGCAATGGTCAATGTCGGTAGCCTTTTTGTCAGTGCACTGGATATTTCACCGGAAGACTTTATGGCGGGTCGCCTGGACTTTCATGCGCTTGAAAATACTTCGGGTCTTATCGTCAATCAGGGTACGCTAAAAGTCATCGATGGCGGCACGCTTGCCCTGCTGGGCCAACAGGTACGTAACGAAGGTTTGCTGGTTGCTAATTTCGGTACTGTCGCACTGGCCTCCGGCAGTGATATTCAGGTTCGTTTTGATGCTTACAACCAGTTGAGCATCCGTATTAATCAGAACCGTCTGGCGGATATCCTGGGTATCAACGACCCGGCGATTTTTAATAGCGGATTGATCGAAGCGCATGGTGGTCGCGTAGTGCTCACGGCGCGTCAGGTCGAGGCAATCCAGAACAGTATTTATGCCATCGATGAATCTGATCGCTTCACGTCGCAGGACGGTATGGTGGTTGCGGCGGACGGTGGCTATTACCTGACAGGGCCCGATGGTGATATCAGCGATCTTGGTCATGTGGATGTCTCGACTGATCAGGGCCAGGCCGGAACTGTTATTTACGCCGGAGGTAACATTTCGCACCAGGGCGAGTTGAATGCAGATGCTCGTGAAGGTAAAGGTGGAAAAGTTTTACTGGACGCTACTGACACGGTGATGCTCAGCGACGATAGTCGCATTTCTGCCCAGGCTCTGGAAAGTGGCGTTGGCGGGCAGGTGCACCTGCTGGGTGAACAGGTCGGCCTTATCGATAAAGCTGAGGTAAATGCATCTGGTGCAGACGGCGGCGGCGATGTCCTGGTCGGTGGCGATTACCTGGGTAGTAATCCCGACATCAAAAATGCCCGAGCTGTATACACCGGTGTAGATACCCGCATTCATGCCGATGCCGTACAAAATGGAGATGGCGGAAAAATTATTCTGTGGTCGGATGAGGTGACACGGGCTTATGGTGCTTTTACGGCGACGGGTGGTCAGCAAAGTGGTAATGGTGGGTTTGTCGAAACCTCAAGTAAAAATATAGTTAGTTTGTCGCCATCAGTGGATGTGCATTCGAATTATGGGGTTCATGGTGAATGGTTGATTGATCCAAGTTATATTGAAATAAGTAGCGATAATTCAACGGCAATAAACATTAATATTAGTGGTGACAGTCGAGACATTTTTACGACGGCAAGTGAAGCGACGGTTAGGATAGGAAGTCTAGAGGCGGCCTTGATCGCAGGTGCAAATGTTACAGTTCGTACACAGGTGCATTTAACTACAGTTAATACGCCTGCCGGATGTACGGTGGGGGTAAACTGTACTGGAACAGATAGTGTTGATCTGAACCCTGAATCATCCTCAGTTTTAATAAACGTTGGAGGGATGAGTGGGGTTGATTACACTCAATATCACTATGGCGATATTATTCTTTTTTCTGATCTCGATTTTGATAATGCCGGTACAAATCGCGATGGGGCTAACAATGCATCTTCTCTAACCTTGCAGGCTCATCGCGATGTTGTTATCAGGGGTAATATTCTTGATTCTGATCTGGATAATGGTTTAGGTGTTGAAGATGGTGATATTCTCAATCTAACCCTCACGGCGAACTACACTGGGCCAGATGGTACTCCACCTGCGCTATTCGAAGGTGATGCTGGTCAGGGGAGTGTTGTTGTCAACGGTGACATAGACCTGCAAGGCGGCGACTTAACGGTCAGCGGCATTAATTTCACTCAAGATACCAACAGCCGCATCTCCACAGAAATCACCCAGTTTGATCCTGTGACTGAATTCGGCGGTCCAAATCCATCGCTACCGAATGGAGATTTGATAGTTAACGTAACCGGCAGTGTTGATGCCGCAGGTGAGCTGAATATTGTCGGTGCTACCAATGTCACTGCTACCGGCAATGTTAGCCTGAGCAATAACAATAATCTCCTGGCGGGTGATGTTACTGTGGCTCATGCGACACCCGGCAATACACTGGGCAACATCAACATCCACAACGACACCAACCTGACCGTCAATCTCAACGATGCAGTCACATCCGTCGGCGTCACCACCACAGCCGGCAACGACGCCACCATCAACTCAAATTCGGCAACGACGCTGAATATGGGCAACTCTTTCGTACGCGGTAACCTGACCGTGAATGCCGCCGCGGATATCGCCCAGCAAGCGCTGACCAGCGTGCAGGTGAATAATCAGAGCATCTTCAACCTGCGTGACGGTCGTAACCTCGACCTCAGAAACACCGGCAATGATTTCGGTGGTACGGTGCTGGTGCAGATCGATCCCCTGAATACTACCGGGCCCACCGACCGAGTGCAGAACATCGAGCTCTATAGCGCAAATGGCCTGACCGTTGCCGATGTGCTGATCGACGGCCTGCTGGATCTCGAAAGCGGCGACGACCTGGTCTTCAATAACATCACCATGGACGACGATACCCAGAGCCTGCGCCTGGCTTCGGGCAATGTCCTGAGTCAGAACGCCACCGGTACCACCGGACTGGTCCGCACCGGCACAGGCACTAACGTGTTCAGTGCAACCGCTGGCGACATTCAGCTGACCGACAACACGCATACCGTCAACCAGGCCAGTTTCAATACCGGCGCCGATGTACTGTTCGACAACGGCACAACCGCCCTGCAGATTAACGAACTGATCGCCGCCAATGCCGACATCACCGCCACCGGTGGTATCAACGATGTGCCGGCCGGTGTCACCTTTATTAATGTAAGCGGCGATACGGTACTCGACGCGGGTGCTGCGAACATATCGCTCACCCACACCAGCAATGATTTCAACAACCTGATTGTCTCTGGCGGTACAGTAACGGTTGTGGATACCAACAGCATCAACCTGGCCGGTAACATGGCCAGCCTGGATGTCACCGCGGGGCAGGGCGGTGGGGCCAGCACCATCAGCAACGTCACCGATCAGGGCATCAATGTCACCGGCACCACCGACCTCACGCTCAGCAACGGTGGCGATATCAATCTGGACAATGGTTTCACCGGCGCCAATGCCAACAACCTGCAGGGCGAGATCACCCTGGCTTCCGGCGCAGGTAGTTTCACCGGTATTAATTTACGTAATCTCGGCAACATCCAGCTCGCCGGTTTCAACGCGGATGGCGGCAGCATTGATTTGCAAACCGCCGGCAACATCACCCAGACCGGCGCCTGGAGTAATGTCGGCGGCGATACTCGTCTGGTTGCCACGGATATCACGTTGGGACAGGCCAATGATTTCAATCAGCTTGTCATCGAAAACGCCGGCAACGTCACCATCAACGAACTGAACAGCCTGGCGGTGACCGGCAGCAACACCAATGCCAGCAACAGCATTAATCTGGATCTCACCGCTGCCGGTGATGTGGTGCTCGACGGCGAATTCAACAGCCTCAGTGTTACCACTGTCGGTGATATCGCCGATGCGGGCAGCACCCTGACTGTGGCCGGTGTGACACAACTGGATGCAGGCAACAACGATGTGATCCTGCAAAACGGCACCATTAGCCTTAATGAACTGGTGCTGACCAATGTCACCCAGGCCGATATCGTTAATCAGAATGCCATATTGATCGGCGGTCATGTGCAGACCATCAACCTGCAAACCCAGGCCGGCGCGATCCGTAATGGCACGACAGCACTGATTGTCGACACCACCGCCCAGTTCGATGCCGCCAACGGTACGGACGATGTCATCCTCGATCAGGCCTCTAACGACTTCAACCAGATCCAGGTCAATGCACGCAATGCCATACTGAGTGATGCCAACGACATATCCCTGGGCAATATCGATACCACGCAAAATCTGACACTGTTCACCGGCGGCAACATTACTCAGCAGGCCGGCAGTCGTATCGTCAGCCAGGATGTGAATGTGAGCGCGGGTAATGCCGCCATCGACCTGACCCAGACTGGCAACCAGTTCAGTCGCATCAGTTTGAGCGGCGGCAGTGCTCAGGTGGTCAACAGCCAGGCGTTGCTTGTCGGTACCAGCAACCTGCTCACTGACCTCACCATCACCACTTTGAACGGTAGCCTGTCGATCGATGAGCTGAGCGCCGGCGATAGCATCACCCTCAATGCCGCCGACGCCATCGTGAATAACAACGGCACCGCGACCAACCTTAGAACCCAGCGCGCTGTATTGCGCGCGGCCAACGGTATGGGTATGAGCGGCGGCAACCTGGTGACCGATGTCGGTCGACTGGACGCCCACAACACCAGCAGCGGCGACATCAACATCGATAATGCCAACAGCATCATCCTCGAAAGCATCATCAACGACGCCACCGACACCGGCAACTTCAACCTGCGCACCGACCAGGATATTCAGGTCGGTTATATCCAGCTGGTGCAAAACCTCTCCGATGATTTCAGTGCCGGTACCGTCGACATGTTCACTCGCACCGGCGATGTGCTGGGCATCGGACCACTGGATCGCAGCCAGGCGGACATCACCGCCAGCAACCTGCGCGTCACCGGTGGTCGCGGCACCTTCGGCACCCTGCAACGTCCCCTCGTGCTCGACATCAGCGGCCGCGTCGAACTGCGCATGCGCGCCACTCTCAACCCAGTGTTCCTCGACCCGCAACCGGTTGACGTGGTCATCGACGGTCTCCAGTTCGACGCCGCCGAAACCCTTTCCGCCGTCAACGGCGTCCAGGTCACCGAAGTTGAAACCCTGCTCGATATCAGCCCCGCCATCTTCACCGACGTTCGCCACTTCGTTGTCGCCGAATACCCGGTCAAGCTCCCCAGAGATCAGCTCTACATCGATGGCTTCGATCAGGAAGATGATGAGGATTACTTCCGACGCTTCCAGGAAGGGGAGCCGGTGGAGCAGGTGCAGTAAAAATATAAGATGCTTAGGGCATCATGTTCTATTGTTCTGGCTTGCAAACAGATTTGCTTACTATTGTAAAAAGGAATTCAGTATTTATGCCTATTCAGAAGAGAATCAATCATCAGGATAAAGTCGGCGAAGCTGTGCGGTATGGCGACTTTGGAAACAAAAAATGGTTTTTTAAGTCGGCAGGCAAAAAGATCTATATAGAACCAGCCGCGATTGACTATTTGGCTGGGTTGAATTCATACGATCAACTTCAGGTGCATAAGGGGATCGAGGATCTCTCCAGCATGTCTTCGCCGATCGATGGCTATGTTAATAAACATCACCCCGCCTTTTTTAAAGCCAAGCAGGCATCTGCGACTTCATCCAATTTCATCATAAAATATTCTGTATCGTCCGATTATGTGGTGATAATGATGATCGCTTTGAATCAGGGTGTTCTGGGGGCTAAGGCAGTATCAAAAGATGAGCGAACAGCGTTATATGATGTGAGCAAAACGAGCAATATAAAATTTAATTCCGCAATGTCATTGGAGGATATAGATTCTATTCCGAGGTCATGGAGAGTTAATCAGGGTGTGACAAAGGTGAAAACCCAGCACGCAGCTGTCAATGGAATGCTGAACAATTTAGGTAAGGCTGGTTGGCTCATGGGTGTTCATGCCGAACATGCCTATTCAGGCGATGATATAAAAAACTATACATTATTTCATAACCCAAGTGAGTCGCCTGTTTTGGATTTCTATGAATCGGTTAGAGACAATATAGGTTTAACTACGGAAAACGCAAAGTATTTGGCCGCTGTTCTTGCTGACATTCAACGCCAGGGTAAAGAAGTGAAATGGGTGGTTCACAGTCAGGGTGGAATTATATTTAAGCAAGCGGTTGCCTACCATCTTAAAAGATATCCTGGACAAACATTGAGTAAGAATACAGTGGTTTTTCATTCAGGTGGAAACAATAAGCGTATAACTGATAAAGTGCTGGAGAATGCTGGTATAAAAAAGGTGAAACCTGACAATGATAATCCATTTGATCTGGTACCTAATATTGCCGGCGGCAATCATATTGGGTTAGGCGCGCTAGGCAGAAGCGCTAAATTTTCCGGAAAAGTATTTGGTAATGGTAAAAGCGTGGTAGAGAGTCCGCATACTATGCCATTTATTAGTCTAGAAGCTTATCATCAGTTTTTGGTAATGGCTGGAGATAACAGGTCTGCAAAGCGTGTTCAGTTACATATGCAGTCTCTGGCTGGAAATTGATGCATTATCATGAATGACAGAATAATTTGGATGGCATTGTTTATGAGTTTTTTAGGCGGGTTATTTGGATGTAGTGATGTTGCAGAGTCTGGGCCAGATTTTGATGTTGTGATAAATAAGACTCTGCATATCGACGATGGAATAAGAGTCGAATATCAAGTGCCCACCAATATGTCGAATCTGATGGGCTTTGCCGATAAGTATAAAAAAGAGTCTCCTGTTAGCAGATCGGTAGATTGCGCCAAGGCTGATGAGTTCAATACCGTAATGTGGCGTAAAACTCACAAGGTGGATGGCGCCATGTGGGACTACCATAGTAATAAAATGTTCTCAAGCAAAGAGCTTGCTTCTTTGAATTTGGAACTCGAGGTATGGCCAGTAAATGATGCTATGCATATTATTGATATGATTGAAAAATCATACAATGATTATCTGGATGGCGATGAAGGTATCAATACCAGGGTGCGGAACAATAGCCCGGGGGTAACCGATGCAGAAATTGGTGATTGGATATTGCGGAAACCCAATGAGATTGCTCAAATCAAACTAGATGATCTGGAGTTCCTCAGTTGGGAGATAGACGGCGAGGTTACAGGGCGAAAGTCGATATACTACGTGCTCCCGCTGAATTCAAAATGTCATTTGCTGGCCTGGTTTCATTATGCAATTCATGCGGATTCATCAGAAGAATATGATAAAGCTGATTATCGAATACGGACCGATATTCACAGAATCGTATCTAGTATAGAAAGAACCAAGAATTAAGTTTTTAGATGAATGCTCAATATTATAGTGTCTTCTTGGTTTTAATG
>CBDULQ010000114.1:0-11451 GCA_965368115.1 uncultured Gammaproteobacteria bacterium | reverse complement strand
AGATAAAGTTATTAACGTGTTGATTATTAAAAGTATATTTCCCAAAGCTGCGGTTTCCAGAAATCTCCTTACCGGCCTGCTCCTGAGCGGTCTGGTGAGTGCCTGTATGAACCTGGATCAGGTCCGCAATACACCCGCCGACACACAACAACCCGCCGACAAGGTCGCTGAAGCCGAGCTGCCGGCGGCGATTGCCATCGATCACGATCTGGAGGCGGAAGAAGAAGCACGGCTGTTCGCCATCAATCCGGACGATTATGTGCAAACCTATCCCAATGTCTGGGATCGCATCCGCAGCGGTTTCTCCCTGCAGGATGACCAGGATCATCCGCGCCTGATGGCGGAACTGGCCTGGTACAAGAAACACGACAAATACCTGGACCGTGTGGTGGAACGCGCAGAGCCTTTCCTGCACCACATCGTTAACGAGGTGGAAAAACGCGGCCTGCCCACCGAACTGGCGCTGCTGCCCATCGTGGAGAGCGCATTTCAGCCGTTTGCCTATTCCCACGGCCGTGCCGCCGGCATCTGGCAGTTCATTCCATCCACCGGCAAAATCTACGGTCTGAAACAGAACTGGTGGTATGACGGTCGCCGTGACGTGTATGCCTCCACCGAGGCGGCCCTGAAATACCTGGAAAGCCTGGGCAAACAGTTCAACGGCGACTGGATGCATGCCCTCGCCGCCTACAACTCCGGCTCCGGCACGGTGATGCGCGCCATTCGTAAGAACAGGGCTCGCAATAAACCGACTGACTTCTGGCACCTGAAACTGCCCAGGGAAACCCAGGCCTATGTACCCAAACTGCTGGCACTGGCGCGACTGGTGGCCGACCCGGCCAGACACCAGATCTCCCTGCGCTGTGTACCGGACATCCCTTATTTCGAAGTGGTTGATGTAGGCTCCCAGATCGACCTGGCCATGGCGGCTGAAATGGCTGACCTGGACCTGGAAACCGTCTATCGACTGAACCCCGGCTTCAACCGCTGGGCGACCGATCCTTACGGCCCGCATCGCCTGCTGGTTCCGGTGGACCACGCCGACTTCCTCAAGGAAGGCCTGGCTCAGATCGAGCCTTCCGAACGCATCAAGTGGAAACGCCACAAGATTCGTCAGGGTGAAACCCTCAGCCACATTGCCGATCGCTATTCAGTTTCGGTGAGCAATCTGAAACGCCTGAACAATCTGCATTCGAACAGCATTCGCGCCGGCAAACACCTGCTGATTCCCGTGGCCAGCCGCAAACTGTCCGATTACAACCTGACCGCCTACCAGCGCAAGAAAACCCTGCAGAATATTCGCCGTAAAGGCACAACCCGTATCGCACACATCGTGCAGCCGGGTGAGAGCTTCTGGGAAATCTCCCGCAAGTACAAGGTCAGCACCCGCAATCTGGCGCGCTGGAATGGCATGGCGGTCCGCGATCCTTTACGTGCCGGCCAGAAACTGGTGATCTGGTCCCGCACCGGCGGCTCGGTCAGCCACGCAGCTGCCAGTCTCGGCGGCAATACCATCCGCCCGATTTCATATCGCGTGCGTAACGGCGATTCGCTGTATGCCATTGCACAGAAATTCAAGGTCGCCATTAACGACCTGCATCGCTGGAACCGCATCAAGGGCAAATACCTGCAACCGGGGCAGGTACTGAAACTTTATGTAGATATCACCAAGCAAGCCGGCGAAGGCTAAGCTGACATCACCGAACGGGCGACGGGCGTACCGACTCGCCCGTTCGGGGCTATACCTGACCGGGGAATACATCTAGTATTCCGGATGTCCAGAACTCAACAAACGATACTCGAACAGGGTTGTTAAATGAGCGAACAAATCGACGTAGCCGCCCTGGTGCGCTACCAGCCACTGAATGCACTGAATCCTGACAATCTGCAGGAACTCCTCAAAGAACTGACACTGGAAAAAGTCCCTCCCGGCGATACCCTGTTCAACAAGGGCGATACCGAAAACACCCAGTATTACCTGGTTAAAGGCGAAGTCGATCTTTGTGGCGAGAAAAGTGTGCTGAAAACCATCAAGAGCGGCACGCCGGAAAGTTACAACGCCATCGCCCATATCCTGCCACGCACGGTCAGCGCCAGGGCCAAATCCGAGTGCGTTATTTTCAAAACCGACGGCAACCTGGTCGACGTGATGCTGACCTGGGATCAGACCGGTAATTATCAGGTCACCGAATTCGGTGTCGGTAACGGTGCCGGTGACGACGACTGGATGACCCGCATTCTGCAGACCGAGGCCTTCCACCGCATTCCACCCGCCAATATCCAGGCCATTTTCATGCGCATGGAGTCGATTCCGGTCAAGGCGGGTGACAATATCATCAAACAGGGTGACGACGGTGACTACTTCTACATCGTCAAGAAAGGGCGTTGCCTGGTGACCCGTTCCATGCCCGATCAACCCAAGGGCATCAAACTGGCGGAACTGAAAGACGGCGATACCTTCGGCGAAGAAGCCCTGATTTCCGATTCCAAACGCAACGCTTCGGTGACCATGCTCACCGACGGGATTCTGAGTCGCTTATCGAAACAGGATTTTCTCGACCTGCTCAATGAGCCGCTGCTTAACTGGGTTGATTTCGAACAGGCTCAGCAACTGGTCAATGACGGTGCCGCCTGGCTGGATGTGCGCCTGCCGGCGGAAAATCAGGCCAGCGCCATCACCGGTGCACTGTCGATTCCGCTGATTTTTCTGCGCATGAAGGCCGACTCCCTCGACGATTCGCGCCCCTATGTGGTGTATTGCGATACCGGACGCCGCAGCTCCGCGGCCTCTTTCCTGCTCAACGAACGGGGTTACACCACCTATATTCTGCAAGACGGCATCGGTGCCGCGCCGGAAACGGAACGCAGCAGCCAGGCCGGCAGTTAATCGCCCGCGTAGCCGGGGATACTGGCGTGATCGACCTCGTCGATCTGTTCTTCGGTTAGAAATTCGTCCGCATATTTTAGATACACCCGATGCTTGACGAAGGCATTGAAAATATCCGGATCGATGTGATTATCCAGCCGCATCTTGCCCAGAATATTCAGACACTCGGTGAGTGTTTTACCTTTCTTGTAGGGACGGTCGCGCGCCGTCAGCGCTTCGAAAATATCCGCGATTCCCATCATGCGCGCCTGCCAAGACATCTGCTCGCGCGTCAGCCCACGCGGATAACCCCTGCCGTCCATGCGTTCATGATGACCGCCTGCGTACTCGGGGACCTTCTGCAGGTGCTTGGGAAACGGCAACTGTTCCAGCATCTTGATGGTGACCACGATGTGGTTGTTGATCACCTGACGCTCTTCGTCGGTCAATGTCCCTTTGGCGATGGTCAGGTTCTTGACTTCGTCGTCATCGAGTAGCGGCTGCTCCTCACCATTCCCATTGCGCCATCGATAAGCGGCGATATCGCGCACCCGTTGCTGCTTGTCGTCGGACATGTATTCACCACCGATGTTGGCCTGCTGCAGGTAGGCCCGATCATCATCCAGTTGCGCGATACGCGCTTCATACTCGTTTTGCAGCTGCTGCAGGCGCGACGGGTCATCGCTCTGCAAGGCCTGTTCACGCTGCTCCAGATAGTCGATGCGCGCATCGCGCTTCAACACTGCAAAGCGGGTATTCACGGTTTCGATACGATCGTAAATGGTTTCAAGTTTGGTGGACTTGTCGATGACATATTCCGGCGTGGTGACCTTGCCGCAGTCGTGCAACCAGCCGGCGATCATCAGTTCATATCGATCCTTGTCCTGCATGGAGAATCCGGCCAGCGGCCCCTGCTGCTCAAGATCACAGGCCTCGGCAATCATCATGGTCAGGTCCGGCAAACGTCGGCAATGGCCGCCGGTGTATGGTGATTTTTCGTCGATCGCGGTGGCAATGAGCTTGATGAACGCTTCGAACAACGCTTTCTGTTCATCGATCAGCTTCTTGTTGGTCAGCGCCACTGCCGCCTGGGAGGCCAGCGATTCGGCCAGTTTCTGGTCTTCTTCGGAGAAGGTCACCACATCACCGCTGTCCGCATCGATGCGATTGATCAGCTGCAATACGCCGATCACATCGCCTTCATGATTTTTCATCGGAATGGTTAACAGCGACTGGGTACGATAACCGGTGGACTCATCGAATTTGCGTGTGCCGCTCAAATCGTATTCATCCACATGGTAGGCATCGGCTATGTTGATGGACTCGTCGCACAACACCGCATTGGTGACCACCATGGACAAATTCTTCTTGCCATTCACATACAGAGGCAACGGCTCGAAACTGATCGCCTGACCGCTGGTCCCGCCCATGATGATATTCAGGGAGTCGGTGGTGACGATTTCGAATTTCAGCTTCTGATCGTCGGTAACCGTATACAGGGAACCGCCATCGGCGTTGGTGAGCCGCTTGGCGCCGTTGAGAATCAGCTCCAGTACACGTTGATTATTTTTCTCGGAGGACAGTGCAACGCCGATCTCATTCAGTAGATCGATTTTGCTTAACATCTTTTCCATGCGGATACCTCGTGCGCTGTCGTTCAGGTAAAACTGATCATTGATCCATACAGTGAGTATAGAAAACTCCAGGTAACACCGATGTATTTAGTGTTTTCCTAAAAATCGCCTCGCGCCGCCCGCACCATAATATTTTGCATGGTATCGCGAATTTTTTCCGCTTCCGCACGCAAGGCCGGCGGCAGGGGGCGTCCTCCGTAAATAATCAGGTCCATGTCCATGGTGTATAACCACAGCTTGCCGGATTTATCTTCCAGCAGGGTCAACCGACAGGGCAGATAACTGGAGAAAGCATCATTGTAGTTCAACAGGCTTGCGGCCGTCATGGCGTTACAGAGTAAATATATTTTGATATAGCGAAATCGGCTACCACTCATCGATTCCACTTCTTTCGATAGCGGTAATTCGCCGACATTCTTGATGTTCAGCTCACTGGCAATGGAGTGAATGGACTGGTCCACCTGCACCACGTCGATATCCGGCTGGACCGGAATGCGTTTCACCAGGGCCTCGATACCGGAACGGGAATCGACGATTTTCTGCAGTGTGTCGGTATAAAAATCCACCGCCTGTGGATCAAAATCGTCGACCAGTTGCATCGCGTTATACAGTTTGGCTACCAGCACTGCGACGGTGATCAGACTGAGCAGGCCGATCACCGCCAGCACGTTTCTAAGTAATGACATTATTTCTGAATACCGCCCTGAGTCAGGCCGTGGGGATCCAGCAGACGAGCCAGTTCGTCCCGCGACAGGTCAGTCATTTCTTCCGCCACATCAATGACTGCACGCCCCTGCGCATAGGCGGTCTTGGCGATTTTCGCACCCAGTTCATAACCGATGACCGGATTCAGTGCG
Source organism: uncultured Gammaproteobacteria bacterium (assembly GCA_965368115.1). Lineage (GTDB taxonomy): Bacteria > Pseudomonadota > Gammaproteobacteria > SZUA-229 > SZUA-229 > CBDULQ01. The sequence continues at coordinate 6,094 of CBDULQ010000114.1, read as the reverse complement.
GTCACCAGAATGGGATTGCGGTCCAGCGCCCGTTTGATGTTGTCCTCATTGACCGTGAAACCGGCCATGGCGCGATCCGCCAGCATGCGTGCGCCGTTCGCCATGATCTCGATACTCTGCAGCAGGTTATACGCAATCACCGGCAGCATCACATTGAGCTGGAAGTTACCGGACTGACCGGCGACGGTGATGGTGGCGTCGTTACCAATGACCTGGGCGCAGACCATGGCCATGGACTCGGGAATCACTGGATTCACCTTACCCGGCATGATGCTGCTGCCCGGTTGCAGGGCCGGCAAGGCGATTTCACCCAGGCCGGCCAGCGGCCCGCTGTTCATCCAGCGTAGGTCGTTGGCGATCTTCATCAGGCTGACCGCAACCGTTTTAAGCTGGCCACTCAGCTCAACCGCGGCGTCCTGACTGCTCAAACCCTCGAATTTGTTGTCATTGGCGGTAAACGGGTGACCGGTGTTGTGACTCAAGGCTGCGGCCACCTTGCTGCCGAACACACTGTGCGCATTGATACCGGTGCCCACCGCGGTACCGCCCTGCACCAGCGCACTGATGCGCGGCATGGCGGCCTGTATACGCTGCATGCCCAGACCGATCTGTGCCGACCAGCCACCCAGTTCCTGGGACAGGCGCACCGGCATCGCATCCATCAGATGCGTCCGGCCGGTGAGCACCACGTCGTCCAGCTCGGCCGCGCGGCGATCGATGGTCGCCTGCAGGTGTTGCAGCGCCGGCAGCAGTTCACCGCTGGCCTGTAACGCAGCGCTAACGTGGATAGCGGTGGGAATCACATCGTTGGAACTCTGCCCCATATTGACGTGGTCATTGGGATGCACCGCTTCGCCCAACGCCTGGCTGGCCAGTCGAGCGATCACCTCATTGGCGTTCATATTGGTGCTGGTGCCAGAGCCGGTCTGGAAAATATCGATGGGGAAATGGCGGTCGTGGGCGCCGGCGGCGACCTCCTCTGCGGCATTGACGATGGCGCCGCACACCGCCTCCGGCAGCTCGCCCAGATCCCGATTGACTTCGGCACAGGCGGCCTTGACCAGCCCGAGAGCACGGATGAAGGCCCGCGGCATGGTCAACCCGCTGACCGGAAAATTATCCACCGCACGCTGGGTCTGAGCGCCGTACAAAGCGTCGGCGGGGACTTTCAACTCGCCCATACTGTCTTTTTCAATGCGGTAATCGGTCATGATGACTCCTTATATATGTGTTCTTCTTCAGCGGCCGCGCCTGTATAATTCCGGTGATTTTACCTGATTATCGAACAAGACAAGACATCCCTATGCAACTCACTGAACTGACAGCAATTTCCCCCGTCGACGGCCGTTACGGCAGCAAAACCACCGACTACCGCGCCATCTTCAGCGAATACGGCCTGATCCGTCACCGCGTACAGGTGGAAGTGCGCTGGTTACAGGCCCTGGCCAACCATCCGCAGATTCTGGAAGTCCCGGCGCTCAGCGAGCACGCGGTCAATCTGCTCAACGACATCATCGACAAGTTCAGTGTGGAAGATGCGCAGCGGGTGAAAAACATCGAGCGCACCACCAACCACGACGTTAAAGCGGTGGAGTATTTCCTCAAGGAAAAAATCGCCGGCAACGACGAGTTGGAAGCCATTTCCGAATTCATTCATTTTGCCTGCACCTCGGAAGACATCAACAACCTGTCCCATGCGCTGATGCTAACCGCCGGTCGCAACCAGGTGCTGCTCAGCCAGATGGACGAGATCATCGACACGGTTAAAAAACTGGCTCAGGAACACGCCGAACAACCCATGCTCAGTCGCACCCACGGCCAGCCCGCCTCCCCCACCACCATGAGCAAGGAACTGGCCAACGTCGCTTATCGTCTGCAACGACAGCGCGAACAGGTCGCCGCAGTCAAACTGCTGGGCAAGATCAACGGCGCGGTGGGTAACTACAATGCTCATCTGTCCGCCTACCCGGACATCGACTGGCCGGCTTTCGCACAACAGTTCATCGAATCGCTGGGTATCGAATACAACCCCTACACCATACAGATTGAGCCCCATGACTACATGGCGGAACTGTTCGATGCCATCGCCCGTTTCAACACCATCCTGATCGACATCAGTCGCGATATCTGGGGTTATATTTCGCTGGGTTATTTCAAGCAGAAAACCGTGGCCGGTGAAATCGGTTCATCCACCATGCCGCACAAGGTGAATCCCATCGACTTCGAAAATGCCGAAGGCAACCTGGGCGTAGCCAATGCCCTGTTCGACCACCTGGCCATGAAACTGCCTGTCTCACGCTGGCAACGCGACCTCACCGACTCCACCGTTCTCAGAACACTGGGCATGGGCTTTGCACATTCCAGCATTGCCTATCAGTCGGCATTGCGCGGTCTCGGCAAACTGGACATCAATCCCTCCGCCCTACATGCCGACCTGGACAACAACTGGGAAGTACTGGCCGAACCCATTCAAACGGTCATGCGTCGTTACGGCATCGAACAGCCCTATGAAAAACTCAAGGAGCTGACCCGCGGCAAACGTGTCGATCGTGCAGCCATGCAGGCCTTCGTTGCCACGCTCGATATTCCGGAGGAAGCCAGACAGCGCCTGATGGAAATGACCCCTGCCAGCTACATTGGCAACGCGGTCGAGCAGACGCGCAATATATAACCAGCCTGAACAGCTCATGCCGAATCGATGCAATCGATTCGGCTGTTAAACAACCGGTATCCATGAAAGAAATTACCTGCGATATTCACCAGCTCGATGTGGGCTGGTTTCTCAACGAATTCTGGCAGAAGCAACCGCTGGTGATTCGTCAGGCCCTGCCCGATTTCGAATCACCGCTGACGCCGGAAGAGCTGGCCGGTCTTGCCTGTGAAGAAGACGTTAATTCGCGCATCGTTATCGAAAAGGATGGTGAGCATCCCTGGCAACCCATTTACGGCCCCATGGATGACGAAGTGTTTGCCGGCCTGCCCGACACACACTGGACCCTGCTGGTCAACGACGTGGAAAAGCACCTACCTGAATTCGCTGATATCGTCGATCTGTTTCGTTTTATTCCCGAATGGCGTCTCGATGACCTGATGATCAGTTATGCCCCGGAAGGCGGTTCGGTCGGTCCGCACATGGATCTCTACGATGTGTTCATCCTGCAGGCCAGAGGGCATCGTCGCTGGAACATCAGCATTCGACCGGTGGACGAAGACAATCAGGTCGAGGGTACGCCGTTACGCATTCAACGCCATTTCGAAGCCGAGTTCAGCAGCCTGCTCAACCCCGGCGACCTGATCTACATCCCGCCCGCTGTTTCACACCATGGCGTGGCCACCGACGATTGCATGAGTTATTCCATCGGTTACCGTGCGCCGGCCCACGGCGAAATGGTATCCGACTACATCGCTTTCCTGACCCAGGAGCTGCCGCCGGAACAGGTATATCGCGACCGCGATCTGCAGGCCCAGTCACATGCCAACGAAATCACCGATGCGGCAGTCGAACGGGTCAGAACCATTTTTCAGCACTATCTTGACACCGATAACGACCAGTTGCGGCGCTGGCTGGGTCGCTTTGTGAGTGACCCACAGGCCGACGTCAGCCATCCCGCGGAACAGACATTCGACCAGCTGGAACAACTACTCACATACATGGAGGATCAACAGCTGCTGTTGATGCGCAACCCGGCCAGCCGCTTTGCTTTTTTACGCAACAATGATGACGCTCTGCTTTATATCGATCGAGACGAACATGCGGTATCGATTCGCTTCGCCGAATTACTCTGCGATCAACGACGTCCTGCTGTACAAACATTAGTTGCCACATCCAGCGGCAATGAAAAGCAACTGCTGCTCGATTTATTCAACGGCGGCAAACTGATGTTAATCGATGCCGATGTCGACACGATTTGAGATCATCGATGCCGACTGGCAACAGCATATGAACGAACTTTGCGGAATACGACGGGCAGTGTTCATCGAAGAACAACAGGTGCCGGAAGAACTTGAATGGGACGAGCACGACGCGAACAGCTTTCATGTGCTAGCTCTGGCGACGAATGGCGACCCCATGGGCACTGGCCGGTTAAAAAATGACGGCCAGATTGGTAGAATGGCAGTCAGTAAAGCCTGGCGTGGACGAGGTGTTGGCTCGGCGATTTTACGACGCCTGATCGCACAGGCCCGAGCCACGGGCATGTCGCGGGTTTACCTGCATGCCCAGACCAGCGCCATCGACTTTTACCGCAAGTTTGATTTCGGCTGCGAAGGGGATGTTTACCTGGAAGCCGGTATACCTCATCAAAACATGACGCTCGATCTGGATTGACCATGAGCTTCTTCGATTTTGCCAGTCTTGAAAAACAGGGTCGCACCGACACCGATACCCGTTTCGACAATATCGACGAAGCGCACGATCGGTTGCTCGATCTAGTCGGTGACCTGTCACGTTCGGTCAGAATATATACTCCGGATCTTGAACCCTTGTTACTGGATAACGAAAACCTGATCTCCAGACTAGTGGATCTCAGTCGAGGTAATCGCCATGCGCGGATTCAAATCCTGTGTCAGAACACGTCTTTTGCGGTACAGCGAGGACATCGTCTGTTACGTCTGGCGCAAACATTGACAAGTGCCATGCAGATCCGCGTTCCCCCCGTTGAATACGCGGAAGACTCGGTCGCCTTTGTCGTGGGCGATATGAACCAGGTTTTCTTTCGCACAAACACATCAACTTACCAGGGTATTTATAACGCTGACTGCAAAGTCAGAGCACAAAAGCTGGACGACCTGTTTACCCTGATCTGGGAACAGTCGCAAACCGACCCTGAAACCCAGAATCTCCATATTTAAAAATAAATGACGGGCATAAAAAATGGGAACCCCGAAGGGTTCCCATCTTATGTGCTTAAGTTAGTCGATGTTCCGAAGAACAACGAAAAACAAATTAAGCAGCCTGAGCGCGACGGCGGCGAGCTACGCCAACCAGACCCAGCAGGCCTGAACCGAACAGCCAGATAGCAGCAGGCACAGGTACCGCAGCCACTACACCTTCCAGGTGCAGCTGGTAAGGTACACCGGCGAACGGCTGACCAGCAGGAACGATAGTGGTGTAGTCCAGAGTGAAGGTATCACCTACTGCGCAATCAACACCACAGGTTACGGTAGCCGCAGCACCAGTACCCATGTTGATGTTCACTTCTTCACCAGGAGCACCCCAGTAAACAGTCCAGCCGGACATGTCGACAGTGCCGTCAGGGTTTACACTGGGTGTACCGTTAGCAGTTGAAGTGTGATGGAAGCCGGGGTTCTGACCGAAAATCCACTGGTTGTCGATATCACCGATACCTTGAGCGGAACCCAGAGTCAGACCAGTGCCAGCGTTAATCATAGCGACTCGCTCACCGGCTTCAAACGGGCTGCCGTCACCGTCAGCGTCAGAAACAGTACTGGTATCCATTGCAAAGTAACTACCGGTTACAGTGGTCGCACCGTATTGGCAGTTAGGATATACGCCGCCGGCAGCACAACCGGGAACGCCATCAGCAAAATTTAAAATCTCACCACCCGTCAACGCTGCATTTGCAGAGGTGCTCACTCCAGCAGAAAGAGCTAAAGCTACAGCTGAGCCTAGAAAAGCTTTTTTCATGTTAAAGATCCTCATTTGAAATTTTTTATTCACAACAAATCTACGTTTGCTGCTGTGGACCTACACTATCAACCTACATGCCAATATTTATATTTTTTTATTTTTCATGCACTTAGTATGTTCCCAGTCAGGCCGGGCTCAACACGGGCATGGAAATGTAAAACTTGTCGACATTGGCCTACTGAACGGGATGTGATTTTTATTTTTTCGATATATCAGTACCTTATCAGGTAAAGCACAGGTCGTTACTGAACAGATTTTCAATTACTTCGAACCCTTTCAAAGAATTTAACCGCCTCAGGCATGCGATCCCGGCCACACTGTCCATTAAACCGTAAAATATTCTGACAAATCACAAAATACCCGAGGATAGCCTGCCGCAGCAATGCTGCATGGTAGCGGGGATACACCCTGAAAGACCGACACAGGCGCTCTACATATTAGTAA
>CBDULQ010000113.1:0-11549 GCA_965368115.1 uncultured Gammaproteobacteria bacterium | reverse complement strand
CGTTATTTCAGAGAAACCGACGGACTCAGCCTGGACCTGGGCGCGTTTACCTCGGCACTGGAATTCGCCAGCGGCAAACAGGCGATTATCGTCGGTAAACCGGCAGCGGATTTTTTTCTACAGGCGGTGAATAAACTTGGCTGCGACCCGCAACAGGTGATGATGATCGGCGATGATGTGGAATCGGATGTCAACGGTGCCATCGATGCGGGCTTACAGGCCTGTCTGGTCAGAACTGGAAAATATCAGGCCGGCGACGAACAACGCATGCGCGAAGGCGCCATAGTGATGGATGATGTAAACGCCGCAATCAGCTACTTGCTGGAGCAGTCGGCTTAGCCGGTTTGTCGGTGTTTTCGATCCAGTCATAAATACCCTGCCAGTGCATTTTGTCGACATAGATCGGTTGATTCTTCAGCTCGTGAATGCCCAGCCCTTCCTCCGCTGCACGCACATAATTTTGCGTATCACGTAAACGCGCCACCACCGGAATGCTCAGCGTATTCAGAAATCGCTCCAGTGCCTGGAATGCAAGGGTGTTTTTCTTGGTGCGATTGGCCACGATGCCGATGCGAATCCGGTGCGAACGCACCTTGGCATCCAGTAACAGGTCGCGGATAAAATCCGCGGTGGCATAGATATCGATCGGAGACGGCAGTACGGGAATCAGGATACAGTCAGCACCCTTGAGCTGTTCGACCAGATCCGGGCCTTTCAATCCAGGCGGCGTATCGATGACCAGCCGTTCGGTTTCCGCCGGCAGGCGCATGTGCCAGCTCATGGTCACTGCGCGCGCGGCACTTTGATGAGCCACCACACCGTAAATACCGTCACGTTCGTCAGAACGTAAACGTAACCAGCGCATGCTCGAGCCCTGCGGATCGTAATCGAACAGCGCAGTATTCATCCCCTTAGCCGCATAAAAGCTGGCCAGGTTGGTCGACAATGTGGTTTTTCCACAGCCGCCTTTTCGATGAATAATGACAATACGCAACATGCCCGTCAGCCCTGTCGATTCGACTCCCCGCATGCTGACATCGGGCAATCAGAAATCGATCCATTCCCCATATTCATGACGTCCAGCGTGCAGACGTTTATATTTCCTGATCATGATTATAGTCCGCATTACGCCGGCGTTATCAATGCGCGGCAGATTCAGCCCGATTTGCACCTGATGCCGTTCCGCCTCGAGCTGGATATCGATGAATTGTCGCACCCGCTGCGAACCGCTACGCTGCGCAAAATGGGCAAGCGTTTCAATCTGCGCATACCAGACTACGGGCTGCTCCTCGAAGCGCCCTTCAAAACGCACATGCCAGCACTGATCCGATGGCTGTGCGTCGACCACGAAGTGTTCCACCGCCGTCGCCAGCTGCTCGCGCAGCCTGTGCAAATCGGGCTGAATCATCGCAAAGCCCCCAGACGGCATGGGTAGTAAGCGGCTGGTGATTGCGTGACAATGTGTTTTCCGAGGAAGATATTCAGGAGGTGACCATGTCGACCTTGAGTAAGGCCACATTGCACAATTTTGATAACAACACTGCGCCACTGAGCCGTGACGAAGCTGAACAGCGACTGCAACAGCTGCCGGACTGGCGTATCGAAGAACACGACGGCGAATTGCAACTGCGCCGTGATTACACGTTTAAAAATTTCGCCCAGGCGCTGGATTTCGCCAACCGCGTCGGCGCTCTGGCGGAGCAGGTGGACCATCATCCCGCCATCACCGTTGAATGGGGCAAAACCCGGGTGAGCTGGTGGACACACAGCATTGGCGGCCTGCATGACAACGATTTCGTCATGGCGGCACGCAGCGATGAAATCAATTAATGGGGAAACCCGGAGAACTCGCCGCCGAGCGGCGGCGAGCAATCGCATTATTCAGCCCGTGAACCGCTCAGGTCCCAGGCATAGGTGCAGTCCAGTTCCGCCAGAACGGCGGTAACACCTTCGCGACCGTCTTCCAGCATGGTCTGTAGCGGGGTTCGATTCTGGAATCGACGATGCGGGGTCTTCAACCAGCGTGGTCCCATCATCGGATTTTTAGGATACATGGTACGCAGGGCATCGATGATGCCCATTAAGCGAACCACGCGATATTCCACGTTAGGATCTTCCGGAAACGGCGTATCTTCATGAAAAGCCCGCAGCTTGCGGGTGCGGATGCCGTCAGGCAGGTCCAGAATCGCGACCTGGTCTGCAGCCGACAGGCCCCAGTCGTCCAGATTGGCCATGATTTTCTGAGTCATCAGCATCTGTCGCTCAGCACTCATTCCAAACATATCGTAAACCTCGAATTCGTTGTCGATGGGTCTGGAGTACCTTGGACCCTGGGGGGGACAGGATTACTCCCAGCGGAACAGCCAGGAGCCCAGAACCAGAAAAAATAGACTCATCAGCGCCAGCACCAGCAGATGGGGCGCGATCGCCGACAGGCCGGCGCCGTCGATCATGATAGCACGAGCGGCCTCGATGATGTGAGTCAGGGGGAAGATCTGCGCCAGTTTCTGGACCCAGGGGTGCAGGCCTTCAAGGGAAAACCACACCCCGGACAGGAACATCATCGGCCAGCTCAGCATGTTCAGCAAACCACCGGCCATCTCTTCGGAGCGAATCCGCGCTGCGACGACCAGCCCAAGACTGATCAGGCTGAAAGCACCGAGAACCAGCACCAGCACCAGATTCAGGTAGCTGCCGTGCATGCTGAAATCAATGAAATAATCGGTGCCCAGGAAGACCAGGCTGGTAATCACCAGAATCAGCCCGAGCCGGGATACCACCTGCGCGGAGAGGAATTCGAAAGGCGTGAGCGGGGTTGCGCTGAGCCGCTTGAGCACACCATTTTTTCTATATCGAACAATCACATAGCCAACCCCGAACAGGGCGCTGAACATCATATTCATAGCCAGCACCCCGGGCATCAGCCAGTCCACATAGCGAATCTGCTCGCCACTCACGGTCTGCTTGTGATAGCCGGCGCCACCACTGCCCGCCAGAATGCGCTCCAGTAAGTAGCCTTTCGGCGAGGAGTCATTGACCCAGAAGGCCTGCTGCCGCGGATCAACCAGCATATCCAGCTGATGACGCTCGACTTTGCGAATCGCCTGCTGCTGATCGGTTATGGGAATCACCTGCACGTAGCGCATCTGTAGAAATTCGGATAACTGGCCCTCGACCGGCTGGTACAGCCCGATTTTGTACTGCTCCAGTCGATCGCCGGTAAACGCAAATGCAAACCCCACCACGATGATCACGGGAAACAGGATGTTCCAGGCCAGCGAGCTGGAATCGCGCAGAAATTCCAGATTACGCGCCCGCAGCACTCCCCTGAAACGCTGCCAGCTCATTGCCGCAACCCCTTGCCGGTCAGTTCCAGGAACAGGTCCTCCAGATTGCGCTCACGAATCTGCATGCCCTCCAGCGGTACCCGGTGCTCGACCAGCCGCTGCACGGTGGCATCGAGATCGCCGGTGCAGATCTCCAGCTGGCCGTCCTGGCGGATGACCTGCAGTTTGAGCCGGTCGGCCAGCTCCGCCACCCCGCTGCTCTCCGGCAGCTGCAGAATCACATCGTTGAAATGCTCGGCCAGCAAGCGACGCGGGGTACCCATGGCAATGATCTCGCCGTGATCCATGATGGCGATTTCGTCGCACAGCACATAGGCCTCCTCCATGTAATGGGTGGTCAGTACAATGGTTTTGCGTTGCTGCTTGATGTCCTTGATCAATGCCCAGAAGTTACGTCGAGCCTGAGGATCCAGTCCCGTGGTGGGTTCGTCCAGAAAAATGATGTCCGGATCATTGACCAGTGCAATGGCCAGTAGCAGGCGCTGTTTCTGGCCGCCGCTGATACGTCGGGTGTCACGATCGAGAAACTCCTGCAGATGACAGCGTTCGATCAACTCATCCAGGTCCATGCTTTGTGCATAGAAGCCCCGAAACATCTGCAGCGTCTCACGCACGGTGATGAAATCCTGCAGGGCGGTGGACTGAAACATAATACCCGCTTGATTTCGAAAGGTTTTTCCCAACGGCTCACCACGATACAGGATCTGTCCAGCGGTCGGCTCACGGATACCTTCCAGCATTTCCACGGTGGTGGTTTTACCGGCCCCATTCGGCCCCAGCAGGCCAAAACAGCGCCCGGCCTCGATACTGAAGCTGATGCCATTGACCGCCTGCACACCATTGAAGTGTTTGACCAGCTGTTGAATGTCCAGAATCGCCATAGATTGATTTATAAGGATTTTTTTCAGCCCGTATTATGACAGCAATTGATTCGGCGAACATTAACACGGCGCCATGGTCCTATCGGTCCTCGATGACCATAATAACGGGTGTCTACTAGAATTATTCCGTGATGCGCGATGCGTCACAGTGACTGTGGCCTGTCAACTCGGACAGGACAGTCATGTTATTATTCCTCCACCCTATAACACCGCTGGATACATGAGCTCAGATCAAGCTAACAAGCAGACCTCGCCCTCAACCCGAGGCCTGCACCGTCGACTCTGGGGCTGGCTGCCCCGACGGATACCCATAGCCATCAAGCTGGCACTGGCAATTACCCTACTCATTATTGCCGGTATGGGCGTGATTGGCTTCAGTATTCTGGAAAACCAGAAAGCGCTGATGTCCCAGCAGGTCGAAACCATGGGCACCACGATTTCGGTCCAGCTCGCCAACAGCGCCAAGGAGATGGTCCTGGCGGACGACACCCTGAGCCTGCAGACGCTGATCAACAACCTGATCGATGAAGACAACATCCTCGGCGCCATGATCATTTCCGAACAGGGCGTCGTCATGGCCAAGGGCGGTCGGGTCGCCGGACAGAACACGGTGAACTACCAGCTGAAAAAAGCCGACCATGCGGATCGCGTCATTTCCTTCGACTGGGGCTGGACCATCCGCAACCAGGATGGGCATGAACTGGTCACCTTCATCGCACCGGTGGTGTTCAACGATTTGTTAGCCGGTCATGCCATTGTCAGTTTCAGTAAAAATGCCATGCTTAAATCACTGCATGAAGCGAAACAGGTGATTATGTTCACCATGGTGCTGATGACGATGGTTGCCATACTGCTGGCATTTATTATGAGTAAACACCTGTCCAAGCCGATCTACAACCTTGTGCTCGCCGCCAAGGCCATCGGCGACGGCGATTTTCATTACCGGCTTAACGACCGCCGCAATGACGAGATCGGCGAACTATCCACCGCATTTAACCAGATGGCCGAGGGACTGCTGAGAAAATCACAGGTGGAAAACGTGTTCTCCCGCTATGTTTCTCACAGTGTCGCCAAACAGATCATGGAAAATCTGGATGACGTGGAACTGGGCGGCAAACATGTCAGCGCTTCGGTATTGTTTGCAGACATCGTTGGTTTTACCAGCATGTCGGAAAACATGCCGCCGAAACAGGTGGCCAGTTTACTGAATGAATATTTCTCCTACATCTCCATCATCAGTCAGCATTATCATGGACATATCGATAAATTCATGGGTGACTGCGCCATGGTCGTGTTCGGTGTTCCGGAACAGGATTCCGACCACAGCTTTCATACCATCGCCTGTGCGGTCATGATCAGAAAGCTGGTCAGCAAACTCAATTCTCTACGCCTCAAAAAAGGCCAGTTGCCGGTGCGTTTTCGCATGGGTATAAACACCGGCAATGTCGTCGCGGGCAACCTGGGCTCCGCCGACCGCATGGAATACACGGTCATCGGTGATCCGGTGAATCTGGCATCACGCTTGTCCTCTGCCGCCGGAGCAGACCAGATTGTGATCATGGAAGAACTTTATCAACGCCCCGGCATTAAAGAACGCATCGTCGCCCATCAGCATGAAACCATCCGCGTACGCGGTAAACAGCAACCCGTATCCACTTACCTAGTGGACGACATTGCACCGGCTTATGTCCGTGAAATGGATGCATTTATCGACGACATCCTGTCTGAATATTCTGCCGCATGAAAACCAGGTTGCTTCTCGTTACCCTTCTGCTTGCGTCTCAGCTCTATGGCTGTTCGCAATTCTATGCGCATCGCGACAACCTGAACGAACAGATCGACAGCTGGCTAGTGGAAAACGAATACGGCAAAATCGAATCCACACTGAAATACCTGTCGACCAGTCATCCTGACTACCAGAAAATCAAGGACCGTAAGCCGGCATTAACGGCAGCCAGAAAAGCCTATATCGAAAATGTCACCAGCAAGGCCGACAAACTGGTTGCCGACCAGCAGTGGCAACAGGCTATCGATCTTTATACCGAGGCCCAGGCTAAAGTGCCTGATGACCCGACACTCATCAAACGCAAAACCAGTCTTATCGATGAGCGCGACTCCCAGGTCAAGGAACTGCGTAAGGACATGATGCTGCGCAGAGGTCGCGCACTGGTGCAGTATCAAAGCATTTACCAGAAACTGGAAAAACTCATCCCGGACGATTATGGCGCTCGATACGACATCAATCGTTATCACAAGGAAAAACAGGATGTCGCCGCCGAGCTGATGGAATATGGCGAATATTCGCTGGATAGCCGCAACTACGTGCTTGCCGAAGAATGTATCGACCTGTCCAATAGTCTGGTGCCTACCGCGGAAAAGAAGAAAATGCTCGCCAGCATCGTGCGCACGCGTAAGAACATCGACGACAAACGACGTAGCAACGAATTACTTGAAGCCTATGAAAAGGCCTACGACAGTGGCGACTTTGCCAAAGCCGGCAGTCACCTGGAAACCCTGCTCAAGCTGGACAGTAACAACAAACAGGCCCGTGAACTGAAGACGAAACTGGATCGCGACATCAAGCGCCGAGTCGAAAGCGGCATCGAACGTGGCAAGACCCTGTACAGCCTGGGTAAAATAAACGAAGCGCTCAGCATCTGGGAAGGCCTGTTAAAGATCGACCCGAAAAATGAAGAACTCGCTTCACTGATCGCACGTGGCAAAAAAGTCAGCACAAAAATCAAGACGCTGGAAAAAACTTCAAACAACTGACACTATTCTGTCAGCAGAGTTATCATATCCTTCACGACCACTCTGAGCTTTCTCCCAGAACGATGAAAACCCGATACGGCGGCCACCTGCTATTTAGCGAACAGGACGATTACGGTCCTGTCGAAGTCATTGAGTTGCAGAACAAAATGCGTAGCCTGCATTTCGGCAACACCACCCAGCAGGCCACCATGTTTCTACACGACCGCCATCTGCTGGTGCACAAGTACACTCAGGCCATGCTCACTTCTCTGGCCTGGCAGGTTCCGCAAAATGTACTCATTCTTGGTCTGGGCGGTGGTTCACTCGCCAAGTTTCTGTTGCATCATTTCAAGAACGTCAATATTCATGCCGTTGAACTACGCCCCCTGGTGGCCTATGTGGCGCAACAGTTTTTCGGTTTGCCGAGCGACGATAAACGACTCTCATTGTATCTTTGCGCGGCGGAAGAATTTCTCGAACGAGACGATGTGAGCAGCCAATATGATCTGATACTGGTGGACCTGTTCCTGACCCGCGGCGAACAGGACATCTCGGTGGGTATAGAACCGCAACTGGCTCGATTGCCCGAACTACTCGGCAATCAGGGCTGCATTACCATTAATGTCATCGGCGACGACTACAAACTGTATCCGGGCCTGCAGGCAGCACGACAACATTTCGGCGACCAGCTCCAGCTCATCGAAGTCGAACAGAGCAATCGGGTATTACTGGCCTGCAATCACACACCACCCGGCTTCGATGAGATCGACTTCACCACACTGGAGCGGCGTCTGCGAATACCTGCACGCTACTACTACAACAAGCTGATGCCGGTATAGAACCTGGATAAACGCTAAATCGGTCAGAAGTCTCCAGACACTTTTCCTAGCGCACCTTCACCTGCAGGAATTCCTCGCCTTCCGGATTGATCATGTGTACAGCACAGGCGATGCAGGGATCGAAGCTGTGCACGGTACGCAAAATTTCCAGCGGCTGATTCACATCATACAGTTGATGATTATCCTGCAGGGCTGCTTCATAAGGCCCGGCCTGACCTTCAGCATCACGCGGACCGGCGTTCCAGGTGCTGGGCACCACGGCCTGGTAATTTTCCAGTTTCTCGTCACTGATCACCGACCAGTGAGCAAGTGCACCACGTGGCGCTTCGGTGTAACCGACGCCTTTGGCTTTGGCCGGCCAGCTGGACGGCTCCCACAGTGTTTCATTGAAGGTACGCACATCACCCGCCTTGATATTGGCCAGCAGCTGCTGATGCCAGCCCATCATCTTGTCGGCAATGATTTTGGTTTCCAGGGTCCGCGCCGCAGTGCGTCCCATGGTGGAATACAGTGCATCCAGCGGCAAATCCAGTTGCTTCAATGCATAACCCGCCAGTTCACGCGTCTGTTCATGGCCTTTGGCATACAACATCAACACGCGTGCCAGTGGTCCGACTTCCATCGGCTTGCCGCGCCAGCGCGGTGACTTCAGCCAGGAGTAACTGGCATCCACATCGAGATGTTCGTAAGGCGGCTTGGGCCCGGTGTAGTCGAGATTGGTTTCGCCGTCATACGGATGCAGGCCGACATCTTTGCCGTCGTCATAGTCATACCAGGAATGGGCGACGAACTCCTGAATCTGTTCAGGGTCGTTCAGATCCAGCGGATGAATGACAGACAGGTCGCGATTCAGAATAACACCGCGCGGAATCATGAAGCTGTTGATGTCGTCCATGTCGTCACCCTCGGGGAAGTCACCGTAGGTGAGGAAATTGCCGACACCTTCGCCACGCTGGAACCAGTCTTTATAAAAACTGGCGATGGCCAGGGTATCCGGCAGATACACATCGTCGACAAATTTCTGCATCTTGCTGATGATATTCTGCACTTCGATCAGGCCGTTCATATTAACCGCAGTTGCACCGGAAATACCCCCGGTCGCGCCCACATCGACACTGATTGCCGATGGTGCACCGCCCACCAGAAAATTGGGATGCGGATTTTTGCCACCGAAGATGGTATGCAGTCGTGCTACGTCACGCTGCCATTGCAGCGCTTCCAGGTAATGCGCGACCGCCATCAGGTTGGCTTCCGGCGGCAGCTTGTACGCCGGATGCCCCCAGTAGCCGTTTGCGAAGATACCAAGCTGACCGGACTCCACCAGGTCTTTCACACGTTTCTGCACATCGGCAAAGTAGCCCGGTGATGAATTGGCGTGCTTGCTGATCGATTGTGCCAGTTCCGAAGTGGCTTTCGGGTCAGCCTTGAGCGCCGACACCACATCCACCCAGTCCAGTGCATGCAGGTGATAAAAATGCATCACATGATCGTGCACATACTGGGCGGCAATCATCAGGTTGCGAATCAGCTGTGCATTGGGTGGAATTTTATAATCCAGTGCATCTTCGACCGAGCGTACCGAGGCGATACCATGCACCAGCGTACATACACCACAGATACGTTGCGCGAAGGCCCAGGCATCACGTGGATCGCGTCCCTTGAGAATCAGCTCGATGCCTCGCACCATGGTCCCCGAACTGGATGCACGTTTAATACTACCCTGATCATCCACCTCCGCTTCGATGCGCAGATGCCCTTCGATACGAGTAATCGGATCAACAACGACACGTTTAGACATATTCTTATCCTTGCTTCTCAATATGCTCGGCGAGCAATTCGGTCAGACTCAGTACTTCGATATCCATTTCATTATCTTCCAGATCTTCTTCGATGACCGTACGACAGTTGGAACAGGCTGTAACCAGCGCATCCACACCAAGACTCTGTATTTGTGATTTCTTTTTACTGAACACTTTATGCATCAGTTCATGAGCACGCTCGTTGGCGCTGACACCGCCGCCACCGCCACAGCACCAGTTCATGTCGCTGTGCTCTTCCATCTCGCGGAAATCACTGGCCACCATACCAAGCAGATTACGCGGCTCATTGATGACACCACCGCGTCGCGCAATCTGGCAGGGATCATGATAAGTCAGCGCGGTATCGATCTTGTCGCTGATTTTCAATCGGCCTTCCGCACGCAACTGGTCGAGCAACTCGACAATATGCAGCACCTTGAACTTGTAAGGTCGACCAATCAGGTTAGGGCCATCGAAACGTACCGCCGTGTAAGCGTGTCCACATTCCGGGCTGATGACATTCTTGACTTCCAGTTTCTCGGCAGCTTCCACAATACGCAACACCAGCTGGCGTTCGATGTCCGCAGAACCGATTTGCAAACCGCTGTTAGTGGCTTCGAAATTTTCAGAACTGAAAGTCCAGCTCACATTGGCTTCCTTAAAAATAACAGCCAGTGCTTCGATAATTTCCGGATAAGCCAGCACCTCGCTGGATGACAGCATAACCAGATAGTCGGCGCCTTTCACGTCCAGTGGAATCGGCAGACCACAGCTTTGCTCGGCGTGGCCGAGCTGTTTCTTGAACACATCCATACTGATACCCATCGGACTGCCGAGACGTATCGAACGTAGCGTGGCTTCTTTTAACGTCGGCGGCGAATAACCGGCAGCCACCATAGCTTCTTTGGATTTACGCACCATGTAAGCGATGTCGTTACCGACCGGACACACCATCGAACAGCGACCGCACAGGGTACAACTGTCGTAAAGCAGTGTTTCCCAGTTTTCCAGGTCGGCTTCGCTCAGGGGCCGGGTCAGACCGAGACCATGCAGCAGCCGTCCCCAGAAGGTGTAATGCTGCTTCCAGACTTTCTTCATCGGCTCCAGTTTATGGATCGGCGTGTACTGCGGATCGCCGGTTTCAGTATAGAACAGACAGGCATCGGCACAGAGGCCGCAATGCACACAACTTTCGAAGAAAGAAACCACCGGACCGTCGATCTGTTCAACGAAGGCATTGGTTGCACGTTCGACTGCTTCGCTCATGACTGCACTCCTTTACGACCTGCAATTACCCCGTTGTACCAGCGTGCAAAGAACAGGGTGACCATATGACTGAGACGGGTGAAGGGAATCGCGACCATCAGCGCCTCTACACTGAGGATATGAATCGCCAGCATCAATTCGTACTGCAAGGCCATGTGATGGTAAGCCATATAGCCGGTGAGCAAAGGCAGAAACGTCAGCGTCCAGGTGAGATAATCTTCGAAACCCGACAACATCCGCTGCACCGGATGGCGCAGGCGATTGATCAGCACCAGTATCAGGGTCAGCATGGTGATCACGGTAATGGCATCGATGAATGAAGTGCGCAAACCCGGCCAGCTGATGCCGAAACCGTCCTTGAACATTTCGATGTGCGGGATGAAGAACAGCAGCACCACGAAAAAGCCGATATGAAAAATATAACCGGAAACATAGACAAAAGCGTTTCGTTTCATCATACCCTGCGGCGGTAGAAAACGGCGAAAGATGG
Source organism: uncultured Gammaproteobacteria bacterium (assembly GCA_965368115.1). Lineage (GTDB taxonomy): Bacteria > Pseudomonadota > Gammaproteobacteria > SZUA-229 > SZUA-229 > CBDULQ01. The sequence continues at coordinate 176 of CBDULQ010000113.1, read as the reverse complement.
TTTTCACACCGAACGCGCCCGGGTTGTTGTTTTTCGCTTCCGAATAATCCGGCGGTCGACGTAAAGCGAGAATTTGCGCCACCCGCACCGTCAGCCCGATGAACATGATGAGAGTGGCCAGTTGTAGCCCGGTACCTTTTGCCCAGAATAATAATGCTGTATCCATGACACTCACC
>CBDULQ010000112.1:0-11695 GCA_965368115.1 uncultured Gammaproteobacteria bacterium | reverse complement strand
GCCCGGAGGGACAGGTCAGAGCGCGCGTCAGGCGGGTACCGGCATCAGCATATCTTCTGCTGCGGTGAGCCGGGGTTGTGGCTGGTTGTCACGCAGCAGGCTGCGTGCACAACTGGCACAACGGCCACAGCAGGTGCCTACATTCAGCTGTTCGCGCAAATCGCGCAGACTGCTGGCGCCCTGGTTTGCGGCCTTGATGATCTGTTTGTCTGTTACCGCGTTGCATACGCAGACATACATGATGGCTTGCTCCTGGATGATTTTCAGGTATTATAAATCTAATTGAGAATGATTAGCAATACCAGGATCATTTAAATTTCAAAGCATTTGAACAGAGTCAATCGGGATTTATTTATCAATAACTTACGTTGATTCTGAGGTTTGCAGGCGTATACTGATCAGACGCTTTACGCCAGATTTTCCGACTGACTAGCCTATCCGGGAGGCCGCGATGAAAGCTGATCCAAGCATAAATCAGCAATTGAACAAGGTGCTGAAAGACGAACTGACGGCAATTAACCAGTATTTCCTACATGCCCGCATGTGTGGCAACTGGGGCTTCGAAGAACTCAACGAGCATGAATACAAGGCGTCGATCCGGGCCATGAAGAATGCCGACGAACTGATCGAACGCATCCTGTTCCTGGAGGGCCTGCCAAACCTTCAGGATCTGGGCAAGCTGATGATCGGCGAGGACGTGCAGGAGATTTTAAAGGGCGATTATCAGCTCGAGCTGGAGGCGCGGGAGCGTATGGTCGAGGCCATTGCCCAGTGTGAGGCACAACAGGATTATGTGAGCCGTGAACTGCTCGATGACCTGCTGGAACACAAAGAAGAACAGATCGACTGGCTGGAAACCCAGATGGGATTGATTGACCAGGTGGGTCTGCCCAATTACCTGCAATCAACCCTGTCCTGAATCGGAGGCAATCATCATGAAAGGCGACAGTAAAGTCATCGACATCCTCAACAGTCTGCTCACCAACGAATTGTCCGCCGCGGATCAGTATTTCGTGCATTCGCGCATGTACCAGGACTGGGGGTTGAATAAACTGTACGAGCGCATCGCACACGAAACCCAGGAAGAACTGGAGCATGCCACCCGCCTGGTGGAGCGCATCCTGTTTCTGGAAGGTACGCCGGATGTGGCGTCACGCGAGAAACTGAACGTCGGTAGCGACGTGCCCAGCATGTTAAAGAACGACCTGGCGGTGGAATACGATGTGGCCAACCGGCTCAAGGACGCCATTGCCTATTGTGAACAGGTGAAGGATTACCAGACCCGTGAAATTCTCGAAGTTCTGCTTAAAGATACGGAAGAAGATCATGCCTACTGGCTGGAACAGCAACTGGGCCTGATCGACAAGGTGGGTTTGCAGAATTATCTGCAGTCACAAATGTCCTGAGTGGATGTGTGTGTCCATAAAAAAGGGTGAGTCGTTTGACTCACCCTTTTTTATGGCGCCCGATGCGGCGTTTACCAGTGGATCACCTGGCCCTCGTCGAAAACCAGTCCCGATCGCGCCAGATTCAGGTTGATGAATATTTTGGTGACCGGCACGTCGCAATGGCGAGCTATGCTGTTGGCCAGGGTAGTGAGCATCTTTTCGATGGCGGGCCGGGAATTGAAATCGGGTACCGCCATATCCACCAGGATCTTGTGCGATCCGATCAGCTGAAATTCACAGGTCTCACCGTTCTCCGCATAATTGTGCGCGCCGAGGAAAGTCCAGGTCATGGTGATGTGTTGCAGCTCGACACCATTCTTGTCGGCGAATTCGCGCGAAATGGTTTTGATGGCCGCGGCGCTGTCCAGGTCCTGTTCGAAGGGCAGTGATGTGATGTGTATGATCGGCATGGTTAGTCAGTGCGTTGTGCAGATATCAGAGTGTGTATCTAACCAGGGCAAGCAGGCCGCCAAGCAGCGCTGTTGCAGCCAGTCCCCAGATTGCGATCTGCTGTTTAATCCGTTGTTCATGTTCCATAGTGTTGATCAGCCGATGCAGGTCCCGGATGGTTTTATCGGCCAGATGAACCCGAGTGTAGTCGCTGATGAACTGTGTGGAAGCCTGAATTTTTCCCGCCTGCATGCTTGATGTCTCCTGTCTTCCCCTCGGCCGGTGTTTAATGCGGATCGAGAAAACCGGGCAAGGTTTCTGATTTCGCTATAAATCCTGATTTTACTCGTCTGTCAGTCTGATTTTGTGACCTGCATAAAAAAGCCGGCGTCGACGCCGGCTTCAGGTCAGGTTTTATGATGAGGTGTTTCAGCCCAGGCTGGCGGCCACTTTCTTCAGCTTTTCGCGTACAACGGGAGCCACTTCACCGATTTTGGGGTTGTCGACCATGCCCAGCACCGATTGCGGGTCCATAAAACCGACGGTGATTTCACCGTTGTCTTCTTCGCGCAACAGTACGTTGCAGGGCAGCAGCAGGCCGATATCCGGCTCCGCGTCGATGGCCTGATGTGCCAGGTTGGGATTGCAGGCGCCGAGAATCTTGTAGCCGGAACGATCCAGGTCCAGTTTGGCTTTCATCACCTTCTGCACGTCGATTTCGGTCAGTACACCGAAGCCTTCCGCCATCAGTGCTTCGCGCACCCTGGTCTCGGCATCGTCCATGGTGGTTTTCATTGTGACGTTAAAACCGTACATTGCTGTTCTCCTGGTCGGTAAGTTGGGTGGAATTAAATATTAGCATAAGCTTATGATGTGCGGCCCGGGTCAGAGTTCCTCCAGGCGCCAAACATCATAAGCCGGTTCTTCATAGGGATGGGCCTGTTTCATCGCCGCGATGACGTCTTTGATCAATGCGTCTTCGCACACCATTTCGACTTTATACTCGCTCACGGTTTCCACTTCACCGGTCGCGCCGATAAAAGGATTCGCGCCCTGCAGCGGCCGAAACTGACCGCCGCCGAGACATTGCCAGGCGCAGCAGTCGTAGTTGCCGATGCGTCCGGCGCCAGCGTCGAACAATGCCTGTTTAACAGGGGCAAGATGCGACTCGGGAATAAATACACATAGCTTGTACATGGATTCTGCAGGCTAAAAGCAGGTAAAATGGCCCATCATTTTGAAGCAATCCCGGGAAAATACAATGAGTGACGACGGTATTCAATTATCGCCCCAGTTAGTATCCGACCTGCGTGACGCCATGGTGCGTCAGGATCCCCGCACCCAGGACGACGTGTTGGCCATGCAGTATCTGGTGGCCACTGCGGGGCTGTTGTTATCTGAATACGACAACCCCCAGATGGACAAGAACAACGCCCTCGACGACCTGGCCGGCTTCATGAAACATGTGTTCGATTACATGGAGCAGCAGAAAGCGCAGCGACCACCGCCGCAGGAAGCTTTCGGCGTCTGGAAGCCCTGATCCGTACCGGTTGCGTCTGCATGTTGCTGGTTGCGGGCAGGGGATTGGTCCATAATAGCGCCTTTTCCCGATTGACCATCATTACATGCAGGCTTCCGTTTTCCAGCGGGCCGAGATCTGTCTTCAGGCCCGCGACCCACAACTCAAATATCAGCTCACCCGTGCGCTGGCCGATGACTGGTCCTCAGCTCGGCTGACGCTTGAATCCACGGCGCCGGTCGAAGCCATCGGTGACGCCGGGCGTCCGTCGCATCCGCAGCTGGTGCCGCCGCGCCAGGTTCCGCAGCGTAAAATCAGTACCGAGCAGGGGCGTGTGGTGCTGGCCCATGCACTGGCTCACATCGAGTTCAATGCGATCAACCTGGCGCTGGATGCAGTGTATCGATTTCGCGACATGCCGACCGAATTCTACGGCGACTGGATTCGAGTCGCCGCCGAAGAGGCCTATCATTTCAGTTTGCTCGAGGGTTATCTGCAGGCCCACGGTAGTCATTACGGAGCCTTTTGCGCGCACAACGGTCTATGGGAGATGGCACAGAAAACCGCCCACGATGCGCTGGTGCGTATGGCGCTGGTGCCGCGAGTGCTGGAAGCTCGTGGACTCGATGTCACGCCGGGACTGATGCAACGTTTACAGGATGCCGGTGACAGCGAACTGGTCGAGCATCTGAAAATTATTCATCGCGATGAAATCGGTCACGTCGCCATCGGCAGTCGCTGGTTTCGTCATCTGTGCGAGCAACGTGGACTGGATGCGCGCGCAACCTTTAAATCACTGATTCAGGATTACATGAAAGGTAAACTGCGCGGCCCGTTTGACGAAGTGGTGCGCATCCAGGCCGGTTTCACCGAGCAGGAACTGGCTGACCTGAACGCACTGGAGCTGGATACATGAAACAATTTTTACTCACTACAATTCTGTTGTGTTATTCCGTGACTGCCAGCGCGAAGACGCCGGTAACCATCTTCTGGTATGACGAAAAGGAAAGCGGCACCGCCCCGAGTCATATGCGTTACCTGGTCGGTGATCAGTTTATTCGCATCGACGAGGGCGGTAAGGATGACAACTATGTACTGTTCGACGCGGCAAAGAAAAAAATCTATAGCGTGAATCATTACGACCGTACCCTGATGGTCATCGAACACGAGGACTGGCAGGCGCCGAAATTCGAGTTCAAACACGAGGTTTCGGAAAAAGCCATGCACGATGCGCCCCAGGTGGCGGGCAAAACCGTGCATCATTATCGAGTTCGAGGTGACCGAAAAATCTGTACCGATGTGCAATACGTGCCGGGCCTGTTCCCGCAACGCATGGCGTTGTTACAGCAGTATCAACAGGTATTGTCCGGGCAACTGGTGCGCTCGCTGAACAACACACCGAAAGAAATGCACACACCCTGTTTCCTGGCCGACCAGGTATACAACGGTGGTGAATACTATGCCCGGGGATTGCCGATCCAGATCTGGCACAGTCGAGGTTATGCACGACTGCTCACCAATTATGAAGATGCTGAAGTGGACGACGACCTGTTCCAGTTACCGCTGGATTATAGTGAGTATCATCCCTACAGCGAGTAATCGTTTACTCGAAACGACACAGTTCGAAATCGTCGACGCCATTGAATTGCAGATAGCTGCCGTGGCTATACCAGTCGCCTAGAACGACGCGTGTTGCGGCTTGATCATCGACCTTTAAAGTATGTATGGCGGGGCGGTGTGTGTGGCCGTGAATCATCAAACGACACCGGTGATCGCGAAATGCCTGCGCCACTTCGTCTTCGTTTACATCCATAATGTCCGCGGCTTTCGCTGCGGTTTCCACTTTGCTTTTTTCGCGCAATGCCTGCGCCATCGCCGTACGTTCTGCGATGGGTTTGGCGAGAAACGCCTGTTGCCAGGCGGGATTGCGCAACATCAGTCTGAGTTCCTGGTATTCCACATCATCGGTGCACAGGGTATCGCCGTGCAATAACAGCACCGGTTCGTCCTTTACACGGATGACGCTGGGATCGTCGAGTAATTCAAAGCCGCAGCGCTGCGCCAGTTGTTCACCGATCAGAAAATCCCGGTTGCCGTGCATCATGTAAATATGCAGTCCATTGGACGACAGTTGATGCATGGTATCGAATACATCCTGCAATCCCGGCGCCGGATCGTCATCGCCCAGCCAGTACTCGACGAAGTCGCCGAGTATGTACAGCTGGCGGGCATGACGCGCTTTTTCCTGCAGGAAACGCAGGTAGAGCTGAATGATCTGCGGCCGTTCCGGAGCCAGGTGCAGATCGGAAATGAACAGGCAGTCGCTCACCACGATAGGATGTTAGAGCAGGCTGGCCTTGTTGATGATGACCGGTTCAACCGGCACGTCGCCGTGACCCATCTTGTTGGTGGTCGCTACCTGGGCGATGCTGTCGACCACGTCCATACCTTCGGTGACTTCGCCGAATACGGCATAGCCCCAGCCCTGGGAAGTGGGTGCGGTGTAGTTGAGGAAATCATTGTCGCGCAGGTTGATGAAAAACTGCGAACTGGCTGAATCCGGGTCCGGCGTACGGGCCATGGCGATGCTGCCGCGTTTGTTGGGCAGGCCGTTGTCGGCTTCGTTCTTGATCGGGTCGTGGGTGGCTTTCTGCATCATGTCTTCCATGAAACCGCCGCCCTGGATCATGAAATTGGGAATCACGCGATGGAAGGTGGTCAGGTCGTAAAAAGCGTCCTTCACGTAGCTGACGAAGTTTTCCGTGGTGATCGGCGCTTTTTCCGCATCCAGTTCGATAGTGATGTTTCCATGATTCGTCTCAAGAAGGACTTTTGGTTTATCAGACATAGTCAGTACCCTGTACAGGTTTGGCTCGATCCGGGCCGAGCGTGTAGATTAAAATCGCAATAAACCGCCATTATACACTCATAGAGCAAGCGGGCGAGACGAGAATGACTAATAAAAACAACGAGCTATTATTGCTGCGCCATGGAAAATCCGACTGGCCCGCAGGGGTGCCGGATGAACAGCGGCCGCTCAGGGGGCGTGGCCGTAAAAACGCCACGCGCATGGGATTGTGGCTGGTGGAGCAGAACCTGCTGCCGGATACCCTGCTCAGTTCGCCGGCACAGAGGGCCCTCGGCACGGCGCAGAAAGTCTGCGACGCCATCGGCTGGCCTTACTCGCGGATTCGCATCGATGAGCGCATCTACGAAGCATCGGCGGAGCAGTTGCTCGACGTGCTGCGCGAACTGGGCGATGAGGCGCGACGGGTGCTCATGGTCGGGCACAATCCGGGACTGGAGCATCTGCTGATCCATCTGTGTCCGATCATCGATATACCGGAGGATGGGAAACTGCTGCCCACCGCGACCCTTGCACACCTGGGTATCGATGGAACCTGGTCGCAACTGGATGACGACAGTGCCACGCTGTTGAGTATCACCCGACCGCGGTCCCTGGCGGAGAAGTTTCCCATGCAGACGGCGCAGGGTGTCGAATATCGGGAGCGGCCCGCCCACTACTATACCCAGTCGGCCGTGGTGCCTTATCAGCTGCAGCAACAGGCACTGAAGATTCTTCTTGTCACCTCGCGTAAGGGCAAACGCTGGACCATTCCCAAGGGCATTGTCGATACCGAACTGGGTGCCGCTGCATCCGCGGCCCGGGAAGCACTGGAAGAGGCGGGTGTACGGGGTGAGCTGGATGAGCAGGGCATCGGACAACTGCGTTATCCGAAATGGGGGGCTGTGTGCCAGGTCAGCGTTTTCAGTATGCGGGTGACCGAGCAACTGGACGACAGCGACTGGTCCGAGTCCTGGAGACAACGCAAGTGGGTGAGTGTGGAACAGCTGTCCGAATACATCGACGATGAAGCCATGCTCGAATTGCTGCGGGCGTTTTCCCGCGAGCAGGGGCGCTGAATCGATATGTCGCAAGACTTTTATGACATAAATATGACATTTTAATGACATACGCGCCTTTGTAATTTTTTTCTGTTAGCATCCCGATCAATGCTGTTGGAACTGTGTACATGCCCGTCGAATTTGTCATTCCTCGCCAGATTAAACTGGCCGATCTGAAGCGTAGACTCAGCACTCAATTCCCGATTCGAGAAGAAGCGCCGATCAAATTGCAGCGCGTCTATCAGGACAGCTTTGACTGGTTGCTGTATCAGTCGGGTTATCGATATTTTGTCGAACACTATGACGATGTGTATCAACTGAACCTGCAGGGCCTGAAAAGCGAGGCCGCAACACGTAGCGTCAGTCAGCAGCAATGGCCGCATTTTGCCGACGCTGTACAGTCGACCGTGTTCCGGCGTCGACTGGCGGCCATGTTGAATATTCGTGCCCTGATGACGCGCGCGACATTGCTGATTCGACGCCACACTCTGCGTTATCTGGATCAGGACGAAAAAACCCGGCTGTTGATCCGCATCGACGAGTATCGTCTGCCGCTCGACAAGGGGCGCAGTCGGGACCTCGGTAAACGTCTTCAGCTGTTGCCGGTGCGTGGTTATCGTGCACCGGTCGAACAGATCAGCCAGTTTTTGCGGGATCAATATCAGCTGACGCCGGCGGATGGGAATATACACCGCCTGGTACTGGAGCACCTCGGACTGGACCCGCAACAGGATATCGCTGGTGTTACGGTCGACATCGATGCGCAGATGCGCACCGACCTGGCGATGAAACATATTCTGATACCTTCGTTGCAAGCCATGCGTAATAATCTGCAGGGCACCATCGAAGATATCGACAGCGAGTTTCTCCACGACTACCGGGTTGCGGTACGTCGCACCCGATCAGCCCTGAGTTTGATCAAACAGGTCTTTCCACAGCAGGTGGTGGATCGTTTCAATAGCGGTTTCAAATGGCTGGGTTCGATCACCGGGCCGACACGGGATATGCATGTCTACCTGCTGAAATTCCCCGACTATCAACAACAGTTGCCGGAAACCATGCGTAATGACCTGGAGCCCATGCGGGCTTTCCTGCAGGCGCATCTGCAACTGGAACACAAAGCGCTGGTGAAACACCTGAAGTCCGCTCGTCATCGCCAGCTGCTGGATGGCTGGGAAAAATTTCTGCAGTCGCCGGTGCCGCAGCGTAGTTCGCTCGATAACGCCATGGTACCGGTGGGGCAGACGGCCGATCATTACATCTGGCAGGCCTACCAGAAAGTTATTCGCCAGGGTGGTAAGATCAATGCAAAAAGTGCAGACGAGAAGCTGCACAAATTACGCATTACCTGCAAGAAGCTGCGTTACCTGCTGGAATTCTTTACCGATCTGTATGCGAAGAAAAAAATGAAATCGCTAATTCGTTCGCTGAAAAATCTGCAGAACATTCTCGGTGATTTCCAGGATTTGTCGGTGCAGGTGGAATCCATCAATCACATCCGTGAACAGATGCGTGAGGAAGGACTGCTCAACGAAGCGACCGATCGCGCCATGAACCAGTTGAACAGGCATTTCCTGGCTGGAAAAAAAGCATTGCGTAAACAGTACGCGGACAGTTTCAGTCAGTTTGCCGCAGCGGACAATCATAAAATCTGGCAGTCCCTGTTCGGCGCAGCGCAGGAGAAAGCATGATTATTCTTGCCTGTTACAACATCAAGGGCGGGGTGGGTAAAACCTCCACTGCTGTGAACCTGGCCTATCTGGCGGCAACCCAGGGCGAACGAACCCTGTTATGGGATCTGGACCCGCAGGGTGCGGCGAGTTTTTACTATCGTATCAAACCGCGCATCAAGGGTGGTGTGAACAAACTGATGGCGAAAAAATCGGAACTGGATGATTACATCAAGGGCAGCGATTACGATAACCTGGATGTGATCCCTGCAGATTTCTCCTATCGCAATATGGATCTGTTGCTGGACGAGACCGGCAAGCCAAAGAAAAAATTGCGCAAACTGCTGAAGTCGCTGGAAGATGAATACGACTATGTCTTTCTCGATTGTCCGCCCAGCGTTTCACTGATGACCGAGGCGGTGTTCTATGCCAGCGATATCGTCCTGGTGCCGACCATACCGACCGTGTTATCGCTGCGTACCCTGGAACAGGTGATTGGTTTTTGTGCTGAACATGATTTCCGTCAGCCCCGGTTGATGAGCTTTTTCTCCATGGCGGACCGACGCAAATCCATGCATCGGCTGATTCTGGAAAATCCACCGCAACTCAACATCGACATGTTGCACAGCGATGTGCCTTATGCCAGTGAAGTCGAGCGCATGGGCGTCAGTCGTCAGCCGCTGTTCTGTTACGCCGCCGGCAGTCGTGCCGCCCAGGCTTATCTGCACCTCTGGAACGAGATTCAGGCGCGCATCGAGTAGCCTTTCTTTTTCCCGCCGCGACTAGATTTTAACCGAGTCGATACTCATCTGTTTATACACTTCACGGGCCAGGTCCTGCTGTTGCGAACTGTGCAGATCGCTGGTCAGCGCATAACCCAGATCGTCGTCGATCCAGTAAAACATCGAGTAACCGTTTTTCTGTTCATGATTGAGTGGCTGTGATGCGCCCCAGTCACCGCGTCGTACATATAACGTAATTCGATTGCCGGTGGCATTTTCATACATGTATTGAGCCGCCATGCGATCCTGTGTCGAGGGCAGCAGGCGACCGCCAATCAACTGGTAACCGGAATCGGTCAGGTTGGGCGCATTCAGCGTGGTTTTCAATCGTTTGGATAACCAACGGTTGAGATGCTCGTGCTGTGAAGCATCGATTTCGACCGGGTGGGCAACCTCGACTGCATACACGGAATGGGCGAACATGGCTGGCTGTACCAGATTGATTTCGGTGGCGGACGGAACGGCGTGATTGTCGGCGAGCTGCAATTGCAGCTGCCAGCCGAACATTCCGCCGAACATGAACAGCAGTACCGAGGCGGCCAGTGCCCGGATGCGTGAACGTCGAGCACCTGTCCTGACCAGGCGGTCGGGAATGGTTTCCTCCAGCACCGGGTCGTACATCTGGTGCAGGGTGCGGTTGATTTCATCGTAGTCCCTGAGTTTATCGCGCGCGGCATCGTCGTCGCGCAGATCGTGTTCGATCTCCCGGCGCTGGGTTTCGTCCAGCTGGTTATCGAGATAGGCATTCAGCTCGGTATCGTTTACAGATTTGTCATTACTCATTACTTGATCCTCCGCAACCGAGTTTGCTGTTGCTCACTCAATAACTGACGCAACCTGTCACGGGCGCGCGATAATCTGGACATGACCGTACCGACGGGTATATCCATAATTTTTGCGACTTCCTCATAAGCAAAGCCTTCCAGCGATACTAATAGAAAGACCTGCTTTTGCTCATCCGGCAGTGTCGCAATGCTGGTCTGCAGATGCTGAAATGACCATTGTGACTCCGGACTGCTGCCGTTGTCACGAATATTTTCGTCCAGGTCCTGGGTGACCGGCTGGCTGGATGTGCGCCGTACCTGGTTGATGAACAGGTTATGCATGATGGTAAACAGCCATGGACGTAGCCGGCTGCCACGATGCCATAACTGTTGTTTCTGCAAGGCGCGCTCCAGTGTGTCCTGTACCAGGTCATCCGCGCCATGAGTGGTGCCGGTGAGCGCGCGTGCGTAACGGCGCAGCCGCGGAATCTGCTCCACCAGTTCTGATTCAAATTTTTTCATACCTGTCCCGGTTTTTTAAAAGACACCCCGGCATGGTGAACGTGAACCATAACCGGGGTGCAAACACACTATGACAATGTGAGTCACTCAGGGTCTGTTTACATAGTGTGAACAGACCCTAGGGGAAAATCGCCGGTTTGGTGAAGACCCAGTCCTGATCCTTGACCGGAGTATGACAGGCCACGCATTCCTGGGCAAAATCCGCATCTTTGCCGTAGGGTTTCTGATCGGTGCCGACCCAGCGTGCATACCCCCAGCCGCCGGTGGATTTATATTTGACCGGGTCCTTGAACATGAATTCGGCATGAATGAACTCGCCAGGCGCGACAGCCGGTTCCCAGTGTTCTTCACGCGTTTCCTTCCAGACCACCTTGCCGAGAATAGCGCCCTTGGGCCAGGGATTGGTATTGCCTTCACGGGCCGCTTTCACGGCGATGTCGTTACCGAGAATAGCGCGCATGGATTTGTGATCGGTGCGGTGCGATACGGAGATGACACGCCAGTCTTTATAGTCTTTGGGTAATTCAATGCCGTTCGGTGCCGGTTTGACCATGCTTCCAGCGTTTGCGACTGCCGAAATCAGCAGGCCACCGATGAGTAATATGCCGCCAGCTCGCGGTTTGTTAGCTTTCATTTTGAGTCCTCATAAAAAAAGTGTACACAGGGTAAACACTGCAGGGGACTGAATTATTCC